>JBEINY010000040.1:0-17734 GCA_040377855.1 Prochloraceae cyanobacterium | reverse complement strand
GTGCTGCTGAGCTGGTTCCCGAACCTGGATTGGAGCAACCCACTGCTCGAGACCCTGAGCTCGATCACCGACCCTTATCTGAATGCCTTCCGCGGCCTGATCCCGCCCCTGGGAGGCCTGGATCTCTCGGCGATCGTTGCCTTCCTGGCCCTGAGCTTCATTCAGAAGTTGCTCGAAAGCGGATCGCAGCTGGTGATGGCCTCTGTTCAGCCCTTCTGACGGGTCGCCGTAACCGAACGCCCCATCCATCCCCCTGCTTGGCCCGACGACCAGGTCCATCCCAGACGTGTTGGTGGCGGGCCGGTCTGCACGCAGACCCCGGCCACGCCTCCCTTACACGGCGCCGCCGCTGATCAGCGCAGCCGAGCTCAGCCCAGGGCCTCGTCGGTGGCGATCTGTTGCTCGAGCGGCAGCAGTTCATCCCCTTCCTCGGCGCGGGTGCGCACCGGAGCACTGAAGCCACGGGCCTTCACCAGCCGGAACTGGAAGGGTCCCGGGGTGCCGGCCGGAATCGCCAGCCGCAGGGCAAAGGAGGATTGACCCGGAGGCACATCGCCGATCGAGCCGACCCTGGAGCGGTTCTGGAGCACGGGCTCGCCGCTGGCATCGAGAATCTGGGCGAAGACATCGGTATCCACCACGGTCTTGCGTCCGGTGTTGGTGACCACACCACGCAGGGCATAACAGCTGGCTCCGCTGGGTCGGCGCAGCTGGGGCTGGGCGCCGATGTCGCTGGCCGGGCAGGGTTCGAGGCTGACGTCGCTGACCGCAAGGTCGAGGGCATTGGCCCTGGCCGGCATCAGCAGCAGCACCAGCAGCAGCAGCGCCGAGCAGCCGGCCCCGAGGGCCTGAGGCCGGCGCCAGGGTTGCAGCAGGGAAAGCCAGGACATGGGCGGTAGCCGGAGGGAGATCAGGGCGGACTCGGTGCGCTTCAGCGATCGTCGCCGCTGCCGGAAATCACGTTACGGGCCGCCCGACTGCTGAGCTTCTCGAGATTGGTGTTGGCGATCGCCTCGAGGTCGAGATCGAGCTCGGTGGCCAGCTGGGCCACGTACCAGAGCACATCCCCGAGCTCCAGGGCCAGGGCCCTGAGCGTTTCCTGCTCGAAGACGCCGTCGCGGTCACGCAGCACCTTCTTCACCTTGTCGGCCACCTCACCGGCCTCGCCGCACAGGCCCAGGGTCGGATAGATCGGGTTGCTGCCAGCGTCGGGATAACGGGCCGTGGCCCTGGAGAGGCGCTGGTACTGATTGAGATCCATCGCCGGGTGGAGGGCTGGGTCGGATGGTAGTTTCCGACTGATACCTGACGGTTTTCATGGCCCTGCCCGATCTCATGCGTCGCACCAAGATCGTCGCCACGATCGGGCCTGCCACCGAATCGCCCGAGCGGCTCCGCCAGCTGATCGAGGCCGGGGCCACCACCTTCCGCCTGAATTTTTCCCACGGCGACCACTCCGAACACGCGGCCAGAATCGAGACGATTCGCCAGGTGGCCCAGACCCTCGGGGTTCATATCGGCATTCTTCAGGACCTCCAGGGACCGAAGATCCGCTTGGGCCGTTTTGCCGGAGGCCCGATCACCCTGCAGAAGGGCGATTCCTTCACCATCACCTCCCGGGAGGTGGCCTGTGACCGGCAGATCGCCACGGTGACCTACGACCGGCTGGCCCATGAGGTGACGGCCGGCAGTCGCATCCTTCTCGATGACGGTCGGGTCGAGATGGTTGTCACCGCCGTTGATCGGGACGCGGAGGCCCTGCTCTGCGAGGTCACCGTGGGTGGGGTGCTCTCCAACAACAAGGGCGTCAACTTCCCCGATGTGCAGCTCTCGATCCGGGCCTTGACCGACAAGGATCGTGCCGATCTCATCTTCGGCCTTCAGCACGGCGTCGACTGGGTGGCCCTCAGCTTCGTTCGCAACCCTTCGGACATGCTCGAGATCCGCGAGTTGATTGCCAGCCATGGTCACCAGACCCCTGTGGTCGCCAAGATCGAGAAGTTCGAAGCGATTGATCAGATTGACGCCATCCTTCCGCTTTGCGATGGGGTGATGGTGGCCCGAGGTGATCTCGGCGTTGAGATGCCCGCTGAGGAGGTGCCCCTGCTGCAGAAGGAGCTGATCCGTAAGGCCAACAGCCTTGGGATTCCGATCATCACGGCCACCCAGATGCTGGATTCGATGGCCACCTGTCCACGTCCTACCCGGGCTGAGGTGAGTGACGTGGCCAACGCGATTCTCGATGGCACCGATGCGGTCATGCTCTCCAACGAGACCGCCGTTGGGGATTACCCCGTTGAGGCCGTGGCCACGATGGCCCAGATCGCCCGCCGGATCGAGCGGGACTACCCCCGTCGTGTGCTGGACAGCCACATGGCCACCACGATTCCCAATGCGATCAGCCAGGCCGTCAGTTCGATCGCCCGCCAACTCGATGCCTCGGCGATTCTTCCCCTCACCAAATCCGGTGCCACAGCGCGCAACGTCAGCAAGTTCCGGCCGAGCACCCCGATCCTGGCCATCACCAGTGACACCTCCGTCGCCAGGCAGCTTCAGCTGGTGTGGGGCGTCAATCCCCTGCTGATCAGCCAGGACAGCACCACCAGCGGCACCTTCGCCATGGCGATGGCGGTGGCCCAGGAACGGGGCCTGCTGCGGGAGGGCGATCTGGTGGTGCAGACGGCCGGCACCCTGACGGGGGTAAGCGGTTCCACCGACTTGATCAAGGTCGGCATCGTCTCCTCCGATCCGGTTCAGCACCTCACCGACGTCTGAATCCCTTCACGGGTCGATCCCTCAGGCCCTCCCGTGGGCCCGCCTGATCGATGGGATAACCCGGCTGCAGGGACCAGCCGCGATGGCAGAGCGGCCTTGGTTCAGCAGCGATCACCGAGGGTCGCTGCTTGGCCGTGCGGGCCCCGGTTCCCTTAGAACGGACCCACACCCCGTCGATCCGCCGCCAGGCCTTTGCCCATGGCCTCAAAACTCTCCCTTCGGGAAACCGTGGGGATGGCCCTTCACACCCTTGCTTCCAACCGGCTGCGCAGTGCCCTCACCATGTTGGGCATCGTCATTGGCAATGCATCGGTGATCACCCTGGTGGGCGTTGGCAGGGGCGCCCAGAATCTGGCGGAGGGCCAGCTCAACACCCTGGGCTCCAATGTCTTGTTTGTGGTGCCGGGCAACAACGACACGCGCCGTCAGGGCATCGACTTTCCCAAGACCCTCGTGCTTGAAGATGCCGAGGCGATCGTCGAGCAGGTGCCCAGCGTCCGCCGGGTGGCTCCGCAGATCACCCTGAGCGAGGTTGTCCAGGCCGGTGGCCTGTCGGCCACGGCCTCCGTCTCCGGCGTCACGCCGGACTTCATCCCCGTGCGCCGGTTTGATCTGGCCCAGGGGCGCTTCTTCAGCAGCGGCGACATTCAGGCGGCCCGCAATGTCGTGGTGATCGGTCCCGACCTGCGCAACCGGCTTTTCCCGGCTGGCTCCGCCATTGGCCGTTCCCTGAGGATCCGTGACCAGTCGTTTGAGGTGATCGGTGTGATGGCCCCCAAGGGGGCCGTGTTCGGAGCCAACCAGGATGAGAACGCCTACATCCCGCTCACGACCATGGTGAGCAAGCTCAGTGGTCGTGATCCCACCTACGGAGTCAGTCTGAATTTCATCAGCGTCGAGGCTCGCGATGACGCCAGCACCAGCGCCGCTGTCTTTCAGATCAGCAATCTCCTGCGCCAGCGCCACCGCATCCTTCGCGAAGACGACTTCGCGGTCCGATCCCAGAAGGATGCCCTGGCGATCGTGGGCACGATCACCGGTGGCCTCACCCTGATGCTGGCGGCGATCGGTGCCATCTCCCTGTTGGTGGGAGGTATCGGCATCATGAACATCATGTTGGTTTCGGTGAGCGAGCGCACCCAGGAGATCGGCCTGCGCAAGGCCCTCGGTGCCCGCAGCAGCGATGTCCTGCGCCAGTTTCTCGTGGAGTCCCTGGTGCTCTCCAGCCTGGGAGGGGTGCTCGGCAGCGCCCTGGGCATCGGGGCCGTGGCTCTGGTGGCCGTCGTCACGCCGCTGCCAGCCTCGATCGGTGTCGTCAGTGTGCTGGTGACCGTGGGGCTGTCCGGTTCGATCGGACTCTTCTTCGGTGTGGTGCCAGCCAGGCGCGCCGCTGCCCTTGATCCGATCGTCGCCCTGCGCAGCCTCTGAGACCCTGCGCAGCCCCCAAGACAACGGGAGCAGGAACCACCGGCGGGGCTTCAGGTTTTGGAAGAAACCATGAAGAGCCTGAAACGGTGTCAGCGGTCACCCATCGATGGGGGCTGGGATGGCTTGATGGGTTGTTCCCGTTCGAGGTCGAAGGTTTGGGCCTGTTGTCCTGTGGCTACCGCAATGGCACTGACCGCATGGTGATCGTCCGTTGCATCGGCCCCCAGGAGTTTTTCCTCGAGAGGGTGGTCTTTCCCTTTGAGATGCTGAGTTTCCAGTGCCCTCCCACGTCTGAGGTGGAGATCTGGACCCACGGCATGGGCGGACCCGAGCTTCTGGAAACGCTCCATGCCTCGGAGCTGTTGATTGAGGCCCCCAGCCTGGAGGCCCTTCAAGGCGGCGAGAGTGCCCGGCAGGTCTGGGAAGAAGCCTCCTGATCCTCAGGAAGGGAGCTGGTTCCGTTACAGTTGTTAAGAAATTTCCGAAGCTATGAACCAGCGCTGGCGTCCGCTTCTCCTCTGGATTCTTCCCCTCGGCGTCGCGCTGTTCTTTGGATGGCAGTTCCTTTCCCAGGGCGGGCCAGCTTCCCTGAATTCAGGCGGACCAACCACCGCCCCCAGGAATGCGGCGATCGCCCGCATGACCTACGGCCGCTTCCTGGATTACGTGGATGCCGGCCGGGTGACGGCCGTTGACATCTATGACGGTGGCCGCAGCGCCGTGATCGAAGCTGTTGATCCTGATCTCGACAACAGGGTTCAGCGCCTCAGGGTTGACCTGCCCGGTCTCGCCCCTGAGCTCGTCACTCGCCTCAAGGACCAGGGCATCAGCTTTGACATCCATCCGCCGCGCTCCACGCCTCCGGCCCTGGGCCTGCTTGGCAACCTGCTTTTCCCCCTGCTCCTGATCGGTTCCCTGATTTTTCTGGCCCGCCGCAATTCCGGCATGCCGGGGGGCCCGGGCCAGGCGATGCAGTTCGGCAAGACCAAGGCCCGTTTCCTGATGGAAGCGGAAACCGGTGTGCTGTTCCAGGATGTGGCCGGTGTGGAAGAGGCCAAGGAAGATCTTCAGGAGGTGGTCACCTTCCTCAAGACCCCTGAGCGCTTCACCTCCGTGGGCGCAAAGATTCCCCGTGGGGTGCTTCTGGTGGGCCCTCCAGGTACCGGCAAGACCCTGCTGGCCAAGGCAATCGCCGGCGAAGCCGGGGTCCCCTTCTTCTCCCTTTCCGGATCCGAATTCGTGGAGATGTTCGTGGGGGTCGGCGCATCCCGGGTTCGGGATCTCTTCAAGCGTGCCAAGGAAAACAGCCCCTGTCTGATCTTCATTGACGAGATCGATGCCGTGGGCCGTCAGCGGGGCGCCGGCATCGGGGGGGGCAACGATGAAAGGGAGCAAACCCTCAACCAGTTGCTCACGGAAATGGATGGCTTTGAGGGCAACAGCGGCATCATCATCATCGCGGCCACCAACCGAGCCGATGTTCTCGATTCAGCGCTGATGCGTCCGGGTCGTTTCGATCGTCAAGTGATGGTGGATGTGCCCGATATCAAGGGTCGTCTTTCGATCCTTCAGGTGCACGCCCGAAACAAAACCCTCGCCCCCGACGTCGCCCTGGAGACGATCGCCCGACGCACACCTGGTTTTTCTGGTGCCGATCTTGCCAACCTGCTCAACGAGGCGGCCATCCTGACGGCCCGTCGTCGGAAAGAGGCCACCACGCTGGCTGAGATCGATGATGCCGTTGACCGCATCATCGCCGGCATGGAGGGCAAGCCCCTCACCGATGGCCGCAGCAAGCGACTGATCGCCTATCACGAGGTCGGCCATGCTCTGGTCGGCACCCTCGTCAAGGCCCACGACCCCGTGCAGAAGGTCACCCTGATTCCCCGGGGCCAGGCCCAGGGTTTGACCTGGTTCTCACCCGATGAGGAGCAGATGCTGGTGAGTCGTGCCCAGTTGCGGGCCCGCATCATGGGGGCCCTCGGCGGCAGGGCTGCCGAAGATGTGGTGTTCGGTCACTCCGAAGTCACCACCGGTGCCGGCGGCGACATCCAGCAGGTGGCATCGATTGCCCGCCAGATGGTTACCCGCTTCGGCATGAGCAACCTTGGTCAGGTCTCCTTCGAGGCAGGTAATCAGGAGGTCTTCCTGGGCCGCGATCTGATGACGCGCAGTGATGGTTCCGACCATCTCGCCAGCAAGATTGACGAAGCCGTGCGAGCCATTGTTCAGAGTTGCTACACCGATACTGTCGCTCTGGTTGCGGCCCATCGCACCTGCATGGATCGTGTTGTTGAGCTCCTGATCGAAAAGGAAAGTCTCGATGGAGAGGAGTTCAGGGCCATCGTCAGTGAATTTGCATCCATTCCTGAGAAGGAACGTTTTTCTCCCTTCTTGGCAGAGAACGATCACAACAACTCTCCTGTTTCTGCCCCAAGCCTCGAGACCGCCAGCTGATCTCAGCCCTACCTAAACCGCGTAGTCTCAGAACCCAGGAGTCCTAAGGGCTCCTGGGTCTTTTTTTATCTCTTCCATCCTGGTTTCCCTAGATCAGGAAAGGCATCACTCAAGTCAAACCGTGTCTCGACAACCCGTCTCTTACCAACCCGTAGCTCGCCAACCCGTCTCACTCAGGGTTGCTTCGGGTTGATCGATTGCGGTTGTTGCGACAACGATCTGAGCAGTGAACCACTGCGTCCCAGCCATCGGCCCAGCGGCGTCTCCAGCTGAATGGCCTGCCACAGATTGGGCAGATCTTGCTAGGCCTCTGGCTTGGGGGAAGGCCCTTGCCAAAGGATTTTCCCTCGCCAGCACCCCGTCCGCGGCCCATGCCAATCCGATGGATTGTCTTTGCTCAGACAGGCCTGACCGGTCGCTTGTCGATCACCTTGTCGATCAGCCCATAGTGAACGGCCTCAGCTGGTGACATGAAGAAGTCGCGGTCTGTGTCCTCCTCAATTCGGCTGAGGGGCTGACCCGTGCGATCGGAGAGCTCTTGGTTCAGTTTCTTTTTCAAGTAGAGGATTTCATCGGCCTGAATTCGGATGTCGCTGGCCTGACCGCGGGCCCCACCCAGGGGCTGGTGAATCATGATTCGCGAGTGGGTGAGGCTGCTTCGCTTGCCCTTGGTACCAGCCGCCAGCAGAAACGCACCCATGCTGGCCGCCAGGCCGATGCATACCGTCTGCACATCGGGCTTGATGTGTTGCATGGTGTCGAAGATTCCGAGACCGTCGTACACGGAACCCCCGGGGGAGTTGATGTACAAGAAAACATCCTTCTCCGGATCTTCGGCTTCCAGGAACAGCAGTTGGGCCACCACCCGGTTGGCTGAGTCGCTGGTCACCGGTTCGCCAAGGAAAATGATCCGTTCCCGGAGAAGACGGGAATAGATATCGAAGGCCCGCTCACCCCGGCCCGACTCTTCAATCACGATCGGGATCATCGACAGGCTCGTTCTCGGAAGACGGCAATCCTACTGAGGGCGAGGTCGTGGTTGGCTGTGGGGTTCGGCCCCGGCACCCTCGTCCGGATCACGGCAGCGCTAAGGTCCAGCTCAGCCTGGATTGAAAGCTTGAGCGCCGCGATCACTGTTGCCGACAGCAAACGTGCTTTCCATCGGGCCTTTCCCTATGTCATCGCGCCGCTCCATCGCCGCATGGTTGATGAGCTGCTCGTGGAGCTCCATCTGCTCAGTCACCAGGGTGGCTTTGAGGCCAACACCCTGTTCGCGGTTGGTCTGATTCAGGTTTTCGATGCCTTTTCCCAGGGATACCGCCCCGTGGAGCACCAGGCTCCCCTGCTCCAGGCCCTCTGTTCAGCATCCGGGTTTGATGCCGGAATCCTGCGTCAACAGGCCGAGGCTGCTCAAGCGGCCATGGGCCACCACAGTGTCGAGGCCGTTCAGCAGTGGATCGCTGCTGCCGGTGAGGGGGCTCCAGAGCCCCTGGCCTCCTGCCTGGCTTCGATCCGCCGTCCAGATTTTCATTACTCCCGCCTGATGGCGGTCGGGCTGCTCACCTTGATCGAACAGGCCCAGGGGGCGGATGCTCTCGATCCTGCTGCCCTGCGCTCCTCTGCCCACGAGCTGGCGGTGGCCATGGGGCTGATGCGTGAGCGGGTCGACAAGGACATCAATCTCTACGCCACCAATCTTGAAAAGATGGCCCAGGCGGTTGAGTTGATGGAGGAGACCGTGGCAGCCGACCGCCGTCGTCGGGAGCGTGCCGACAGCGGCCCGGAGCCAGCGGCTAGCGAGGCAGACGCAGCTCTCCCGACAGCGGACTGATCCTTCCCGGGCCATCGTCGCCCGCCATCAACACAAGGGCGTCGGCGGCATGGATCAAGGGTGGCAAGGTGCTGGGAAGCAGGGTTTGTGCGGCCAGCCCATTGGGTCGCATCAGCACCTCCAGGTGCACCTGCTCTCCCTGCCGCTCGAGGCGATGGCCTGGACTTGTCCATGGTCCAGGCAAAGGCATCGGTGGCGGCGGTCCAAGGAACAGGACAAGGGTCTCTTTGCGCTGCCGGTTGCTGTTGTCAGGGTTCGGTTCGATCAGCCAACGCCAGCCCCCGACCACCGTGCCATCACTTCGCATCCAGGTTCTTGGCTGGGGCGTGATCGAGGCAGCCGGTTGACCAACGCGTTCTTCGGCTCCCCTCGGCGCCGCCTGCAGGCCCTGACGGCTGATGCCGGCTGAAGCCTGTTCCAGCGCCGCTACCCAGGCCTGCCGTTGGTTCCCGATCGGAATGGACACGGCGAGCCCCAGGCGAAATGGCCCTGTTGGCAGGGTGCGTAGCTGCATTTGAAAGGGACTGCTGCCCAGTCGGGACAGGCTTTCGGCATCCAGTCCGTACTGGCTGGCGAGGGAGTCGCGCACCAGGGAGCGGCGCAGCAGGCCTCCCAGCAGCTGATCCAGCCGGGATCCCCTCACCGCCAGCAGGGTGCCTGGCGGCAGCCCCTTCGTGCTCGCGTCCGCCGCCGGCGGTGACAGAGGGGTGGCCCTTGGGCCCTGCAGGCCGGGGACTGCTCCGGCTTCTCCCTCCCAGCGCAGTCGATCAGTATCCAGTTGCAGGGACAGGCAACCCTGCTGCCACTGGGTCAGCAACGGTGACAGGGGGCCCAGCACGCCCGCCAGGCCATTGCTCGACCAATACACCGCCTGCCCTTGCTGCAGCCGTTCCAGGCAGCGTTGCTCGAGGCCCTGCAATGCATTCGTGCGCAGGCCCAGGGGTTCCTTCAGTTGTTCGGCTGCCAGCCGATCGGCTCCGATCACCAGCAGGTCGTCGACCGTGACCGTTCCCGCCGGTCTCTGGCCTGGGGGAAGATCGTCGGCGTGCAGGACCAGGTAGGCACCGCCATCGTCATGGCGGGACCAGAGTTGCCACCACGATCGGTTGGAGTGGCTCCAGGCATCCTTTGCGTTCGGCCCGAGTCGTTGCTGCCAGAGGGCCGGAACCGGTTGGGAGGGATCGGCAGGGAAACTCTGGAGCAGATCGGCGGCCACCAGAAGCCTTGCCAGTCCAAGGGCCCGGGGCCTTGGATTGTTGATGACCGTGACCAGCCCCGAGGTGATCACCAGGGAGATGGCTGCCAGGGATGCCCGCAATGGCATCGCCCGCAGGCGCCTGGACGATGGCCCCAACCAGGCCGATGAGTGCTGACGCCAGCTACAGAACGGAAGGCCCAGCCTCCTGAGGCGCGGCCCCAGCCCCTGCGAACCGATCAACGTTTTGCCGGAGCCGCTTTTGAACGGCGCCGGCGGTCTCGCCACTCAACCGTCGACAAGTACAGCACCCCTCCACTCACAAAGACGAGCAGGCCGATCGCCGTGAACGCCAGGACGGAGTTGAGGGAAAGCCCCGCCAGGGAGGACGTGGATGTCGGCAGATCCTCCATGACCGCAGGGGGCACTCCAGGGTGGGTCGGATGGTTTCGGTTGGCAGGCCCCAGGGACCTGCCTCAGGTTCAGAACAGGTTGAGGGTGCCGTCGCCGTTGCGTCCCCACACCACCATGGCGATCGAGAAGCTGAACACAGCTGCAAGCGAGGCCCAACCAAGGGTGATCAGCATGGGATTGCAATGACTGCGGGCACTGTACCTAGGGTGGGCCTGAAGTTGTTGGCCCAGATCCGGATCGTCATGCGCCGCCTTGCACCGTTGATCACCCCGGCGGCCGTTGGTTCTGGTGCCCGGGCCACCGCAGCCCCCGGCCAGGCCCCGGTCATGGAGCGGACGCGTCAGCAGCTTCCCTATCCCCGTTGCCGGGTGATCGTCCTCGATGACGACGTCAACACCTATCAGCATGTGGTGGAGTGCCTGGTGCGCTACATCCCTGGAATGGGGCCGGATCGGGCCTGGGAGCTGGCCCGCCGCATCGACACTGAGGGCCAGGCCGATGTTTGGAGTGGTCCGAAGGAGCAGGCCGAGCTTTACCACCAGCAGCTGGGAGCCGAGGGGCTGACCATGGCGCCTCTGGAATCGATCTGAGACCGCAGGTCGGTCCCTCGGGAAAGCGTTGCGGGCCCAGGGGCTCCCTGGGCAATGCCGTCTCCCCCTAGGCTCCTGCGACCCTGGGCAGGCTCGATGGGACGGGTGGTGATCACCCACAGCACCTACCTGGAGGGGTTGATCCCCCTCTTGAAGCAGCTCGCGTCCCATCCATTGATCGACACGGTCACACCTGCGGTGATCGGCAGGGTACGAGGACGCTCTCCTGGGCTGCGCATCCGGGTCTCGACACCGATCCTGGGGGGCTTCAAGCTGGTGGCCCGCCGGGGCGGCTCGGCCCAGGAAGTGTTCGTCGTCGGTCGCTGCAGCCGCGATGATCTCGAATCCCTTCTGGCCTCCCTGCTCGCCTGAGGGGCAGGCTTCCGAAGCCCATGGGCCCCCCTGCGCCGAAAGCCCAGGGGGTTTGGAGATCAATCCTCTGCCGCGGGGCCCGATCGGGTGCAGTAGAGGGCTTCGATCGCCACCTTCAGGTAGGCGCAATTCGTTCGGAACCAGGGGCCGGCGATCGTTGTGATGCTTGTTGCCTCCCGCTCCCATTGCTCCTTCAGATAAAGGGCGCCAAGGGGGGCGTTGATCGGGGCCTGGCTCGCCGCTTCCCCCAGATCGGCATTCCAGGCCACGAGGGCAAAGGAGGCAACCAGGATCCTGAGGGAACCATCCTGCCCTTCCTGAATGGATTCCTCCAGCAGGAACGTGCGAAAGGCGGTCGCGGCTGGGGCTTCCTCCAGGGGGTATTTGTTGAAGTAAAGCCGCCGTGCCCGGGGAAACACGGGGCCGGGAGCCCGGCTCATCAGCCGCTGGAACGCTTGTTCAAATCCGCTCATGGATGGCGACGGACGTGGGCCGGAAGCCCTCCAGAATGGACCTTTGTCTGTCGGCTTCGATGGCCACCAGTCCTGCCGAACTGCTCGAGTCTCAGCAGTGGCGTTACGCCACCAAGGCCTTCGATCCCTCCCGTCTGATCGATCCGCTCACCTGGGATGCCCTCGAACAGAGCCTGGTTCTCACCCCCTCCAGCTACGGCCTGCAGCCCTGGCGGTTTCTGGTGGTGCAGGATCCTGAACTGCGCAGCCGCCTCCGTCCCCATGCCTGGAACCAGGCCCAGATCACCGATTGCTCCCATCTGGTGGTCTTTCTGGTGCGGCGCACGATCGAGGCCAGGGATCTTGACCGCCTGATCGAGCGAATGGGCGCCATCCGGGGCACCAACCCCGAGAAACTGCAGGCCTACCGGCAGGCGATGGAGGGGGATCTGGTGAAGGGACCCCGCAGCCAGGTGATCAACACCTGGGCCACCAATCAGGTGTACATCGCCCTCGGCAACTTCATGACGGCCGCTGCACTGTTGCGGGTCGACACCTGTGCGATCGAGGGATTCTCCCCATCAGAATTCGATCGTCTTCTCGAGCTGGAGTCGTCCGACTACCGCAGTGCTGTGGTCTGTGCGGCAGGGTATCGCGATCAGGCCGATGCCTATGCCAGCCAGGCGAAGGTGCGCTTCGAGGCTTCCGAGCTGATCGAGCACCGCTGATGCAGGGAGGGGGTGTGCCGTTGCCACCCCCCTCGACGATCAGGATCCAGCCGGTGGTTTCACGTTCGGACAGGTGGCGCCGTTGAAGCGGGAGGCGACCCGCTCGCTTCCCTGGGTGTAGATCGCCTGGGCCCTCTTGGTGTCGCCGGAGGCAACGGCGCCGTTCAAGGTGGCGGCGAACTTCGCGCAGGCCTCATCCAGGCTGACGGCCCTGGCCGGCGCAACGAGCAGACCAGGGGAAAGCAGCAGGCCAGCCAGGCTGATCCTGGACAGCAGACACTGAAGCAAGGGCCTGGAGATGGACCTCCCATGGGCCATCCGGGAGTGACGCATCGTCATGGCGGGTTGAGTCAAGGGGTGGACCACCGTGCCGTGTTGCCCCAGATTCCGACCTGGATGTACCAGAAGGGAGATCAAAGGCGGGGATCCGTTTCCGGCTACGAGGCCGGTTTACGTCACCGTCGCGGCAGACCCCCCATGTCGAAAAGGGAGTCAGATCAGAAAACTGTGTAAGGCAATCACCAACACAGCAGTCCGAGCAAAGCTTAGGCCAGAAGCTGGGTTTTCACGCGGTTGGGCAGGGGCCAGATGTTGCGCACCTCGGCCAGCTTCGCTGCTGCTTCCTGCTGGCGCTCCTCGTCCGTGGCGCCGCGCAGGAGCAGGGTCAGGTGGCCGAGTTTTCGTCCTGGCCTGGAGAGTCCCTTCCCGTACCAGTGCAGGAAGGCATCGTTCAGGGCTGCCAGGGCATCCCGTTCCAGGCGGTAGTCCGAGTCCCCGGCTTCGAAGCCGAGGAGGTTGACCATCAGGGCCCCCGGCACCGTCAGGTCGGTGGGGCCGACCGGCTGGCCGCTGACGATGCGCAGCTGCTGCTCGAACTGGCTGGTGTGGGTGGCCTCAATCGTGTAGTGGCCGGAATTATGGGTTCGGGGGGCCAGTTCATTGATCAGCAGGCCATCAGGGCCATAGAAGAATTCAATCGACAGCACACCCACGTAGTCGAGGCTGGTGAGCAGCGAGGCGGCGATGTTGCGGGCGTAGGCCAGAACCCCCTGTTCCACGGCGGCCGGTGCCAGCACCCAATCGCAGATCTGCTCATGCTGATGGGTTTCCACAAGGGGGAAGATCGCCACGGCTCCGGCCTGGTCGCGGCTGGCCACCAGCGACAGCTCCTGGTCGAACCGCACCAGCTCCTCCACGAGCCAGTCCTCCGGCTTCACCACCGTGAGCAGGGCTTCGAGATCCTCCATGCCACGCAGCACCACGGTGCCCTTGCCGTCGTATCCACCGGAGGCCTGCTTGGCCATCAGCGGGTAGGCAAAGCCGTCCGGCAACGCAGGTGTGCTGGGCTCAGGGCTGCCCGTGGGCCGATCCTGCTGTTGTTCCCCCTGCCCTGGGCTTTTGGCAGCAGCATTGGTCTTCTCGGCTACGGGTTGCTGGCGCAGCACATCCTCGAGGGGGAACCAGCGAGGGCAGGGCAGCCGCAGTCGCGCCTGCAGATCCCGCTGACGGCGCTTGGAGATCAGGGGCTCGAGGGCCCGCAGGCTCGGCAGGAAGCAGATCCCATCGGCGGCCAGGGGCGCCAGACCCTCGAGATCCACCCATTCGTTCTCGAAGCTCACCGAACGGCAGCCTTCGGCCAGGGTCCGGGTGGCCTCGCAGTCGCGCAGCTCGGCGCGCACCACCGAGGCCGCCAGGGGCACCGCCGGGTCATCGGCACCGGGGGTCTGCACCTTCAGGGCCAGACCGAGGCGCCGGGCCGCATCCGCCAGCATCCAGGCCAGCTGGCCCCCCCCCACAATGCCGATGGCCAGGCCCTCTGCCCGGGAACCATCGACCGCGGAGCCTTCCGTTGGAGGACTGGTGGGGCCGGCCATTGGCTTCAACTGCCGCGCTGCAATCCGTCAGCTTCGCATCCACGACGGACGGTCGATCAGCCCAGGCCCCGCTCAGCTGTGGCGATCTGCCGCACCACACTCAGCAGCAGCACCACCAGAAACAGGGCGAGGCCGACCGTGCAGGCGTAGCTGATTTCCAGTTCGCCGAAGGCCTGGTCGTAGACGTAATAGACGATGGTGCGGGTGCTGTCTGCCGGACCTCCCTGGGTCATCAGATACACCTCTTCAAACACCTTGGTGGCGGCGATCGCGGAGATCACGGCCACCAGGGTGATGTAAGGCCTTAAGAGAGGCAGGGTGATATCGAGATGGCGCCGCCAGCCGGTGCTGCCATCGAGGGCAGCGGCCTCGTACAGCTCCGGGGAAATCCCCTGCAGCCCGGCCAGGAAGATCACCATGTAATAGCCCAGGCCCTTCCAGAGGGTCACGACCATCACCGCCGGCAGCGCGAGCACGGGTGAGGTGAGGAAGGCGATCGGCTGGACCTGCGAACCGAGCAGGGCCTGGAGCCAGCCATTGATCAGACCGTTCTCGGCGTAGAGCCAGCGGAAGGCAATCGCCGCCACCACGATCGACACAAGCACTGGCGTGTAGAAGGCACCACGCAGCCAGTGGATGGCAGGAAGCTGGCGGTTCACCAGCACGGCCAGGGCCAGGGCCCCGAGCACCACCGGCGGCACCACTCCGATCAGATAGAGGAGCGTTGTGGTGCTCACCCGCCAGACCATCGGGTCGGCCAGTAGCCGGCGCACGTTGGCCAGCCCGACGAAGCGCAGCGGTTCACCCAGGTCCAAGCCCGTCTGGGTGACGCTCATCACCAGGGCCATCAGGGCGGGAACCAGCACCGACAACCCCAGCAGCAGCAGGGCCGGGCCCAGGAAGGCCCAGGCAGTTCGGGTCGTCTGCTGCTCCGGCATGGGGCCGTCTCGACTGGCGCCATTGTGGAAGATCTTCCGCAGTGGATCGGGCTCCCCGTTCTGAGGGCTCCCACCGCCTAGCCTCCCTCCCTGCCCCTTCCCCTCTCGAGTCCGCATGATGGCTGCGCAGCACCTTTCCGGATCGGATGGGGGCTCCCCCGAGCTCTGGCGCACCTTGAGGGTGGAGCTTCCGCGGAATGGCTACCCGATCGTGATTGGCCCCGGCAGCCTGGCCGCCCTCGGGGGGCAGCTTCTTTCGCTGGGCTTCAGGGTCGGGACCCGGGTGCTGGTGGTCACCAATCCGGTGGTGCATGAGCACTACGGCACCACCGTGATGGACAGCCTGGCGGGGGCTGGCTTCCTCGCCGAGGTCACCGTGATTGAGGCCGGTGAGGAACAGAAGACTCCGGCCACCGTGGCCCGCCTGCATGATGCAGCCCTGGCCCAGCGTCTCGAACGCGGGTCCCTGATCGTGGCCCTGGGGGGCGGGGTCGTCGGTGACATGGCCGGCTTCGCCGCCGCCACCTGGCTGCGGGGCATCGCCGTGGTGCAGGTCCCCACCACCCTGTTGGCGATGGTGGATGCGGCCATCGGTGGCAAGACCGGGGTCAATCATCCCGGTGGCAAGAACCTGATCGGTGCCTTTCACCAACCCCGGTTGGTGCTGATTGACCCCACCACCCTGGTCACCTTGCCGGAGCGAGAGTTCCAAGCCGGCATGGCGGAAGTGATCAAATACGGCGTCATCGGTGATGCCACCCTCTTCCGCGACCTGGAATCTGCTGCCGGCCTCGACAGCCTCGATGCTGTTGGCGCTGATCTGCTTCAGACCTTGCTGGAGCGCTCCGCCGCCGCCAAGGCACGGGTGGTGGCGGCCGATGAGCACGAGGGCGGTCTGCGGGCGATCCTCAACTACGGCCACACCCTGGGCCATGTGATTGAGACCCTCTGTGGGTATGGCACTTTTCTCCATGGCGAGGCCGTGGCCATTGGCATGCTGGCCGCTGGAGAGCTGGCGTTGGCGATGGGACTCTGGGACGCGTCAAGCCAGGCGCGTCAGCGCGCCCTGGTAGAGGCGGCTGGTCTGCCCATCCGATGGCCCGAGCTGGATCCTGAAGCGGTGCTCGACTGCCTGCAGGCCGATAAGAAGGTGCGCGACGGTCGGGTGCGTTTCGTGCTTCCGACGGCCATCGGCACGGTGATGCTCCGGGATGATGTGGAGCCCGATCAGATTCTCCAAGCCCTCGCCAACCTGGCCTAGGCCAGAATCGGAGGCGCCTGAGAGCCTGATGGGAGGATTGCGGTTGTGAACCAGCCAAGATTGGCGACCACGAATCGCTTCCATGGCAACCCTGACCTTGAATGCGGAGCTGGGGGTGCTGCCCTTGTTCGACTCCTAGGAAGAAGGCTCCGCCAACGGCAGGAACCCCTTTCAGGGGATGGACTCCGTCAGATGGTTGAACGATGCAGGCAATCCAGAACACTTGGTCAACTCAGCTGTCAACATTCCGCGGTTACCGAAAGTGCGCTGAGATGGTTCATTGAGTCAGGCTTGGAGTAACGAAGCGCACCTTGCGCAATGGCGATCCAGGGTATGTTCAAAGTGTCATGGATTGTCTGCTTGAAGAGCCATTCACTTGATCCGGCCAACGGTACCCGTTGAAGCTTTGGGAGATGTTTCACGGGAACTCTTTCAAATCTGGTGATGGCCGCGTTAAGCTTTCATTTGATCCATGCGCAAGTTGTAACAGGAGCCATGCATCCATCCCTCAGCCAAAATCAATTCTTCGTTAAAGAGCACGTTGGCTTGCTCAAGGCATCCAACAACTACGACATCTTTGATCCTGCCACGGAGCAAAAAATCCTTGAGTGTCGAGAGCCGAACCTGGGTGTCCTTGCGAAGATCTTTCGCTTTACGGATTACAAGCGAAATACACCATTCAATATTGAAGTTCGAACTCCTGAAGGCGTAAAGGTTCTTTCCGTTAAAAAAGGCCTTTCCCTTTTTCTTTCAAAAGTTGATGTTCTGGACGAAAACGACATTGTCATTGGTCGTTTCCGTCAAAAGTTCTCGCTTGGTGGCAAGTTTGTCATCATCGATTCAGAAGGGACTATCGTCTGCACCCTGGTGGGGAAGTGGACAAGCTGGAATTTTCGCTTTTTGCAAGGCGACACCGAGCTGGCCAGCGTCTCTAAAAAATGGGCGGGACTTGGAAAGGAGTTGTTCACCTCTGCCGATAATTACATGCTCTCAATTGACAACGCCGTAGATGCTTCCGATCGCATTAGGCTTCTGATCGTTGCTGCCGTCATGTGCTTTGATATGGTTCTGAAAGAATAAATAAAGCGCCATGAAGGGTTAGGGAGACTCTGGAAAACCAGGGCCAGTCACGGGAGAATGGCCCTGTGATCGCAGGCCGGGACTGGAGTGATGAGCGGCAAGCAGCTTGGCTTCTCGGACTACGAGCTCACCACGGCCAAGAAGCAGACCAAGCGGGAGAAGTTTCTCTCTGAGATGGAGGCGGTGGTGCCCTGGCAGTCGCTGATCGAATTGATCGAGCCTCACTACCCCAAAGCCAGCAAGAAGGGCGGCCGGCCTCCTTATCCACTGGCCACCATGCTGCGGATCCACCTATTGCAGCAGTGGTATTCACTCAGCGACCCGGCGATGGAGGAGGCC
>JBEINY010000029.1:0-23724 GCA_040377855.1 Prochloraceae cyanobacterium | reverse complement strand
TAGAAAAACGCCTGGGAAGCTTTACGAGCACATTTACCGAATGGTTCCTGTCTGGTAATCAAGTCAAATCCATAGCCTTTGTCAGCCAGTCCAAATTACTTCTTGTTTATTTTTACTCAACCATCAAGAGGAAGAGCCTGATTACCAGCCTTGCCGACTGCGGTCAGGACGTCCTGCAGTCGGCAGACAGATATCGTATCGGTCTCCTGATCTGCACCGAAGACCTGGTGGATATGAGCGGCGACGAACTGATCGACAGGATGAGAAAGAAAGACCCGGAAACTCGATGCATCTTGGTCGTTCAGGATGCAACCCTAGATAAGAATCCCTACCGCATTTACAATGCGCCAGTCGTTGTCGCAAGCAAGGATATTGGCAGCAAAGAGCTACCTCTTCGGCAAGCTCTTCTTGCTGCCATTGGCCAAACCACCTACCGAAGTCCCTCGATATTACCCGCAAACACGGACAACATCTCAAAGCTCGATGTTGAACTCTCAGACCGTGAAGCTCAATTGCTCAGTTGCTATGCCCAAGGCCTGAATCTTCGCGAATCGGCATCGTCGATGGGTTGCACTTACCAATCGGCCAAAACCTATAGTCGCGACCTCCTTCAGAAATTGAAAGTTGGCAACCGTCAATTGGCCATTCGCAGGGGCATTGAGCTGGGTTTAACCGGGCGGATCGGCTCTTCCTCAATCGATAGGTGATCCAGTCACTAGCCCGTCCCGCCTGCACCGATCAAACCGGATCCCAGGTCTCAATCGGATGCTGATGTCAACGTCACTGCAGAACCCGTGATTCAGGGGATGGAGGAGAGGCAACTGACAGGGGAACCGTCAGCCAGTCCCGCATGGTCAAGGTAGAACCATCGGCAACGAGCTGGACGGAACCGCGATCGATCCAGGGCAGGCGCCGCTCAGTCGTGCAGGAACACAAGGCTATCGGGCTGTCCCCAGTCGCCCGTGGCACTGATGTGGCGTCGATTGGCGCAGAGGTGGCGCAGGATCCAATAGAGGGGATCGGCACTGGGAAGATCGAGTTCGGACTGCAGCTGGGCCAGGGTGTGTTCCCGGCCATCGGCGAGCCGCTCCTCCAGACGTACCTGGAGATCAAGCAGGGCAGCAGCGGCCTTTTTGCCTGCTTCGACCCCGGGCTGGTGGTAAGCATTGACGTTGACGAGCTCGCCGTACAAACCCACCGCTCGCTCGAACAACGCAATCAGAGCCCCAAGACTGTGCTCATCCAGCCGTTGCATGGTGATGCTCAGGTTCTGGCGACCTTCCTCGGTCAGAGCAGCACGGGTGCCCTGGAGGAAGCCATCAAGAAAATCACCCGGGTTTTCCCCTTCCAAGGGCGGGATATCTCCGGGATCCTCAAGGACTTCCACAAAGGTGACGAAGAAATTGTCGACACCATCGCGGAGCTGCTGCACATAGGCATGCTGATCGGTGGATCCCTTGTTGCCATACACCGCCAACCCTTGATGCACCAAGGCACCATCACGGTCGTGTTTCTTGCCGAGGCTTTCCATCACCAGCTGCTGCAGGTAGCGGCTGAAGACCTCGAGTCGATCGCGGTAGGGCAGCACCACCATGTCGCGGCGACCGCGCCCATCACCGGCGGCATACCAGGCAGCCGCCAGCAGAGCAGCGGGATTGGCCAGGGCATCGGAGACGCGGGTGGCCGCATCCATGGCCGCTGCCCCCTCAAGGAAGCGACGAATGTCGGCACCGATCAGAACGCCGGGCAGCAGGCCGACGGCGCTGGTGATGCTGGTGCGCCCCCCCACCCAGTCGAACATGTCGAAGCGGGCCCGCCACTGGCCGGCCACAGCCTCCTGATCGAGGCGGCTACCGAGCATGGTGATCGCCACTGCCTGCTGCGACCAGCTGCCGCCCACAGCCTCCACGGCGCGGCGCGCCTGCATCATCCCGATGTGGGGTTCTGGGGTGCCTCCCGACTTGCTGACCACGATCACCAGGGTGGTTCGCAGCCTGTCTCCAAGGGCCGCCAAGGTGCGCCGCATCCCATCGGGATCGACGTTGTCGAAAAAGTGGAACGGCAGGCCCGCACCTGGCTCCTGAAGGGCACGGATCATCAGCAGGGGGCCGAGGCCTGAACCACCGATTCCGATCCACAGAACATCGGTGAAGGGGGAGCCAGTGGGGGAGAGGATCCCCCCGGCCAGCACATCCTTCCCGAAGGTTTCCAGGCGATCCACCTCATCGCGGACGTGGCCGGCAGCTTCGGCATCGGGTGCCAGGGATGGGGTCCGCAGCCAGTAGTGGCCAACCATCCGCTGCTCATCGCCATTGGCGATCGCACCGGCTTCCAGGGCCGCCATCGCCTCAAAAGCCTTGGCAAAGCGCGGGCCCAGCGCCTCGATCGCCGCCTGATCGATCGCCATCCGGCTCACATCCAGCCAGAAACCCAGGGCCTTGTCATGCCAGAGCAGGGAACAGAAGCGCTGCCACTGGCCCTGGGGATCGGTGCTGGTGGCCGGAGGGAGCGTGGTCATGGCCCGGACAGGATCGCAGTCATGCGAATGGACGCTATTCCCACAGGGGGCTTGGCCACAGCCCTTGGGAACGGTTTTGAGCAAAAAAGGCTGGTCTGAGCCGCGACTGTGTGGACAGGCACACAACCGGATCCCAGGGGGTGTTGCACCGTAATGAGGGCCTTAAAATTTTGCAGATTTTCTTCGGCTCCCCGATCGGCGGTCGTTTGATGGCAGCCCCCGTCCGGCAACCCAGATCAGCCTTCGATGGCACCGCCATTCGAGCTCCCAAGACCATCCTCACGCTCCTGAGCGTGACGGCCCTGGCCCTCGGCTCGATCCCCGCTTTCCTGCCGTCAACTCCCCAGAACCAGCTTCGTCCTCAGATTTCGAGGTCCGAGCTCCGCCAGGGCGAGACCCTGCAGGCCGTCGACAGCTCGGATGCCTATGACTTCACCCCTCAGGAACTGGCGGCCCTCGAACGCCATTTCGGCGTTCATGGCCCCCAGCCGGCCCTGGCCCAGATTTTTTTTGAAGGGCTCGGCCAGTTCAAACCCCTAAGGCGTCAGACCCTGCGGCTGCTGGAGGACGTTCGGCCGACCCTGATCCAGGAATGTGCACGCCAGCGGGTGAATCCAATGCTGGTCGCCGCCGTGCTTTACGAGGAGGTGCAGCTGGCGAAACCAGGCGAGCACCTGCCCGTGGCGGCCCACTCCGGCCTGATCCGTACCCACGGCCCAGCCCAGATCAGCCTCGAGGAACTGGTGATCCAGGGTCGCCTACGGCCCGATGCCACCGCCCACGAGAAGTATTTGGCTGTGGAACAGCTTCTCGATCCCGACGAAAACGTTCGGGTTCTGGTCACCAAGTTCGCCAGGCTGTCCCGGAAGCTTGGGCTGCCCGCCCAGGGGATTCCCCAGATCAGCGGAGGGCCGGCCGATCGCAAGGCCCTAGCCACCCTGGCCTACCTCTACAACGGCAAACTCGACTATCCCGGCAGGATCCTCCGCCACATGGAAGATCCTGAGCTCCATGGACTGATCTTCAGTGATCGCCACGTCACGATCTCGGCCTTGATCTAGGGAGGGGAGGGGATTCAGGGCCATCGATCCCCAGGCCCTGATCCAAGCCATGGGCTTCGCCCCTCAGCACCCCGCAGGTTGCAGCGACAGCCACTGCCGGCGTCGCTCCAGCTCCCTATGGGAAGCCTGGGAATTCTCCACCAGAACCCAGCGCTTCGGTTCAGGATCCCGGGGGCGAATCGGAAGCCTGCGCAGGTGACCGTGGCGGGCGATCAACAGGTTCTGCTCCAGCCCTGGGCGCATCCAGGAGCCCAGCTGCTCAGGTTTGCGAAGGCGCCGGCCATCAAGGCCCAGGAGTTCGTCGCCCACCGTCAAACCGGCGCTCTCGGCCGGACCGCCCCGGTGGACCCGCTGAATCAACAGATTGCCCCCCTCCAGGCGGACAGCAAGGCCGAGCCAGGGCTCTGTGCCCGGCTCCGGCTTCAGGAGCAGCCCGACATCTGCCAGGTAGCCATCCAGGTCGGGATCCTCAACGCTGCCGAGCCAGAGGGGGAGGAGCTGCTCAAGATCAGGGGCACAGGCGGCAAAGGCGGCAATCAGGTCGTCTTCCCCGTATCCCCGCCCCCATCGACCAAGGCGAAGCCACAGCTGGCGCAGCACCTCGCTGAGGGCATGGCCATGGCGGCGCAGGTGCAGGTCGAGCACCAGGGCAAGGACAGCCCCCTTGAGGTAATAACTCACCTGGTTATCAGGGGCATAGGCATCGGCCCGATAGAGCTTCACCCAAGCTTCCATGGCGCTGTCGCGCAGGCTCTGAACCTGCCGGCCCGGGGTGAGCCGAAAGCGGCTCAGGTCCTCGCCGAGGTCCTGCCAGAGGGTGGAAGCCGGAAACAGGCCGGCGGCCACGGGCAGCAACTGGTCGAGGTAACTGGTGACCCCCTCCGCGAACCAGAGACCGGGTACCAACTGGGGGCGGTGGTAATCAATCGGAGCCAGTTCCCGCGGCCGCAACCGCCTCACATTCCATTGATGGAGATACTCATGGGCCACCAGCTGCAGGAAGCGGCGGTAGCCATCAGGTGATTCCAGGGCGGAACGGCCGAACACCAGCACACTGGCGTTGTCGTGCTCCAGACCACCGAAACCCTCCTCCAGCAGATGGAGCACAAACAGGTAGTCGCCACTGGCGGGACGATCCACCCCCAGGAGGCGACAACAGGCCCCTGCCAGGGAGCGAACGTCCTCGAGCAGGGTGGGGCAACGATCCTCCAGCCAGGCCTCAGCACCGGCGGGGCCAGCCCAGGTGACCCAGCGGTGGGGCACCCCGGCGACCTCAAAAGACCTGGCCTGAAGGGGGCCCACCTCCAGCGGGGCATCGATCAAGGCGTCAAAATCACCGGCCAGATACCCTCCGTCCTCCTGGAGGGGCAGGGGCAGAAACGGCTGCCAACCCTGGGGGAGCGCCAGGGAGAGCTGGTGAGGTGACCAGCGCTCCCCCTCCACCTCCAGCACCACGGCGGCCAGGGGCAGGAAACCGTGGTCCTGATCGAGGTGAGCGGTGCGCACGGTCAGTTCAGTGGCCATCAGGCTGTAGCGCACCTCCAACCCATCGCCATTGGCGAGGGCCTCGACCTGCCAGGTGGCGGCCTCAAGCCTGCGGATCGGCCATGGATTCTGGCCCCGATGAACCTCCAGCCCCTCCAGCTGCCGCACGTAATCCCGGATCAGGTAGGAGCCCGGTGTCCACGCCGGTAAACGGAAACGGACCACCGGGCCCCGGGCCCGAAACCTGAGCCGCACATCCAGCCGATGGCCCTCGGGGCGTCTCAGATCCAGATGAACGTCAACCATGGATCCGGCCCCCTCAGGCGGAGACCTCGACCACAGCACCAGCCAAGGAACGGCCGGCTTCCTGCAGGGCGAGGCGGGCGGCATAGCGCCGGGTGATCGAACCGATCAAGGGACGCAGGGAACGGGAGCGGCCCAGGCGTTGCAGGTCGGCCACCAGGGCCAGCCGACCATCGCGCTGACGACGCCAGCCGATCCGCTGACCACCCGCCAGGGTGACGGACAGATCGACCTGCTGGCGATCATCGGCGAATCCTTGCAGTCCTCCCCCCCGCAAAGGGCTGAGGCCAAGATCCAGAAGAGCTGCTTCCAGAAGATCAAGCTCGCGCAGGACCGTTGGCAGGATGGAGAGATGGGACATGAGGCGATGCCCGCTTTGTCAGACCCTAGCGATCACCATCCGTCGATCCAGTGGCCTCCGTCACCGTTGCAACGACCCGGCGGACCTGCGCCCCTACGGCTGGCGGTGATGGCCTCCGGCCAAGGCAGCAACTTCCAGGCCCTGGTGGAAGCCTGCCGGCGCGGAGAGCTGGCCGCGGAGGTGATCCTGCTGGCAGTCAACAAGCCCGACTGCGGTGCAGTCCAGCGGGCCAACCAGCTGGCCATCCCCATCGAGATCCATGACCACCGCGCCCATCCAAGCCGCGACAGCCTCGATGCCGCCCTGGTGGAGTGCTTCAACCAGGCTGCGGTCGATCTGGTGGTGATGGCTGGCTGGATGCGGATCGTGACCGCGCGGTTGATCCAGGCCTTCCCCGATCGCCTGGTGAACATCCATCCCTCGCTGCTGCCGAGCTTCAAGGGGGTCGATGCGATCGGTCAGGCCCTGGCGACCGGGGTCACCCTCACCGGCTGCACAGCCCATCTGGTGAGTGAAGCGGTGGATTCAGGCCGGATCCTGGTGCAAGCCGCCGTTCCGGTGCTGCCCAACGACGACCACCACAGCCTGGGCCGGCGCATTCAGCGGCAGGAGCACCGGATCCTCCCCCTGGCCGTGGCCCTGGCGGCGGAGAGGCTGGCTGCCTCCCGTCAGGGGTAGAAGGGCAGCAGCGGCAAGCCCAGGGAGGCCGGGAGGCCCGCCATCAGGTTGAGGCACTGCACCCCCTGGCCGGCCTGGCCCTTGACCAGGTTGTCAATGGCCGCCATCACGATCAGCTGGCCGGTGCGTTGATCCACCTGCACCGACAGCAGGGCCCTGTTGGTGTGGCGGACCCACTTGGTGGAGGGATAGGTGCCGACCGACAGCACCGCCACCGTGTCCGACTGGCGGTAGGCAGCCTCGAGAAGGGTGGTGCAATCCTCGGCAGTGAGGCCGGGATCCCGGAGCCGGCCGTAGACGGTGGCCAGGAGGCCCCGGACCATCGGCATCAGGTGCGGGGTGAACTGAAGCTGTACCGATTGCCCGGCCACCTGGCTGCAGAGCTGTTCGATCTCACTGGTGTGGCGATGCCCCACGACGCCGTAGGGGGCCACCGCCTCAGACGCCTCCGACAGCAGCAGATGTTCCTTGGCCGCCCGCCCGCCGCCGGAGGTGCCGGTTTTGGCATCGATGATGATGCCGCTCGTTTCAATCAACCCCTGCCGCAGAAAGGGGGTGAGGGCCAGCAGGCTGGCGGTTGGGAAACAGCCGGGCGCAGCCACCAGCCGGGCGCTACGGATGCGCTCATGCTCCAGTTCCACCAGGCCGTAAACGGCCTCAGCGCAGAGGTCGGCATCGTCGCGGTGGTGTTCCCGGGCCTCGCTGGCGTACACCTCCCGCCACTGATCCAGGGAGCGGTAGCGGTAGTCGGCCGAAAGATCCACCACCTTCAGCCCCCTCGCCAGGAGGTCGGGCACCAGCCGGGCAGCCAGCCCGTTGGGCAGGCTGAGCACCACCAGATCAGCCGCCGAAGCGATGGCCTCCGGATCAGGGCTCTGCACCACCGGATCTCCCGGCAGGGGCAGGAACGGAACCAGTTCACTCCAGCGGCGGCCACTGCTGCGCTCGCCACCCAGATAGGTGACCGTCAGCTGCGGGTGCTCGGCCAGGAGACGAAGGGTCTGCAGACCGCCGTAACCACTGGCGCCGATGACGGCAACCCGCTGCTGGACCATGCCGAAGTTTCTGGAACTGATGATCGTACCGGGCTCTATAAAGGCCTGAAGGCTGAACGACCGACCAGCCAGTCCTTCCGCCGATTCCGGTGACTCTCTCCGAATCCAACTCCAAATCCACTCCAGAATCCTCGCCCGACACCACGCCCGAAGGCTCTCTGATCGTCTTTGACGCGATTGCCGATGCCCTCGCCGCGATCCGCAATGGCGATTGCATCGTGGTGGTGGATGACGAGAACCGGGAGAACGAGGGGGATCTGATCTGTGCGGCCCAGTTCGCCACCCCGGAACAGATCAATTTCATGGCCACCGAGGCCCGGGGGCTGATCTGTCTGGCGATGGAGGGGAAGCGACTCGATGACCTCGAGTTGCCCCTGATGGTTGATCGCAACACGGACAGCAACCAGACAGCCTTCACCGTGTCGGTGGATGCGGGGCCGGAACAGGGTGTCAGCACCGGCATCTCGGCGGAGGATCGGGCCCGCACGATCCAGGTGGCCATCCACCCGGAAACCCGGCCGAACGACCTGCGCCGTCCTGGACACATCTTTCCGCTGCGGGCCCGGGCGGGGGGTGTGCTCAAACGGGCCGGCCACACCGAAGCGGCCGTGGATCTCGCCCGCATGGCCGGCCTTTATCCCGCAGGAGTGATCTGTGAGATCCAGAACGCCGACGGCTCGATGGCGCGGCTGCCCCAGCTGGTGGATTACGCCCGTCGCCATGGGCTGCGCCTGATCAACATCGCCGATCTGATCAGCTATCGCCTCGACACCGAACGGTTCGTGCGCCGTCAGGCGGAAGCGAAGCTCCCAAGCGCTTTCGGTGACTTCCGGGCCATCGGTTATCACAACGAACTCGACGGCGCCGACCACATCGCCATCGTCAAAGGACAACCGGATCAGGCCCGTGGGCCCGTCCTGGTGCGGGTCCACTCGGAATGCCTCACCGGCGATGCGTTCGGGTCCCTCCGTTGCGACTGCAGACCCCAGCTGGAGGCTGCCCTGCACATGATTGAGGCGGCCGGGGAAGGGGTGGTGGTCTATCTCCGCCAAGAGGGCCGGGGCATCGGTCTGATCAACAAACTGCGGGCGTACAGCCTCCAGGACGGGGGACTGGACACCGTGGAAGCCAATGAGCACCTCGGTTTTCCCGCCGACCTCCGCAACTACGGCGTCGGCGCCCAGATCCTCAGCGATCTGGGGGTGCATCGGCTTCGCCTGATCACCAACAATCCGCGCAAGATCGCCGGGCTGGGGGGATACGGTCTTCAGGTGGAGGACCGGGTGCCCCTGGTGATGGATGCCTCCCAGCACAACGCTGCCTACCTCAGCACCAAGCGCACAAAGCTCGGCCACCTGCTCGATGAGCGATCCACCGGGCTCACGGCCGTGCTGGCCTGGAGGCCTGACCCAGCCACCTACGGGGCTGCGGAGCTGCCGATCCGGACGGCGGCCCACTGGAAGGAGCTGCGAAGCCGCTGTGAAGAGGCCGGTCTGCTGCCGGAACAGGAAGAGCACAGCAGGGTTCTCGCCCTGCTCAACCAGCCTCCCCTGGCGGTGTTGGTGACGGCGGTCAGTGGGAAGACCCTGAGCAGCGAGCAACTGACCAGGCTCCTGAGCTCCATGGCCCAGTGGACCGACACAGCGGAACTGAGCCTGTTGCTGGCTCCGGATGGACAGCGGAGCACCCATCCGGGCAATGCCCTCGAGCCCAGGCAGCAATCCCTGGCCGACCTTCGGGCCAATCCCGGTTCCCAGGGTTCCTGGGAACCGGGGGCTTTCATCCGCTGGAGCTGAAGCGACCACCGGAGCTGGGCCCCTCATCGGCCCGGACCTGGTCAGCCTTGCAAGGCAGTCCCAGGGTTTGGCCGTCGTGGGGGCTGCAGCAGAACGGCCCTAGGCCTGGATGGTCACCTTGTTGATGCGGCTGCCGGTGCTAAGGGCCAGCACCACGGCGATGTCATCGGTGTGACCGAAGACGGTGTGAACGCCATCAAGATGCGGCTGGGCTTCATGGCAGATGAAGAACTGACTGCCGCCCGTGTTCTTACCGGCATGGGCCATCGAAAGGGTGCCGGGCTGATGGGTCTGGCTGTTGATCTCACAATCGATCTGATAGCCGGGACCGCCCGTGCCCGCCATCCCGCGGGCGCCTTCGCGGCTGTTAGGGCAACCGCCCTGGGCCATGAAGCCGGGGATCACCCGATGGAAGGCCAGGCCGTCGTAAAAGCCATCGGTGGCCAGCTTCACGAAATTGGCGACGGTGTTGGGGGCGTCGGCGTCGAACAGCTCCAGGTGGATCTGACCGGCATCGGTGTCCATCAGGGCTTTGGTCATCGCGGAAATCGGCAAAAGCGGACTGTATCCACCCTGAGTTAAAACGGTCACGGCGTCACCCCGTTCTCCAGGCCCATGAGCTCGTCCCCTTCCGGTCACGCCGTCGACCCTGCCGGCAGCGAAGGGGAGCTCTCGAGGGCACGCCTGGGGATCCTCGGCGGGAGTGGCCTCTATGCAATGGAGGGGCTCGAGGCGATTGAGGAAATCGCCATCGACACGCCCTATGGCCCTCCCTCCGACAGCCTGCGCCTGGGTCGGATCGGGGATCTCGAGGTGGTGTTCCTGGCTCGCCATGGGCGTCACCACACCCATCTCCCCAGTGATGTCCCTTACCAGGCCAACATCTGGGCCCTCCGTTCCCTCGGGGTGCGTTGGATCCTGTCGGTGTCGGCGGTGGGTTCCCTCCAGGAGGCGATGCGGCCCCTTGATTTTCTGGTGCCCGATCAGTTCATCGACCGCACCCATCAACGGCCGCTCACCCTGTTCGGCGACGGGCTTGTGGCCCACGTCACGATGGCCGACCCGTTCTGCCCTGTGCTGAGCAAACTGTTAGCTGAAACGGGACGGACCCTGATGCCTGAGGGTCATGCCATGCATCAAGGCGGTACCTACCTCTGCATGGAGGGCCCGGCCTTTTCCACCCGGGCCGAATCGGAGATCTACCGCTCCTGGGGCGCCCAGGTGATCGGGATGACCAACCACACCGAAGCCCGCCTGGCCCGGGAGGCCGAAATCGCCTACGCCACCCTGGCCATGGTGACCGACTACGACTGCTGGCATCAGGAGCATGCCTCGGTGACCGTGGAGATGGTGATCGAGAACCTGCGCACCAATGCCTCCCTGGCCCAGACGATCGTGCGGGCCACCGCCGAACGCATCGGCCAGGAACGGCCCGGCAGCAGTGCCCACTCCGCCCTGCGCCATGCCCTGATGACCCCGAAGGAGCAGGTGAGCGCCGCCACCCGTCGCAAGCTGGATCTGTTCACGACCCCCTACTGGGGACCGTTCGAGGGCTGAGGTTCCCCAGGTCGTTCAGGCAGGTCGGCTCGCCCGCAGCGCGGCCCGCAGATTTCCCCCGTGCATGTTGATGGCCTGGCGCCCCTCAACGGCAGACAGCTGGGCCAGGCTCATCAGCAGGGCCAGCTTCACCGAATTCCCCGACTCCACCAGCAACTGACTGGCTTCCACCCGGCTGACACCGGCAAGATCGCCGAGGATGCGCAGGGCCCGGTCCTCAAGTTTGCTGTTGGTGACCGCCACATCCACCATGCGGTTGCCGTGCACCTTCCCGAGGCGCACCATCACGCCGGTGGAGAGGATGTTGAGGGCCATCTTGGTGGCCGTCCCGGCCTTGAGGCGGGTCGAGCCGGTGAGCAGTTCCGGCCCGGTCAGCAGCCGGATGTCGATGCTGCAGGGCATCGGCGCCTGGGCCGAGGGCACGCAGGCGATGGCAATGGCCTGGGCTCCCAGCTGCCGGGCCCAGGCCAGAGCGCCGAGCACGTAGGGGGTGGTGCCGCCGGCCGCGATGCCCACCAGGGCATCGCCGGCAGCGAAGCCCCGGCTCTGGAGATCGGCAATGCCAGCGCCGGCATCATCCTCAAGGCCTTCGGAGCTGCGCAGGAGCGCCGGAGCACCGCCCGCCAGGATGCCCTGCACCAAATCCGGCGGACTGCAGAACGTCGGCGGACATTCGGCGGCGTCCAGGACCCCGAGCCTTCCGGAGGTGCCGGCACCCAGATAGAAAAGGCGCCCCCCAGCCGCGAGTCGCGCAGCGATGGCATCGATCGCCTCGGCCAGCTGCGGTGCCGCTGCAGCGACAGCTTCCTGGGGCCGACGATCCTCCTCACAGAAGACCTTCACCAGCTCTGAGGTGGCCAGCAGATCAAGATTCAAGCTGGCTGGATTGCTCTGTTCGGTGAGGAGATGGCCGCGATCCGAGCGATCTCGGCGGTTGTCGCTCACAGCAGCCCCTCAAGCTGGCGACGGAAGGCTTCAAGGGCGGGATCCGTCGATGTGATCGGTTCGCCGATTCTGGTCTGCCGTTCCTCGGCTTCGGTGCCGTCCCCTGAGGCTGGGGACTGCCCCCTGACCCCGGCTTCCGCCTGATCCTTCCAGTCGGAAATGTCGAGATTTTGCTCGGGGGGGGCGATCATCAGACGATCTTCCGCCGATTGGGGCAGGAAGCCCGCCGGCACAAACCGGGCCTCGTAGCCAGCCTGGCTGCAGAAAAGTTCCATTTCGTCCCGATCGATCTCATCCACCGTGGGCATCGGGAAGTCCTGGGCCTCCAGGAGGCCGGCATACCGCTCGGCATCGTCGCGATCCTCAAAGAGAAGCACCACGGTGCGACCGCTGACTTCCAGGGAGTGGATGCCTTCGCTGTCGCTGCCGGCATCAAACAGCAGGACGTGGACCGGCATGGCAGGGGACAGGGAATGGATTCAGTCTCCCACCGATCCCAAGCCGGGATCCGAAACGAGAGGTGGGTGTAGCGGTTCGTCGCCAAGGTCAAGGGCAGCGGCGCGCATCGTCAGGCGGGGGGATCGGCTTCGCCAGCCAATTGCTGGAGCCGTCGGTAGAGGGCCTCTTCAGCCTCGCTGAGCTGCTCCGGGATCACGATGCGCAGCTCCACGAACTGATCACCCCGCTCCCGGCCGAACTCCAGGCCCCGTCCCCGCAACCGCAGCAGGCGGCCACTGGACGACCGGGCGGGCACCCGAAGCCGCACCGGGCCAGCCAGGGTGGGAACCACGGCCGAGCAGCCAAGGGCCGCATCGGCGGGATGCAACGCCAGCTGAAACAGCACCCGCAGGCCATCGATCCGCAAACCCTCTTCGGTTCGCACCCGCAGCTGCAGGAAATGGTCGCCACCACGAGGCGTCACCCCGGCCAGCCGAAGGCGCCAGCCGTCCCCCGCCATCGGCGGGGTCCGCACCTCCACGACGGTGCCATCGGGCAGGGTGAGCTCGATCCGTTCCCCTTGCAGGGCCTGCTCCGGGGTCAGGTCAACGATCGTTTCCAGGTCGGTGGATGCCTGCACCGGTGGAGGGGGGGCCGGTTGCGGAGGTGCGACCCGTCCAGGGGGTTCCGGCTCAGGATCGGGATCCTGGGGCCGTCCCCGGCGCTGGCGGCGGCCGAACAGTTCGTCGAGGTAATCCTCAAAATCCGGGAAACCAACGGCGAAGGGATCATCGACGCCGGCTTGCTGGTCGCCGTCACCGGCCTCCCAGGCCTGGCGGCGCCTCGGATCCGAGAGCACGGCATAGGCCTCGTTGATCCGCTTGAACCGCTCTTCAGCAACGGGATCATTGGCGTTGAGGTCGGGATGCCAGCGGCGGGCCTGGGCCCGGAATGCCCGTTTGAGGGTGGCCGGATCGGCCCCTGGCTCCAGGCCCAGCACACTCCAGTGATCAGCTTCGGCCCCTGGGGGGGCAGCACGTCGGGCCACGATCAGTTCTCGGCCCAGGGATCGTCATCGAGGGGCCCCGACCGGCGCCGGCGTTCTCCGTAGCCAGGCTCCTGGGGCATCCCGCGACCAGGATCGTCGGCGGCCGGCCAGCGATCACCCCAGGAGCGATCACGGCTGGGGGGCCCATCCCGGAAGGAATCCCGCTGGGGGCCAGGGGGGACGATCCGGCTGGCATCGCGCCAGGGTTCCTGCGCCCAGGGATCCCGGGAGGGTAGAGAGCGATAGCGATCCCGATCCCAGTCGTCCTCGTAGTCGTCGGAAAAGAGCTCATCTTTGAGCGAACCGAGGGTGTTGCGCAGACCCTGAAGGGGATTGCTCTCCACCTTTCGTTCACTGGCCAAACGGCGGTTGAGGCCATAGACAGCTTCCTGGAGCTGGCTGACCGCCACATCGAGTTCGAGAAGGTCGTCGCCAGCCAGCAGGTCCTGAACCTCCCGCAGGGCCATCTCGACGGCACGCTGCTGACGTTCGGCTCCATAGGGACCGAGCTCAAGAGCGGCATCCCGCAGGCGGCGCTCCCCCTGGGCCACCAGGGTCTGGGCCCGGTTGCGGCGATCGATCTCATTGCGCCGGCGGCGGTCATCGGCGGCCTTCAGCTCAGCTTCGGCCAGGAGCCGCTGGATGTCCTCCTCGCTGAGGTTGGAGCCCCCCTGGATGCTGACGCTCTGCTGGCGGCCGGTGGTGCGATCGGTGGCCGACACCTGCAACAGGCCGTTGGCATCGATGTCGAAGGACACCTGCACCTGCGGCACGCCGCGGGGGGCCGGTGGGATGCCCGACAGGCGGAAACGCCCGAGGGATTTGTTGTCTTCAGCCATCTGGCGCTCACCCTGGAGCACATGGATCTCCACCGACGACTGGTTGGAATCCGAGGTGCTGAACACATCGGAGCGGCGCACCGGAATCGAGGTGTTGCGGGGGATCAGCACCTTCATCGCGCCACCGATCGTCTCCGGGCCCAGGGAGAGGGGGGTGACGTCGTTGAGCATCAGATCCCGGAGCTCACCGGTGAGGATGCCGGCCTGCACGGCAGCACTGATCGCCACGACCTCATCGGGGTTGACCGACTGGCAGGGGTCGATCGGGATCAGGGTGCGCACCAAGTTCTGAACCATGGGCATGCGGCTGGCACCTCCGACCAGCACCAGATCGTCGATGTCCTCAGCTGCCATGCCGGCATCCCGCAGGGCCCTTTGCACGGGCCGGAGCAGGCGGTCGAGGAGATCGGGACACAGGGATTCGAAGACCCGACGCTCCAGGGTGGTCTCGATGTGGAGGGGTCCCTCCGGACCGGTGGCAATGAAGGGGAGCGAAATCGGGGTGCTCTGCACACCGCTCAGCTCCTGCTTGGCCTTTTCAGCCGCTTCCGTGAGCCGTTGGAGGGCCTGGCGATCACGCCGCAGGTCGAGGCCGTGGCTCGCCTGAAAGCCATCCGCCAGCCAATCCACGATGCGACGATCCCAGTCATTGCCACCGAGCTGGGTGTCACCGCTGGTGGCCTTGACGTCGAAGACGCCATTGGCGATGCGCAGCAGGGAGACATCGAAGGTGCCGCCGCCGAGATCAAAGACCAGAACGCGTTTGACGGCACTGCGATCGAAGCCGTAGGCCAGGGCCGCGGCGGTGGGCTCGTTGAGGATGCGTTCAACACTGATGCCGGCCAGCCGTCCGGCATCCCGGGTGGCCTGACGCTGGGCATCGTTGAAGTAGGCCGGCACCGTGATCACGGCCGCTTCCACCGGCTCCCCCAGGTAGGTGGAGGCATCATCCACAAGCTTCCGGATGATGCTTGCCACCAGCTCCTCGGGGGCGTATTCCCGCTCGGTGACAGGGCAGACCACCCGCACCATCCCCTGGTCGTTGGCCCGCACGGTGAAGGGCACCGAAAGACTCGTCTCTTCGAGTTCGTCCCAACGGCGCCCCACGAAGCGCTTCAGGTTGGCAAAGGTGTTGCGCGGATTGAGCACCAGCTGGCGACGTGCCAACTGGCCGACCAGCAACTCAGCCTCGCGGTTGAAGCCCACCACCGATGGCGTGGTGCGGCCCCCCTCGGCGCTGGCGATCACCTGGGGGCGGCCACCCTCGAGAACCGCCACAACCGAATTGGTCGTGCCCAGGTCGATCCCAACAATCCGCCCCATGACCATGACAATGGAATCCCCAAACTAACGGTCCTCCTCCAAGCCTCAAGCCCCCCGGAGATCGAGGGCCCGGCAGCACCCGGATCAAGGCGATGGCGAGCCTGGTCCCATTCCCAAAAAAAACCGGCCTTTCGGCCGGCATGGGAAGCGGAGAGGGAGGGATTCGAACCCTCGATAGAGTTGCCCCTATACAGCATTTCCAGTGCTGCGCCTTCGACCACTCGGCCACCTCTCCAGCGGCTGACATGGGGCAAGACGTGAGTGTATCAGCTGGCCATGCCAGACCCCAGGGCCCCTGAAATGACAAGGCCTGGCGATCCCTCAGAGTGCCTGTCAGCCCGCGGGCGAAAGGGGTCTGGCCAAGCCCATGGCGGCTGGCAATGCTGAACCAGAATCAAGCCATCGATGCGCCGATCCCGATGACCCGTTCCTTTCCGATCACGGTTCACTGGCGCCAGGAGAACCGCACGATCCACCACGAGGTTCCGGAAGGGGAGTACATCCTGCGGAGTTTCGAGGCCCAGGGGGATCCCCTGCCCTTCAGCTGCCGCAATGGCTGCTGCACCGCCTGTGCGGTCAGGGTGCTGGGGGGCAGCATCGACCAGCGGGAAGCCCTCGGGCTGTCCAGGGAGCTGCGGCGGGAGGGTTACGGCCTGCTCTGCGTGGCCCGCGCCACGGGCCCCCTGGTGGTGGAAACCCAGGATGAGGACGAGGTCTACGACCGACAGTTCGGACGCCACTTCGGCCGTGGACGGGTCAGGCCCGGGCTCCCCCTCGACGAGGAGTGAGAGCCGATCTCCCCCCCAACTTCCACCCCTGCCCTCAACGCACGGCCATGACCGATGGGACCCCGACCGTGACCAAGACAGCCCGATCGAGCAGCGACAGCACCGCAGAAGCGAGCGGACTGAACCCGGATCGGATTCTTGCCCTGGCCGCCGTGGCTCGCGCCGCGGCTGAAGCCGGAGGCGAGGAATTGCAGGCGCGGTTCGGCAAGGTGAATCAGATCCGGGAGAAGGGCCGCGCCGGTGATCTGGTGACGGAGGCTGATCTGGCCGCCGAGGCGGCCGTCCTCGCCGTGCTCGAACGGGAAACCCCAACCCTGGGGGTGCTCGCCGAGGAAAGCGGCCGCAGGGAGCGACCCAGCCCCTTGCAGTGGTGTGTGGATCCCCTCGATGGCACCACCAACTACGCCCATGGCTATCCGTTCTTCGGCACGTCGGTGGGCCTGACCTGGAACGGTCGACCCTTGCTCGGGGCCCTGGCCGTACCAGCGATGAAGGAGCTCTACTGGGCCGCCCCCGGGGCGGGAGCCTGGTGCAATGGCCAACGGCTTCAGGTCAGCGGCTGCCTGGAGCTCGATCAGTCGCTGTTGGTGACGGGTTTCGCCTACGACCGCCACTCCCGCCTCGATAACAATTACGCCGAATTCGCCTGGTTCACCCACCGCACCCGGGGCGTCAGGCGCGGCGGAGCAGCCGCGGTCGACCTGGCCTTCGTGGCCGCGGGACGGCTGGATGGCTACTGGGAACGGGGCCTCTCCCCCTGGGACCTCTGTGCCGGGGTGGTGCTGGTGGAACAGGCCGGGGGGATGGTCACGGCCTACGACGGCCAACCCCTGAACCTGGAGGAGGGGCGATTGATCGCCTGCACGCCCGGGCTGCAGGGTGCCCTGATCGAGGGGCTCAGGGCCTGTTCTCCCCTGCCTGGCCACAGCTTCGGTGCACCGGAGCTCGACCCTTCCTGAACGCTGACGGGACCAGATCCGGCATCGCTCCATAGGATCGGCCGAGTCAACCGCTGACCCCGGACCGCGATGGCCCTGCAACCTGCCGCTGGCACGCGCGACCTCAATCCCGGGGAGGTCGATCGGAACCGGCGCCTCAGTGAACGGCTGGCCAGCGTCTATCGCCTCTGGGGCTACGAGGAAGTTTCCCCCCCCACGGTGGAACGGCTGGACACCCTGGCCGCCGGCGGGGGCATCGAGGCGGCCGAGCTGGTGCAGCTGGCCAGCCATGAACCCCTGGCCCTGCGCCCGGAGATGACCGCCTCCATCGCCCGTGCCGCCTCAACCCGGATGGCATCCCGGCCCCGCCCCCTGCGGCTCTGGAGCAGCGGCCTGGTGTTCACCTCCGGGCGCTCCGATCACGGCGGCCAGCGGATTCTCGAGCGTCTGCAGAGCGGTGTCGAACTGCTGGGCCAGGCCGGAGCCAGCGCCGATGCCGAGCTGATGCGCCTGCTCCTGGCAGCCAGTGCCGCCCTCGATCTGGTGCCGGCGGTGCATCAGCCAACCCTGTTGGTGGGCCACCACGGTTTGCTCTCGGCCCTGCTGGAGGGGATACCCCAGCCGCTTCAGCGGGCCTGCCGCCAGGCCCTCACGGACCTCGACCCCCTGGCTCTTGCGGAGGTGCCCCTCGGCGAGGAGCCCAACGCCAGGCTCCAGGCATGGATCCGGCTGCGGGGGGAGCCCGACGCCGTGCTTCGGAGCCTGACCAGGCACCTGGGGTCCCACCCCCTGCTGGCGGAACTGGAGGCGACCCTCGCCGGTGTGGCCGATGCGGCCCAGTCGAGGGGGGTGCGGATTCAGCTCGATCCCACCTTCCAGCCCCACTTCGCCCTCTACGACGGCCTGGTCCTCAAACTTGTCTGCCAGGGGGCCCATGCCCCGGTGGACATTGCCAGCGGAGGGCGCTACGACGCCCTGGTCGGTCGCTTCAGCCTTGAGGGCTCGAGGGCGACGGCGGCCGGGGTGGGCTTCAGCTTCGACCTCGATGCCCTGCGGGAGCTCCTGGCCGACGGAGCATCCGAACCCGCGCGGCCCACCCTGGTGGCCTACGGGAAGGCCGACGACGTTCACCGAGCCCTGGATCAGCTCGAAACCCTGCATCGCCAGGGAACGGCAGCCGAGTTGCTCAGCGAATCGGTGGCCAGCCGGGAGGCCGCCGAACAGCTGGCCCGGGACCGGGGCCACATAGGCCTGGCCTGGATCGACTGATCCCTAGGATCGGCCCAGAACAGCGCGAGCCGATGGCCCACACAATCGTCACCGACATCTGTGAAGGGGTGGCCGATTGCGTCGATGCCTGCCCGGTGGCCTGCATCAAACCCGGCCAGGGGGCCAACCGCAAAGGAACCCCCTTCTTCTGGATCGATTTTGATACCTGCATCGACTGCGGGATCTGCCTGCAGGTCTGCCCGGTGGCGGGGGCGATCCTTCCGGAGGAAAAGCCCGACCTGCAGCGGGCAGGCTGACGCCTCGGTTCGGTGAACCCACCTTGAAAGGCCAGGCGTCACCTCCCTAGGGTGATCGCCAGTGACATTCTTCCGATGACGGTGCTGGAACAGGGTCAGATTCAGATCCACACCGAAAACATCTTTCCCATCATCAAAAAGGCCGTTTATTCCGGCCACGAGGTCTTTCTTCGGGAACTCGTCTCCAACGGTGTCGATGCGATCAGCAAACGCCGTATGGCGGCGATGGCGGGCGATTGCCTGGAAGGCGAAGAGGGTCGCATCCAGATCCGCATTGATCGTGAAGCCAAAACGGTGACGATCAGCGACAACGGCATCGGCATGACGGTCGATGAAGTGAAGCGCTACATCAACCAGGTTGCCTTCTCAAGTGCCGAAGAATTCCTGGAAAAATACAAGCGGGAGTCGGATGCCATCATCGGCCATTTCGGCCTCGGCTTCTACTCCAGCTTCATGGTGGCCAGCCAGGTCGAGCTGGTGAGCCTGAGCGCCAGGGAAGGGTCTGAAGCGGTGCGGTGGACCTGTGATGGCTCACCCAACTTCAGTCTCGAGTCAGGTCAGCGCAGCGAAGCCGGTACGGATGTGATTCTGCACCTGCAGGAAGAGGAACTGGAATATTTGGAGCCGGCTCGCCTGCGGCAGTTGATCACCACCTACTGCGACTTCCTTCCCATTGAAGTTCAGCTGGAAGGCGAAGCGGTCAACAAGCGTGAGGCTCCCTGGCGTAAGAGCCCCCGCGACCTCACCGACGAGGACTACATCAATCTCTACCGCTATCTCTACCCCTTCCAGGGGGACCCCTTGCTCTGGGTCCACCTCAACACCGATTATCCCTATTCCCTGCAGGGCATTCTTTTCTTCCCAAGTCTCAACAGTGGCCGAGCCGACTGGGAAAAAGGAGAAATCCGCTTGTACTGCAACCAGGTCTTCGTCTCAGATTCGATCAAGGAGGTGGTGCCCCGCTACCTCCTGCCCCTGCGCGGCGTCATCGACTCCCCCGACATCCCCCTGAACGTGAGCCGCAGCGCCCTGCAAACCGACCGGCGGGTGCGATCAATCGGCGGTTTCGTGGCCAAGAAGGTGGGTGATCGACTCAAGGATCTGCGTCGGGATGAACCCAAGCGCTATGCGGAAATCTGGGATTCCCTCGCCCCCTTCATCAAGATCGGCGCCATGGAGGATGAAAAGTTCGCCGAACAGGTCGCCGATCTGGTGTTGTTCGGAACCACGGCGCCGGCCTCCGACCAGGGCGACGATCCGATCGGCGCCGAAGGACGGACTTACACCACCCTGGGGGCCTACCTGGAGCGCCTAGGCCAGGAGCAGAGCAAACGGGTCCTGTACTGCACCGACGAGGCCGGCCAGGCCGGGGCCCTTGCCCTCTGGAAGGGGCAGGGAGCGGAAGTGCTGCTGGCGGACACCTTCATCGACACCCAATTCATCCCCTGGCTTGAGCTGCGCCATGGCGACACCAAGTTCCAACGGGTGGATGCCGAACTGGACGACAGCCTTCGCGACCAGGACAGCCCCCTGACGGATGCCGAGGGTAAGGACAGCTCCGAATCCCTGCGGGATCTGTTTAAGGGCTCCCTCCTGGATGACCGGGTGACCGTGCAAGTGCAGGCCCTCAAGGGCGACCAGGCTCCCGCTGCCCTGATCCTTCTGCCCGAGCAGATGCGGCGCATCAACGACATGGGAGCGCTGATGCAGCAGCGCCTGCCGGGCCTTCCCGAGCACCACGTGCTGCTGGTCAACCGTCGCCATCCCCTGGTGGAGGGACTGCTGAAGCTCTCGGCGGGGGCGGTGATCACCACCTCCTCCGACAACGCCTCCCCCAGCGCCCAACTGGCCAGCGACCTCGCCCGCCATCTCTATGAAACCGCCCGTCTGGCGGTGGGCGGCCTGGAGCCCAACCAGCTGGCGGGCTACCAACAGCGAAGCAGTGACCTGATGGGGCGCCTGATGCAAAGGGGCCTCTGAGCCTGGGAAAGGGATTCGGCCTGTTTGCTAATATCTTTCCTTGGGCATTGCCCAATTCGTGTTGTTTCGGTTGATTGTCATGTCCCGGGTTTGTCAACTCACCGGCAAGCGCGCCAACAACGGGATGGCCGTCAGCCACTCCCACGTTCGCACCAAGAAACTGCAGCAGGTCAACCTCCAGGAGCGTCGCCTCTGGTGGGCGGAGGGCAACCGCTTCGTGAGGCTTCGGGTCTCCACCCGGGCCCTCAAGACCATCCAGAAGAAAGGTCTGGGCGCCTATGCCCGCGAACTGGGCGTGAATCTCGCCAAACTCTGAGCTCCCTGCTCACGCCGGCATGACCACCCTCAACCGCCGAAGCCTGCTCCGTTCCCTTGGGACAGCAGGGCTCTGGGTTGTCGGGGCTTCCCTTCTGCCGGCTGGCCTGCTGACCACCCCTGCCCCGGCTCTGGCCCTGGGGGGAGTGCTGCCTGAAAACGACAAGCCGGCACCCGATTTCACCCTGCAAGGGGTGGCTCCGGCCAAAGGAGCCAGCGGGTCGGCGGTGCCTGTCCAACGCTCCCTGGCTGATTTCGCCAGTCAATGGCTGGTTCTTTATTTCTATCCCCGCGACTTCACCGGTGGCTGCACCCTGGAGGCGCGGGGTTTTCAGCGGGATCTTGCCGAATTCAGGCTGCTGAACACCGCCATCGTCGGCATCAGTGCCGACAGTCCCGACCAGCACACGTCCTTCTGTGAAACCGAGGGACTGGCCTTCCCCCTGCTGTCCGACCCTGATGGCCAGGTGAGCCGACGCTATGGATCCTGGATGGCACCATTTTCCCTGCGGCACACCTTTCTGATTGATCCCGACGGGATGCTGCGCAACCACTGGGTTGGGGTGCGCCCCAGTGGCCACAGCCAGGAGGTGCTGGAAGCCGTGATTCGCTTCCAGGAACAAAGCAAGATCGCTACGGTCTGAAGTCCGTACAGAGGCTGACGATGCTGAAGGCTCCCTCCAGGGTCCCAATCGTGGCCAGCATCACCGCTGCCCTGATCCTTGCCACCGCGCTCCCCGGCATCGCCGCAGCAACCCTGCGGTTTCTAGCCACCGCAGACAGCGGCAGCGGCAACGCCAATCAGAGGGCGGTGGGACAAGCCATGGGTCGGATTCAGCAGCAACGACCGGTGGATCTGGTGATCCTGGCGGGCGACAACATCTACCCATCTGGCGACGTCGCCCTGCTGAAGCCCACCTTCCTGCGTCCCTATCGGGAATTGCTGCAGGCCGGCGTGCCCTTCCATGCCGTGCTCGGCAACCACGACATTCGCACCAACCACGGTGAGGATCAGCTGAAGGAGCCCCTGTTCGGCATGGCCGGCCGTTGGTACAAGCTTCAGCGCGGACCGGTCGACTTTTTCATGATCGACACCAATGTCGATGCAGCCTGGCAGCACCAGTTGCCCTGGCTGAAAAAAGCTCTGGCCAGCAGCGTCGCTCCCTGGAAAATCGTGGTGGGTCACCACCCCCTGATCTCGTCAGGCTTCTATGGCGATGACCCCAATGGTTTGCGGCGCCTTGGTCCCCTGTTCGAGCGCTACGGGGTTCAGGTTTACATCAACGGCCACGATCACCACTACGAACGCAGCCAGCCCATCCGGGGGACCACCTATCTGGTGGTGGGAAGCGGTGGGGCGGCCTTGCGTCCCGTGCAACCAGGACCGCGCAGCGCCCGGGCCCTCAGCACCTACAGCTTCGCCGAACTGGAAGCCAGCAAGCTCACCCTGACGATCCGTGGCTGGGATTCGAAGGGACACATGATTGACCAGGTTGTGCTCGACCATCCCACCACCCCCAGTCCTTCCGCGACCAACAAGCCCAATTCCTGATCCCGACCAGTTGCCAAGCCCCTGTCCTCCATGCCCCCTGGGCCGCGGGCGGCGCTCTGCCCTGGCTTCCTTAGCTCCCTGGGTCAGGATGGGGGGATGCCAACCACCCCTTTCCGCATGATCACCCGCTCCTCGATCTCCGGCACCAGGCTGACCCTGGGCCTCGGCATGCTCGGCTGTCTTGCCGTCGCAAACCTGGGAATCGCCATGCCATCCAAAGCCGGGATGGTTGAGGACATGATCAGCAGCAAGTGCGCTGAACGGATGGTCAGTGACTTCAAGAAGGCGAACCAGACACCTCCCCCCGGCATGGTCAAGAGCACCTGTGACTGTGTCCTCAACCGCTTTAAGCAAAAACTCGGCCTGGACACGGCAATCAAGACCTGCTCCGCCGATGCGACCAAGCAGTACGGCCTGAGTTCCGCGGCCCCGGCCAAGTAGGACAGCAGCTGGGGGCCTCAACTGGTGAATTCGGTGTTGTAGGCCTCCTCCCCGTGGGCGTTGATGTCGAGACCCTGGCGCTCGTGCTCGGCCTTCACCCGCAGGGGAATCACCAGCCTGATCAGCCTCAGCACCACAAAGGTGCCGACCCCAACCCAGAGGATCGTGAACCCCGCTCCCCTGGCCTGGGTCCAGAGCAGACCCCAGCCGCCGGCCAGCAGGCCGTCGGCACCGGCAGGATTCAGGGAACGCATGGCAAAGACTCCCGTGAGCAGCACTCCCAGCAGGCCGGCCACCCCATGAACCGGGAGCACATCGAGGCTGTCGTCGAGGCCGATGCGATTCTTCAGCTGAAGGGCCCAGCTGGAAATCACCGCCGCCAGGGCTCCGATCAGGGCCGCCGCCATCGGAGACACGTAACCGGCGGCCGGGGTGATCGCCACTAATCCGGCCACAGCACCGGTGGCCAGACCGACGGCCGTGGGCTTACCCCTCTGGGCCGTCTCGATCAACATCCAGGCCAGGGCAGCGGCGGCGCCGGCAGTGTTGGTGGTCAGGCAGGCCAGGGAGGCCAGGCTGCCAGCCCCCAGGGCACTGCCGCCGTTGAAGCCGAACCAGCCGAACCAGAGCAGGCCAGCGCCCAGAAGAATGAAGGGCACGTTGTGGGGCGGCGCCACGTGGGCCGGATGCTGCTGACGACGGCCGACCACCAGGGCGGCCACGGCGGCGGCGACGCCGGATGCCATCTCCATGACGAAGCCACCGGCGAAGTCGATC
>JBEINY010000069.1:0-10890 GCA_040377855.1 Prochloraceae cyanobacterium | reverse complement strand
TCCTTGTTGCGATAGAGCTCCTTCAGCAGTTGGTACGCCTCATTGAGACGCCGCATCATCTCCACGGATCCGCCAGCATCGGGGTGGTGATTCATGGCCAGCTCGTGATAAGCATCACGGATCAGAGGCAGCGTCAATCGTTGGCCGGAATCGATTGGAATCTGTAGAACTTTCAGGGCACCATGGAGAGTCATGGTGTGTTCAAGGGTCTGGAATGAGGCCCCTTTACGGCGTCGACGGAAGCGATGCACAAAGCGTCGGATCAGTGTCGGAATACGCAGGCTCAGGGTGGAAGCACTGAAGGGATCTTCCAGAAGACCTGCCAGCACAATCACACGCTCGAGGGTTGGTGGCCCTTCCTGCCAGCTGGGGGCACACGGTGCAATCATGCGCTGGGCCAGGGTCCAGGTGAAGGCTTCTCCCTCGCTTTGATCCGACTGCGTCCAGATGTCCTTGGCCAGCCAGGTCATCGATGCCTCGAGCACTGCCTCATGGGCTGGCTGACCATAAAGGCTGAGCCAGTGGTCTGATGCGGCCGCCAGGGCCTCAGCCAACTCAGCCGCGGATAGGGAAGGCAACACATCGCCCTGGCTCAGACTCTCCCGGGAAGGAGGATTCAGGCTGCGACGAAGTTGGGCTGTGTTCCGGCGAACGAATCCTGGCAGATCAATCCCGCCACGACGGGGCTCGCTCCGGTGATGGATGGCAGGCTGTTGCTCGTCGAATTCAAGACTGGCCTCAAGGGTGCCCTCCCGTTGCACCAGCACGAGGGCGCCCGTTTCTGTAAAAGGGGAATAGGGGTTCTCAAAATCAATCCCAGAAGCAACTTCAGCGACGTCACTGAACTCCTGAAGCTCGGACGTGGCTGGTGTGATGGTCTGTTGATCTGACTCTTCTGGGCTGACAACCGTGGGACCACTCCTGATGGTGTCCTGGCTGGTCCCATCGCTCTCCCCAGGATCGGGATGGTGAAGGTGACCCTGGTCCTGAAGGGATCCCAGGGACGCAGCATCACTGGCCATCGAAGCCAGACCTGCATCAGCGACTGTGGCTGAACCAGGAACAAAAATCTGACCTCCATCGTCCTCATCGACTGGGTCTCGAAACAGATCCAGAAGCAACTTGTCGATGACAGCGCCACGGCTGCGCAGACCCCACTCGGCCTTGAGATGGGAGAGCCTCTGATGGGAGGCATTGCTGACATCGGTGCTCAGCCGTCGCTTTGATTCGGAAGCGCTGCTCTCACTGCCATCTCCCTGTGCCATGGCCGAGTGCCTATCGCCTAACGATTGCCAAAACCATTCAGCAGCCTCTGTTGCGCCTCAACGGCCCGCTGATAGCCATCCACCAACGACTGGCCCATGCGTCCTGGAGGAATCATGGCCGGCGTGAACCCGCGGGCACCGAGGCTTGGGGAACTGAGCATCGTGCGGTTGATCAGCAGGGGGGGCGGGGCCTCCAGGGGTGGCAGCCAGGGCGCCTGATGCCTGGGCATCGCGGAAAGGCCGACATCGTTCGCTCCGTTACCGCGAGCCACGGTGGTGCCCGATGGGTTGGGGGGCACCAGAATCGAAGGAGCCTTGGTGGTCTGGGATCTGCGGCGGAGCTCTTCTGCAGCCTGCGCCTGGGCCAGCAACCGCTCCCGTTGCTGCAACTGGGCCAGCTGGGCCTGCGGCACGACACTGAGCAGGTGCCCCGGGGTGGCATCGGCCGGATAGACGAGGGACAGTTTGACCGTGTTGACCCGATCGGGCTGGAGGACAAGCTCCCTGAGCTGAAGGCTTTCCCCCGATCGCATGCCCACATGCACCTCCTGATAACCCTCGTCTGTTTCAATGCCGATCGAACCCCGGAAGGCGGTGAACCGGCGACCGTTTGGGGTGGGATGGCTCAGAACCAGGGCATGGGTCCCGCTCCCCTGAAGTTTGAGGGTGAGATTGAAACGAACTCCGTAGGTGCCGACGTTGTCGATGGAGGAGTCAATCGTTCGTGACGCGAGTCCATTGATCTGCACATCCCCTGTGCCGAAATGGTGGCGAGGGGTGCTGGTTAGGGGAACGTGGAGGGTCGAGGTCTGGAGATTGTGAGTGAGAGTCGCGGTATAGGTGTCGCCGATCGCTACACCGCCAACCCTGGAGAAGACGGTGCGATTCTGAATCTCAGCCAGACGGCGCAGATAGACCCTGCCGGGGGCGAGCACCCCACGGTCGAGGACCGCAAGCACATCCGCATCGGAACGGGGATCCTGCGCCGCGACGACAGCCATCTGGAACGGCCCATCGCTGCGGCCTCGGAGCAGGGCGTTGGCGATACCGAGCGAAGGAATCTCGGTACGGAACAACACTGTCCGTCCGTAGGGAGGAATGGTGATCGAATCGGGAAGGCGGGCGTCGAGCTTCCCCCGGAGCATCTGAATGGCAGTGGCATCTCCGGGTCCGGTATTCCAGGGCCTGGGGCCAAGGGGTTTCACCCCCATCAGATGATTGGGCAGGTAGGGGGCTTCAAAGCTGTTGCGAACGGCACCCGCATCAAAGTGGATCTGAACGGGCTGGGGACCCGGATTGATGAGAATGGCGGCCAGATCGAGCTCCCTCCGGCTGCCGAGTCGGGATCGGTCCGAGGGCAGGTATTTGTGGTGGAGATGGGCTCCGAACTCGCCGTTGAAGGTGTAGGCAGGGTTGGCCAACACCTGCCCCGTCTCCTGGCTCAGGGCCTCACCGGGGGCAGTGTTGATGAGGATTCCCGGTCCGTAGACCTCCTCCGGCTGGTTGGAGTGGAGGACGGGCACCGCGTTGAACTGTCCGTTGAGGGGACGGGCCTCCTGACCCGCCATCAAGGGAACGAACGCCTTTGCACCACCCAGCGGCACCAGCGCAGCAGCGACGGCCATACCAAGCAGGAAGGGACGCATGGGATCCGCGGGTCCAGCTGGTCTCACCATGCACATCCTTCGCGGTTCCGGCTCCAAGACCATCGATTTCCTTCCGCCTTCGGGGACGGCAAGCACCACTGCTCGAGCGGGATCTGGGTGGTGCTTTGGCCTGATCACACGTCTGGGTTCGGGAGACTCCATCACGCTCCCGAGGTCGCTAGAACCGTCCGGCGCTGTGACATTTTCCCATGGTTCCCCCCTTCTTCTGCGGCGACCGTCAGGGCGATCCTTCTACATTCCTGCGCCGGCATAGGGAGAGAAAGCTGCGTCAGCTGACCTTCTGGCGGGATGGTCTTGAGCGTCAGCTGGCCGCCTTGAACGCCGCCATCAGCACCCTCGAGCACCAGATCGAGCGTGATCGCAGTCAGCAGGCGAACTGAGCCGTCAGACCACAGCCACCCAGCATGCTTCGCAGCTCATCGAGCCCCCGCCTCAGCTGACGGCTGACCGTCATCGGGCTGATCTCCAGCTGGACAGCCGTGCGCCGCAGGCTCCAACCTTCCAGAACCACCCGGCGGATCACCTGTTGCCGCACCGGATTGAGCCGGTTGAGCGCCGCCAGGAGCTCACGGGCCTGAATCGGTTCATCGATCGCCTCTGATGGTGATGGGGATGACGGTTGGGCCGTTGCGTCCCAGGGTGATGCTCCTTCCAGCTGAACTCCATCAACGTCGCTCAGGGATCCGGGTCGGCTCAGCATCTGGGCCGACCGGAACCTGTCCCATTGCTCCAGACTGAGACCAAGTACCTGTCTCAGCTCAGTCTCAGTGGCCAGACGGCCGAGTTGCGCTTCGAGCTCGCGCTTCACCCCCCGGAGACGATCATCCAGTTCCTGGTGGCGCCGTGGCAGTCGCACCGGCCTCGCCAGGTCGCGGAGGTAGTGGAGGATTGCCCCTCGGATGTGGGGCCTGGCGAAGGCGGCAAACGGGGTTCCCTGGCCCTCGTTGTACAGCTCGGAGGCCCGCAGCAGGCCCAGCAGACCCACCTGCTGGAGATCCTCGGCCGATTCAGGGCTGCGATGGGCGTAGTGCCAGGCGATGGGTCGAACCAGATCCAGGTACTGCTCCAGCCGTTGGTTGCGTTCCTGGATCCGGCGTGAGTTGACAGCGACCTTGCTGCGGAAGGATCGGCGGGAGGTTTTGAGCGTTGGGGACCCCGGGCAGGCGGAACCGATCGTTGGAGTTGGGTGAAGCTTGGACAAGAGCGTGAAACCAAGGAGCGGAAGGTGGTGAAGCCCTCCTCTTCCAAATGGCCCGACTGCAGCCGGCGTTGACAACAGTGAAACCACGGAACGCGTTCTCATCGGGGCCCATCCCTCAGGAACTGGCACCCTGGTTGGCGGGGGCCACGGAAGCCAGAAGCTGCCAGGGGCCATGGCGGCGAAGCCAGTCGAGGTCTGAGTTCTGGGTGATCAGGAGATAGCCGGCAAAGCCCAGCCCATTGATGCTGAAACCGGCCCCATGCTCCCGCTCCCTCAGCACAGTCACGAACCAATCGCGATCGAAGAGCAGGTTGTAGGCATGGCGGGGGCAGCTGTCCTGCCCAGGTTGGCCGAGGCCGAGCAGCCGGGCATGGCGCCCATAGATCTCAGGCAGGTCTGCGCCGGTGCCTTCGGCATCATCCCGGGGAGACAGCGCATACCGCCAGGGAAGGGGCTCCCGTTCCCCCCTCAACAGGGCGCTGTAGGTGGCGGCCAGGGGACAGGAGGATTCCGCAGGGGAGCGAGGCAGCAACTGCAGGTGCCGATGCGGCTGGCTGGCCCCTGCGGTGGCGGAACTGTTGAAGAACCAGAGCCCACGGGTGTCAGCGGCGACCCTGGCCACGGCCTCCCAGTCGTGGCGATTCAGCCAGCCCGACTGGGGATGCCATTGCTGGGTAATCACCAGCACATGGCCCGGTTGAACGGGATATTTGTTGAGAAGCAACAGGTGTCGGTCCCCGAGCCGTGACACCTCCAGGGCAGGATCCCAGGGGAGGAAGGGATTGGGCTTGGGGCCACCAGCCTTCAGATGACGAGGCGTCGCCGAGACCAGCCTCCTGAGCACAAAGGGGGCCAGCTCCGGTAGGTCGAGCAAGTCGGTCGTCAAGGGCACCAGGGCACCGCTCGCCCTGGCCTCATCGGAGCGCTGCAGGGCGGCCTGCCAGTAGTGATCAGCCACCACCGGATCGGAGCCTGGCCAGGGAAGCGCCTGGATAGAAGCGCCCCAGGATGTCGGTGTAAAGCTGACCCTGGGCGGCCAGGCGCTGGGCATCGGTCTGGCTCATGCTGGCGCCAAGATGGCCATGGGCCTCGATCACGATCTGTTGGTTGGCCGCATAGAGGCTTTCGACGATGCCACCTTGGTAGCTGAGGATGATCCCCGTGGTGAGGCGCACGGCCTCCAGGGTTCGTGGCTGCAGTCCTTTTTCCCCCTGGTAGGCCTGCCAGCGGGTTGTGTCACCGAGGTGCCAGTGGGCTGAGGCCGGCCTTGCCATATGGGCCAGGGCATAGGAACGGGCAGCGACGGCCTGGGCCTTGAGCGCTTCCAGCGACCAGCTGCTGGGCATTTCGGCGCCGACCACGGCGGCGATGTACCGCTCCAGGGGCAGGTGGTTGACCAGAAGCCAGCCTTGGCCCTGTCGCAAAAGTCGCAGCCTGCCTGCATAGCCATCTCCCTCAACGAGCAACCGATCCTGCGGCGTGGTGACCAGCCAGGCCTCCTCCGGGACCCGGGCAAGGAGCCCATCGGGCACCCTCTCGCGAGCCGCACCCTGGCCCAGTATTTCCCCCGAACGGCTGCGCAACCACCAGGGCCCCGTCGACGAGAGCGCTGGTGCAGCGCCATGGCGCTGCAGGGCTACCCGGATCTCGAGATCGGGGGCAGCACCCGGTTCGGGCTCCACCAGGCGCACGCCTTGGCGGGTGGTTTCGGCCCGGCGCAGCTGCAAGGAGCGGATCCGGGCATCTTCGGCCCGGCTGCCAGGGCCGGGGGGGGCCAGCAGGGCCGCCTGCAGGGCTGCGGTGCCATCGCTATGGCCCGACCACCAGCCCTGGGCCAGGAAGCCGGAACCAAGGGCCCCCAGGGCCAGAGGCACGGTCAGCACCAGGGGGCGTAGGGCAGGAATCATGCGGCCCCGTTGGTGACCAGCAGGGCCCAGTCCTCAGGATCACAGGCCTGGCCATCCCAGGAGAGCCGGCCGTCGATCAGCAGCTGCCCTGGCCCCCGCAGACGGATGGCACCACCTGGTGCCTGTTCACATACCATGCCACCGCCCTGGGGGGAGCATTGCCAGCCCCTTACGGTGTCCCGGCCAAGCCTGTGCTGCCAGAACGGGGCCACCAGGGCATGGGCAGACCCGGTGACCGGATCTTCCGCAATCCCGAGCCCCGGGGCAAAGAAGCGCAACTGGTAGTCGGCAGGCAGGCCTTCCAGGCAGGGGATGGAGGTGGAACCGTCGTCGGAGGGACTGAAGGCCTGCATCAACACCAGCCCCGCGCGGCAAGGCGCTGGCAGCTGGTCCGCCAACCCATCCAGGGCTGAACAATCGGCATCGCTGGCGAGCAGCCCCACGCTGTAGCCCAGGGCTGAGCTCCAGAACTGCTCGACCGAGCACCCGAGCCGCTGCTGCAGAAGATCATCAAGTCCCGGCGGCACGGAGGCAGGCACGAGCTCAGAACTGGGCAGTTCGATCGTGGCGGTGGCTGCTGTCCGGGCTTCTTCAGGGGACGGCAGGCTCACCGCCAGCGGACCGGAGCGGCTGTGGAACACCGTGGACTCCCCAGGTCGCAGGGATCCCCAGTGCCCTAGGGCGAGGGTGGCCGCCAGGGTGGCGTGACCGCAGAGGTTGACCTCACAGCTGGGGGTGAACCAGCGGATGGCCCATGCATCGCCCCACGGGAGCACAAAGGCTGTTTCAGACTGCCGGAGGGTGGCAGCCACGGCTTGCATCCACGTCGCGCTGGCAGGGGCCTCCAGGGCCACCACCGTGGCGCCGTTCCCCTGGTGGGGGGCAGCGGCGAAGGCTTCGATCAGCACCAGGGGCAGGGACGCGGGAACGGTCATGGGAGTTCGTGCCTCAGGTCACGCTCCATCAGCGCCTGCACAGCCTGCCGGGGCTGACGGGCACCATCGACCAGGGCCACCACCTGATCACAGATCGGCAGGTGCCAGCCCTCCTGGCGGGCCAGCCCCAGCACGGCCCGGGCCGTGCCCGGACCTTCCACCGTGGCCCCGATCCGCTCCAGGGCAGCCGGTTCAGAAAGGCCCTCGGCCAGGAGGTTGCCGAAGCGGTAGTTGCGACTGAGGGGGCTGGTGGCCGTGGCCAGCAGGTCTCCCAGACCGGCCAGGCCGTAGAGGCTGCTGGCCTGCCCTCCGAGACCCCGGACCACATTGCCCATTTCCGCCAGACCCCGGCAGAGCAGGGATGCCCTGGCATTGGCACCCAATCCAAGGCCATCACAGACCCCGGCAGCCACCGCCATCACGTTCTTGAGGGCGCCGGCCACCTCCGTGCCCAGGGGATCGGGATTGGTGTAAAGCCTCAGTTGGTCACTGCTGAGTTCCTGTTGCAGCCGTCTGGCGAGGGTCAGCTGGCTGGAGGCCAGCACGCTGGCGGCCGGCAGGCCGCGATCGAGTTCGCTGGCCAGGTTGGGACCGCTCAGCACCAGCACGGAACTGGGGGGAACGAGGCGACTCCAGAGCACCGACGGCGTGCAGAGGGCGCCGGCATCCAGACCCTTGGTGCAGCTCAGCAAAGGAAGACCGTCAGGCCAGGGGCCTGAGAGCCTCTTGATCACGGGTTCAACCCCCACCATCGACACCGCTGCCACGATCAGGTCGTGCTGAGGCAGCAGGGCTGCGGGGTCAGTCCCATCCCGACGACACCAGGTCTGGACCTGATGCCCCTGCTGCCGGAAGAGGTGGCTGAGGGTGACGCCCCAGGCCCCCTGACCGAGGACAGCGATGCGGAGACCCATGCCGGGAAGGAGGGGAAGAGGGAATGGCGGCAGCCATCATCCGCCATTCCCTGCCCGGCGGGGGATTCTGGGTCTCAGACGGCGTAGGACTGGAGCACCTCGAGGGGAATCACCGAAAGGGAGCGTTCCTCACAGGCCGCCAGGCGCACCGGCGGAGCCAGGCCGTCCTGATAGGCCTCAAGCCAGCGCCCAGCACAGAGGCACCAATGATCGCCAGGTTTCAGGCCTGGGAAGCGAAACGCGGGCATCGGGGTGCTGAGGTCATTGCCCTGGGCGCGGCTATAGCTCAGGAAGGCCTCGGTCATCACGCAGCAGACGGTGTGCATCCCCGCGTCCGTGGCGTCCGTGCGGCAGGTGCCATCGCGCCACCAGCCGGTCGGAGGCTCACAGCCACAGACCACCAGGGGCTCACCAAGGACGTTCCGGGGGTGATCTCCGGAGGAAAGGGGAGTGATCGGATCCAACCGTTGAGGGCGCTGGAACCCCGAGTCTGGCCATGGATTGGCACGATTTGCCCGCAAGTGGTTGACGAATTCGGGGGGGCAGGCGTTAAAGGTCTTTCAGCAGACCACCCTTCATGAGCTGGGATTTCAACGAAGACGCGGCCTTCATGGCCCTTTGCGACGCCTTCAAGGAGAGCGGTGAAGAATCCGCCATGGAATTCCTGGCCCATGGGGAAGGGGCTTTCCACTTCCAGGAACTTGCCCAGAACGCCGCTGGGGAGGGGATGGACCTCAGTGATTCCAACGACCTGGAGGAGTTCCAGCAAGAGGTGATCGAGAGCCTCGAAGACATGTGCAGCTGAGGGACGGGTTCAGCAGACCCTCAGCTGCACCACCCGGGCTACCAACGGTCAGATCTCGACCGGCAGCCAACGTTCAGGAATAGAAAAAGGCGATCTCCTTGTCCTTGAGGCCGTCCCAACCGGCTGCCTTCAGACGGGCATCGAGGGTCTGCTGATCGAAATGCTTCGCTCCGGTCTTGACAATCCGGTTGCGCATCGATTTGCGGACGCCGCTACGGGCCCGCTGGCTTTCCAGGTCCATCACCTCCCGGTAGAGCTGAAGCATCGGTTCGGGAATCGGCGATCCGTCGAGGTCGACGCCTGCCGCGATGGCGTCATCGACGCCGCCTGGTCCTGCGATGGCCATGGTTGTTGTGCAACTGCGGCTGCAGCCTGCCATAGTCCGGGGGGAGCCGAAGGGCCCCCTCAGGCGCTGAAGTAACGGGCCTGGGAGTGCAGGGCCACGAGGGCCGTGGTGCTCTGTTCAGGTTCGAGCTGGTCGCTCTCATCCATCCGCAGCCCAATCCGCTCCGCTCCCAACCAGGCCAGCTGAGGACGGGAGTCTGCGACATTCGGACAGGCTGGATACCCAAAGGAATAGCGGCTGCCGCGATAACGCTGGGCGAGCACATCCCTGAGTTGAGCCGGCTCCTGGGCCGCAAATCCCAGCTCGCGACGGATGCGGGCATGGGCCCATTCCGCCAGGGCCTCAGCCATCTGAACCGCCAGGCCATGGAAGTAGAGATAGTCGGCGTAGTGATCTCCCTGGAACAGGGTCTGGGCAAAGCGACTGGCTGTTTCTCCCATGGTCACGGCCTGCATCGGAAGCACATCAGAGGGCCAGGGCTGTCCGCCAGGTCCGCTCCCCCTATCTCGGTAGAAATCGGCGATGCAGTAGCGATTGCCGCTCCGTTGGCGGGGGAGATCGAAATCCCCGAGCAGGGGGGCTGACCAGCCGGCGGAATCGGATCGATCACCGGGCTCGGGGATCGGATGCCCGTCGATCAGATCGGCTGGGTCGAACACCAACACCCGGTTCCCATCCCGGGCGCAGGGGAAATAGCCGTAGGCCACCCGGGGGGTGAGCAGCCTCTCGGTCAGGCAACGATCAAGCCAATGCTCGAGCACGGGCAGGGCCTTCTCAGCCAGCAGCTGCTCGTAGTCCTCCCGGGATTGCCCCTGGGCCTTTCGAAACTGCCACTGCCCGGCAAACAGGGCCTGCCGATCGATGTAAGCGACGACCTCAGGGAGATCAATGGCGTCCTGATCAAGGATCCGACTGCCCCAGAAGGGGGGAATGATCGTGGGCTCCTCGGGGACTGCAGCGGATCGGCTGGTGTCGATCGGAATAGGAGCAGCGGCCGCGGTGCCGGCTTCAGGGCGGGCGGCATCGGCGCCGGCATCGACAGCTGGGCCGATGGGCTCCTCCACCGGAGCGAAACCGGCGGGGGCACCGTTGAGGAACCCGCTGCCATCGTCCCAGGCTCCGGCGGCCTTGGCCTCCACAAGGGCATCCATGAAGCGAAGATCGGCAAAGGCATCACGGCCGTAGATCACCTGGCCGCGGTACACCTCACGGCAATCCTTGTTGACAAAACGAGGGGTCAGGGCGGCCCCACCCAGGATCACCGGAACCGAGATCCCAGCCTGATTGAAAGCCTCAAGATTGTCCTTCATGAAGGCGGTGGATTTCACCAGAAGACCGCTCATGGCGATGCAATCAGCCTGGTGCTTTAGCTGGGCCTCAATAATTGCCTCAACCCCTTGTTTAATGCCCAGATTGATCACCTCATAGCCATTATTGGTGAGAATGATGTCAACCAGATTCTTGCCGATATCATGAACATCTCCCTTGACAGTGGCAATCAGAAACTTGGCCTTGGCGTTGGATTCGCCTTCGATCCGTTCCATGAACGGCTCGAGATAGGCGACAGCACTCTTCATCGTTTCTGCACTCTGAAGAACGAAGGGAAGCTGCATCTGACCACTGCCAAACAGCTCGCCCACCACCTTCATGCCATCGAGCAGAAACGTGTTGATGATCTGGAGGGGAGGGTATTGGTCAAGGGCTTCAGTCAGGGCCTGTTCCAGGCCAATTCGTTCACCATCGATGATGTGCTGGCGCAGGCGCTGATCGAGCGGAAGATCCGCCAGGGACGGCCCACTCTGGCGAGCCTCCTTCGCGGACACCCCTTCAAACAGGGTGGTCAGCACCGT
>JBEINY010000055.1:0-12837 GCA_040377855.1 Prochloraceae cyanobacterium | reverse complement strand
GTATGCAAACTCCGCATGGAGTTCGGGGTTCTTTCAGGTGGCTCGCGTCCAGGCTCTCACCCATCACCTGCAGATCAAGCCCATGCTCCTTCTGCCGATCACATGGAACCCGATCGCATGGAGCCCGATGCGGGACCTGCAGGATCCCCTGATCGCCATCCGGGGAAGCCTGGCCCTGACTCCTCACCTCAATAGAGCCACTCGACCGACGGACGCACGCCAGCCGTCTGGACGAATGCACCACCACCGCGGGTGTCGAGGTGGATGAAGCCCTTGTTGCGTCCATCGCCGAGGCCGCCGCTCCAGCGCTGACGAATCCATTGGTAGAAATCTTCGAGATTGCGGCCGACCGGGTAGAGATCCATCGCCTCGCCGGTGATGTGCTTCGAGCCAGGGACTCCCCCCACCTGGCTGTTGATCGGCTCGGGGCGATAAAAGCTGGTGACCCCGAGGGCTGAGCCCCAGGCCTCGCGGATCAATCGGTGCTGCTCTGCCGTGGCCAGCAACTGCCGTTCGACGGTGGAGCCTGCCGCGGGCCGGCGCCGTTGATCCCACTGCAACACCTCCCCAACCGAGAGATAGGGGTGGATCAGGGCCTGGAAATCCGACCAGTTCACCGGTCCGGCGGATGCTCTTGTCCCTGGGGTGGCAGGGCCCTGATCAAGGCGGCGCCAATGGGCCTCCCAGATAAACCAGGTGCCGGCTCCGGCGGCCAGATCCACCTGCGCATGGCCATCGGCGGCCCTCTCCCGCCAGGCCACCACCCCATACCGCCGCCCTGGGGCGACCTCCACCTTCTGGTCCGCTGCCAGGGAGTCCGCCTGCAGGGTCTCCTTCTTCAGCCAGGTGTTCTGGAGAGCCTCGATCAAGAACAGCTGTTGTTCCATCGCCGGTAGACGGTTGCGGTCAACCTAGGGAGGCTGTCGTCATCGGCCATCAAGGCGTCACCGGAGATGTCACAGAAGCCGGGTGCTGACGCCGAAACTGACCAACCAGCGGTTCACGCGCTGGCGATCCTGCCGCGGCACCTCCACGATCAGCTGCCCGAGCTCCCGGGCCGCCACCCGTCGCACGGCGCGAACATCCACATGCCAGAGCGCCTCCGCCTCGCGAATCAGCCGGGCCCAGGTGCGGGCCGCCTGCCAACGGAGCAATTTGTGGCTGGGATGGCTGGAAACAGATCTCCTAAGCGGGGCTTCACCGTCAGGATGAACACGGCCGGGCCTCCCTGGTTGCTGCCCTGGGGAAGGGCCGTACGTTTCTTTAGATGCCTAAGGGGATCAGGCGACCTGCTCCCTGGCCGCCCCTGGCTCGACAGCCACGACCTCAAAGCCAAGGCTGCCCGCCTCCCGCTCCGACAACCGGCGACTCCAGGCTCCTGGCAGCGGTTTGTTCCAGCGGAAACCGGCCGCCTTGGCCAGATGGCGTTCGCTGTAGGCGACCACGGCCCGATAGAGATGCCGTGGTTCGATCGCCCGCTGCAGCAACTCCTCGAGATCAGGGCAACGCTCGAACACCTGGGCCAGATAGATGCAATCGGTGAGGGCCCGGTGAGCCGCCCAGACCGGTACGCCGTAGGCCAGAGCCAGATCGCGCACCGAAGGCGTGGCCCGTAACCGGCGCTCCTCCGGCCAGGGGATCTCCTCCATGGAACAGATCCAAGGTCGATCGATCGCTGGCAGGCCGCCGCTGCCGAACCACTGGCGATCGAAGGCCGCGTTGTGGGCCACCACCGCATCAGCAGTGGCCACCAGCTCTTCGAACAGGGTCAGGGCCGCCTCGACGGGCTGATCCAGGCGGCTGACAGCAGCGGCAATGCCATTGACCGCCTCGGCCGGATTGCGGTCGCAGGGGAGCAGAAACGAAACCTGCGACAACACCGATCGGCTCGGCACATCGAACAGGATCCCCCCCACCTCGATGCACTGGTGGGTGCCCGGATCGAGGCCGGTGGTTTCGGTGTCGAGGATCAACAGCCTCCGGGGCACCGCCGGCGACGGCTCGGGAGCTGGGGCAGGCGCCCCAGCGTCCGGTTGAGCCTGGGGCGGTGGAAACCCAGAAACCTCAGCCTCGGGGTCTGGGACCCCCAGCTCCGCCCTGGCGACCGGGGTGACGATCGAGTCCTCACCCGCCACCAGGCCCAGCAGATCCGTCTGCTCCCAGAGCGATGGCTGGGGGCCAGGGGAGGCGGGCTCGGCCATGGCGGAAATGATCGGAGGGCAGGCGGTTCCAGCCCCATCGTCCCAGGTTGAACTTCCTAAGGTGTCGGTTTGCGTAACTGGTCTTGGCCCTCACCATCGGCGATCGTGTTCCGGCCCTGGCCCTGCTCGATCAGGACGGCATCGAGCGCCGGGTCGATCAACGCAACGGATCGGCCCTGGTGCTCTTCTTCTACCCGAAGGACGACACCCCCGGCTGCACGATGGAGGCCTGCGCCTTCCGCGACAGCCAGGCCGATCTGCAGGGCCTGGGGGCAGAGGTGTGGGGCGTCAGTGGTGATGACGCCGCCAGCCACCAGCGCTTCGCCAGCCGCCATCAACTTCCCTATCCCTTGCTGGTGGATCAGGGCAACCAGCTGCGCAAGGCCTTCGGTGTGCCGAGTGTGCTGGGGCTGTTGCCCGGCCGCGTCACCTACGTGATCGACGGCAAGGGCGTCATCCGCCACACCTTCAACAACCTCCTCGATGGACCGGCCCATCGCCGCGAAGCCCTGGACGCCCTGAAACGCATCCAGGCCGCCTGACCATGAATTGGCGCCAGCAGGGTGACCTCTGGGTACTCGACTCGGATCGGGCCGAAACCGCCCGATCCAGGGGGGTGATCGACTTCATCGGCGGCAGCTATCTGGCGGCCACGCCACAGCTCAGCTACCGCCGGCTGCTGGAGTGCCTGGCCCGCCGAGGCTGGCGCATCCATGCCTGGAGCTACGTACCCGGCTTCGACCATCAGGCGCAGGCCATCACCGCCTGGCGCCTGTTCCGGGAAGCCCACCAGGCCCTGGGCGAACCCCTGGGCCGCGAACACATCGGCGGCCGGCTGCGCCTCGGCCACAGCCTCGGCTGCAAGCTGCACCTGCTGGCACCCGATGGCGGCCGGGGCTGTGATGGGCTGGTGGCCCTGGCCTTCAACAACTTCTCCGCAGAACGGTCGGTGCCGCTGCTGGCCGAGCTGGGGCAGCAGTTCAACTTCCGCAGCGAATTCAGCCCCTCCCCCCAGGAGACCCTCGATCAGGTTCAACGCAACTTCCGGCAGGCCCGTGCCCTGGTGGTGCGCTTCCAGCGGGACAACCTCGACCAGAGCGCCCGGCTGCTGGCGGCGCTGCGCAGCCGGGTCGACGACCGCAGCGAGCTGCTGCAGCTCCCCGGGGATCACCTCACCCCCGCCAGTGCTGGCCTGCGCCAGAACCTGCTCGGTCGCTGGGCCGATGATCCGGCCCGGGCCCGGCAGGTGGGCGGGCTGGCGGATCGGATCAACGCCTGGAGTGAGGGCAAGGGAGCCGATTCAGAACCCAGCCCCCGGGGGACCTGACCGTTCAGACCCTGAGGGCATCGAGCACGCTGCGATCCTCGAGGGTGCTGGTGTCGCCGCTCACCTCCTCACCGGCCGCCAAGGCCCGCAGCAGCCGGCGCATGATCTTGCCGCTGCGGGTCTTGGGAAGGGCCTCGGTGAAGCGGATCTCATCCGGTCGGGCAATCGGGCCGATCTCCTGGCCCACATGGCGGCGCAATTCGGCCGCCAGGGCTTCATCGCCGCTGCGCCCCGCCTCCAGGGTCACAAAGGCCACGATTCCTTCACCCTTGAGCTCATCGGGGCGGCCCACCACCGCCGCCTCCGCCACGGTGCCGTGGCTCACGAGGGCGGACTCGATCTCCATCGTTCCGAGGCGATGGCCGGAGACGTTGATGACGTCATCGACCCGACCCATCACCCAGAAGTACCCATCGGCATCGCGGCGGGCTCCGTCACCGGCGAAGTAGAGCCAGGAACCGTCCGCCGGACGGATGTGCTCCCAGTAGCTGCTGCGGAAGCGATCAGGGTCGCCGTGAACCGTGCGCATCATCCCCGGCCAGGGACGCCGCACGGCCAGATACCCGCCCTCATCAACGCCAACAGACCGCCCTTCGGCATCGACGATGTCGGCGGCGATGCCCGGCAGCGGCAGGGTGGCGGAGCCCGGCTTGGTGGGGGTGGCCGCCGCCAAGGGACTGATCATGATGCCGCCGGTTTCGGTCTGCCACCAGGTGTCCACGATCGGGCAGCGCTGGCCGCCGATCACATCCCGATACCAGATCCAGGCCTCGGGGTTGATCGGCTCACCGACGGTGCCGAGGATGCGCAGGCTGCTCATGTCGTACTGATCGGGCACCTCCCGTCCGCTCTTCATGAAGGCGCGGATCGCCGTGGGAGCGGTATAGAAGATCGTGACCCGATGCTTCTCGATCAGCTCCCAGAAGGCCCCCGGCTTCGAGGGTCGGGGCGCCCCCTCGTACATGACGGTGGTGGCGCCATTGGAGAGCGGGCCGTAGACGATGTAGCTGTGGCCGGTGATCCACCCGACATCAGCGGTGCACCAGTGGATGTCGTCGTCCCGCAGATCGAACACCCACTGGAAGGTGAGATGGGCCCAGAGGTTGTAGCCGGCGGTGGTGTGCACCACCCCCTTCGGCTTGCCGGTGGACCCGGAGGTGTAGAGCACGAACAGGCGATCTTCGCTCTGCATCGGCTCGGCCGCACAGTCGGCGCTCTGAACCTCCACCAGCTCATGCCACCAATGGTCACGGCCAGGGTTCATGGTCACCTCCTGGCCGGTGCGACGGACCACAAGCACCTGCTCAACCGTCGGACAGGCCCCATCGGCCAGGGCCGCATCAACGGCGGGCTTGAGGGCCACGGCCTTGTCCTTGCGGAAGCCGCCATCGGCGGTGATCACCGCCTTCACCGCACCATCGATCAGGCGATCCCGCAGGGCATCGGCGGAGAAGCCCCCGAACACCACCGAGTGGGGCGCACCGATCCGGGCGCAGGCCAGCATCGCGATCGCCGCCTCCGGCACCATCGGCATGTAAAGGGCCACCAGATCGCCCTTGCCGATGCCGAGGGCCCGGAGGCCGTTGGCCGCCTGGCAGACCGCCTGATGCAACTGGCGGTAGGTGAAGCTACGGGTGTCGCCCGGTTCCCCCTCCCAGATCAGGGCGATCTTGTCGGCCCGGGGGCCCTGCAGATGGCGATCGAGGCAGTTGTAGGAGAGGTTGGTGGTGCCACCCTCGAACCAGCGCGCAAAGGGGGGGGCGCTCCAGTCGAGCACCGTGTGGAACGGCTCGAACCAATGCAAATGCGCGCGGGCCTGCTCTCCCCAGAAGGCCTCCGGATCCGCCTCAATCCGATCGACCAGGGCGCGGTAATCCGCCAGGCTGCCGAAGCGGGCTTCCCGGCTCAGCTGGGGCGGCGGATTAAACACCCGCTGCTCATGCAGCACCGACTCGATCGTGACCTGACGCTTTCCATCGTTGTTGGGCGATGGGTTCTGGGGCAGATCGTCCTGGGGCGCATCGGTGATCACGAGGCTGTCTGACTCCAGCAATGGGGCCATTCAAGCGCAGCTGAATCGGGAAACCGGGCGATCCTGCGGGGGTTGCCCTCGGTGGCCGATCGACTGAGACACTGACCCCACGCCGCGACGTCCATGCACCGCCCTGCCGCCTGCCTGTTCGACCTCGATGGTCTGCTGCTGGATACCGAACCCCTGCATGGGCAGGCCTGGGAGGAGGCCGCCCGCCGGTTCGGCACCCGGCTCGATGCGGAGCAACTGCTGCAGCTCCGGGGCCGCCGCCGTCTCGACTGCGCTGAACAGGTGCGGCTCTGGATCCAGGCGAGGGGCGGGGCCACCCCCGATTGCGATCAGCTGCTGGCGGTGCGCCAGCCGATCGCCGAAGCCCTGATGCTCCAGGCACCGGCCATCCCCGGCGCCCAGGCCCTGCTCGAACGATGCCATGCCCTCTCGATCCCGATGGCGATGGCCACCAGCAGTTCCAGCGAAGCGGTGGGCCAGAAAAGTGGCCCCCATCCGTGGCTCGCCCTGATCACCACCCGCGTCCATGGCGATGATCCCGACCTGCAGACGGGCAAACCCGCGCCGGATGTCTTCCTGCTGGCGGCGGCGAGGCTCGGGGTGGACCCCAGCCGATGCTGGGCCTTCGAGGACTCACCGGCCGGCGCCACCGCTGCGGTGAGGGCAGGCTGCCGCGTTCATGTGCTGGCCCCGGCGGGCATCCAGCGGCAGGCCTATCCCGAGACCGTGGTGTGGCTGAACAGCCTCTCTGACATCAACCTCTGAACAGGACAGCCAAACTCCCTGGGCCGCACTGCCGCCCTCAGTAGAGGCGGCTGAGCACGAAGTCGGGCAGTTGCAGCAAGGCGCCGCGGGAGTCGGAAGGGGGCAACCACTGCAGGGCCTCGCGGGCCTCCCGGGCGAAACCTTCAGCCAGGCTGCGGGAGCGGGCAATCGCCTCACAGCCGCGCACCAGGTCCAGGGCCTGCTGCAGATCCCCGTCCTGGCTGAATTCCCGTTCGATCAGACCGGCCAGGGCCGGCCGCTCCTGGAGGGCATAGAGGGCCGGAGCCGTGAGATACCCGGAGGCCAGGTCGCTGGCAGCCGGCTTGCCGAGCTGCTGGTCGCTGCCAGTGAAATCGAGGATGTCATCCACCACCTGGAAGGCCAGGCCCAGCTGACGGCCGAAGCTGTAGAGGGCATCGAGATGATCGGCCGGCAGGCCGCTGAGCACGCCGGCGGCCCGGGCACTGTTGGCAATCAGGGAGGCCGTCTTGCAGTAGCTCTTCTCGAGGTAGGTCTCGAAGCTCTGGCCCGTGTCGTAGCGGAACAGGCCCTGACGCACCTCTCCATCGGCCAGATCCATGATCACCCTGGAGAGCAGCTTCACCACCTCGAGGTCATCGAGATTGGCGAGATGCCAGCTGGCCTGGGCAAACAGAAAATCCCCCGCCAGCACCGCCACACGGTGATTGAAACGGCTGTGCACCGTCGCCACGCCCCGGCGGGTGGAGGCCCCATCCACCACGTCGTCATGGACGAGGGAGGCCGTGTGGATCATCTCCGTGATCTCGGCCAGCCGGCGATGCCGCGGCGTGAACTGACCATCGGGACTGATCGCCCGGGAGATCAACAACACAATGCCGGGGCGGAGCTTCTTGCCGCCGGCACTAAAAAGATGTTCGGCCGCAGCCTGAAGAATCGGATGGCCGGCACCGATCAGGGTGCGCAGATCCGCCAGAAGGGCGTCGAGGTCGGCTTCGACCGGCTGGAGCAGTTCTGCGACCGTTGCCATGAAACCCGACCGGTGCCGAGATCCTAGAAGGGTCGGCCCGTCGACCGTAGGCAGACCTGCTCAACCAGCGGCTGCAGACCGATCAGGGGTGCCGCTGCCCGGGCGAAGGCGAGAGGATCACCGGTGACGCAGAAGCGACAGTCGGCAAGGGGTTCCGGCAGCGACGGCGGCCGTTGATGGGATGGAGAAGGGCCGTCGCCGAGGGCGCCGAGCAGGGCCACCAGCCGATGGGCCGTGGCCTCGGCCGGATCCACCAGCCGAACGTCCTTCGGCAGCAGGCGCTCGAGCAAGGGCACCAGCAGCGGGTAGTGGGTGCAGCCCAGCACCACGGTCTCCACCCCGGCCTGGAGCAAGGGTTCGAGATACTCCAGGGCCGCCGCTTCGATCTCGGGGCCGTCGAGCTGGCCCGCTTCGATCAGGGGCACGAAGGCAGGGCAGGCCACCTCCACCACCCGCGCCGCCGGCTGGTTGGCGCGGATGGCACGGCCGTAGGCGCCACTGCTGACGGTGGCACTGGTGGCCAAGATGCCCACCCGCAGGGACTCAAGCGTTGAGGCGGCGCTGTCGATCAGGCCGACCACCGGCACACCGGCCTCAGCAACCGCAATGTCGAAGGCGAGGGCATTGGTGGTGTTGCAGGCCATCACCAACAGCTCAACCCCCTGCTGATGGAGCCAGCACACCACTTCAGCCGCAATCGATCGGATCTCCTCCACCGACCGCTGGCCGTAGGGCACCCGCGCCGTATCCCCCAGGTAGAGGCAGCTCTGGCGAGGCCGGCGGGAGATCAGTTGGCGGAGCACCGTCAGCCCCCCCAACCCGCTGTCGAACAGACCGATCAGGGGACTCATCGCGCACCCTCGACGGGGCCTTCAACGCTACTGACCGCCTGGATCCCCCCGGGCATCGCCGCCTGCTGGCCGAGATACTGGAGGATGCCGGCAGCCACGGCCAGGGCCAGGCGGCGGCGATGGGCCGGATCCGCCAAGCGAGGGGAATCCAGATTGCCGGTGACGAATCCCATCTCCAACAGCGACGCCGGCATCGCCGTGCGGCGGATCACGAAGAAGCGCGCCTGCCGCACGCCGCGATCGGGACTGCCGGGCGACACCGCCAGGACCTGCTCCTGGACCGCAGAGGCCAGGGACCTCGAGGGTGCACTCTCGAAATAGAAGGTTTCGATGCCATTGACATCGGGCCGCTCCATCGACAGGGCATTGGCATGGAGGCTGAGGAACAGATCGGCGCCACTGCTGTTGGCCAGGGCGACCCGGGGCGGGAGGTCGACATCCACCTCCGAGGTGCGGGTGAGCACCACCTGGACACCGCGGCTCTGGAGGAGCTGGGCCGCTTGGAGCGCCACATCGAGCACCACATCGGTTTCCCGCAGACCAGCGATGCCCACCGCCCCGGGATCGGGCCCCCCGTGGCCCGGGTCAAGCACCACCTTGAACCGTCCCCTGGGAACGGTGGGGAGACCGGCCGCCGAGAGGGGCGTGGGATCGGTGGGGAAGGGGGCGCCCAGGGTCGGGGAGATCACCGGCGGCCGGGAGGCGATGGCGAGCGGGGCATCGAGATCGCCCTCACCGACAGCAGGCATGCTGCTGGTCGCCTGCTGGGGGGCCAAGCGGCGGAACTCCATCTGCCAGCGATCCGTGGCCGTCCCCACCAGGCGCAGATCCCGGGGGTCGAGCACCGTTCCGCTCTGAAATTCGAGCACCAGCCGGGTCTGATCCGCGCCAGGACGGCCCACCCGCACCTCCCGCAGGGCTGTGCCCGGGGGCAGGGACAACGTCCGGGTGCGACTGGGGGCCCCGGGGAGGTCAATCCAGACCCTGGGGCCCCGACCGAAGCTGCCCTGTTCGAAGAACGCCAGAGGACGGGTGCCGGGGGGGGTGCGCAGCTCCAGGCGATCACCCCGCCAGCGCCAGGCCACCAAAGAGCTGGCGGCCCTGGCCGCCAGAACCGGCCAGGAAAGAAGCACCACCAGTGCCAGGCTGCCGGTCGCCCGGAGCGAGCGCCTTCTGCCGGGCCGGTGGTGCCATCCCATGCCGGTCGATCTCAGAAGAGGGCCGGGCGGCGGTGCCTGAGGCTCGGCATCTGGTCACGGACCCTGCGGCTGTGGGAGGTGTCGATCGGAGCAATCGCATGGCCGGGCGCAACGCCGGCATCGGCCAGCACCGTGCCCCAGGGGTCGATCACCAGGGCATGGCCGTGGGTGGCCCGGCGGGCGCCGTGGAGGCCCGTCTGGGCCGGGGCCACCACATAGGCGGTGTTCTCGATCGAGCGGGCCTGCAACAGCACCTGCCAATGGTCCTTGCCGGTGAAGGCGGTGAAGGCGGCGGGCACCATCAGCAGTTCGGCTCCGGCCCCGGCCAGATGGCGATAAAGCTCAGGAAAACGCACGTCGTAACAGATCGATAGTCCGATCCGGCACAGGCCGGGCACATCGACCACCGGGGGGAGAGCCTCCCCCGGTTTCACCGTCGCCGACTCCCGATAGGTGTTGCCATCGGGCAGATCGACATCAAAGAGATGGATCTTGTCGTAGCGGGCCAGCAACTGGCCGTCCTTGCCCACCAGCTCGGCGCGATTGGCGGTGATCCCCTCACCGGCCGGCACCGGGAAGCCGCCCCCGAGGAGGGTCACCTGGTAACGACGGGCCATGGTGACCAGGAAGCGGCTGCAGCGCTCCGCCAGGGTCGGAGCCAGCTCCAGGCGCCGCTGGTCTTCACCCATGAAGGCGAAGTTTTCGGGCAAGCCCACCAGCTCAGCGCCCCGACGCACCGAAAGCTCGATCTGCTCCTCGGCCGCGGCGAAGTTGGCCTCAGGGTCCGATGTGCTCGTCAGTTGAACCGCAGCCGCCAGAAAGCTCGCCACCACCGGACCCAATGCGTGGCCAGACTGTAAGGGAGCTCAGAGCGCCCTCAGAACGCCGGGTTCAGCCTGGGTGGGCACGATCGTCAGGCTGTCGACGGCGGCACAGCAGGCGAAATCGGCATCGTGGTCGCCGAGGCCAATCAGGCGCTGGCCGTGGCTGGCGGTCCGCAGACAGGCTTCCGGATCTGAGCTCCACTGCTGCCAGAGCGCAAGGGCAGCCTGCATCTCGTCGTTGGCCAGCACCGCCGCTTGCGGAGCCTCCGCCAGCAGGACAGCGGCGACGGCACCGGCCGCGAGGCTGTCCTCCAGGGAGTAGTCGCCCTCCCAGCCGCTGCCCACGATCCAGACGCACGTCGCGTCGGCCTCGAGCAATCGCCGGGCCACGGCGCTGCGATTGGGCAGGCAGGCCGTAACCAGCAGGGGGACGCTGCGGACTCGATCCAGGGACCGGGTGCCGTTGGTGGTGCTCATGAAAATGCGTTTGCCGCCCACCAACTCAGGGGTCACCGCCAGGGGCGAATTCCCGAGGTCGTAGCCCTCCACCCGCTTGCCGCCGCGCTCACCGGCCCGCAGGCAACGCTCCTGGGGCCAGGCCGATGCCGCCGACTCCAACTGGCCCAGGTCTGCAAAGGCCTGAATCGCCTCGGCGCCGTTCTGGAGCGACCAGGCGATGGTGGTGGTGGCCCGCAGCACGTCGATCACCACCGCCGCATCCGGCCCGCCCTCGGCCACGGCGCTGATCGGCGGCACCGATTCCGAGGTGTGGAAGTAGGAGATCAGCACGGCGCAGCCCAGGGGTGAGGTGCGCCAGAGTAGGAACCAGACAGGCGGAACGGGACGTGGGATTGGGCAGCTGGGCCAGGCGCATGGCCCACCGGGGTTCCCGCAACCCAGCCCCAGCGGCCTCGACCTCCCCGAGCAGCGATCAGGCCGGCGCCGCCAGCCTGGGCCCGCCAGCACCGGCTACGCAGACCCCATCGCCGGCTCCGGTGAGCCGCGAGCAACGCCGCGATCTGCGGGGATTCCTCCAGCTGCTGGAGCAGCGCGGTCAGCTGCGCCGGATCACCGCACCGGTGGATCCCGACCTCGAACTGGCCGCCATCGCCGATCGGGTCCTGGCCATGGGCGGGCCGGCCCTGCTCTTCGAGAACGTGATCGGCTCATCGATGCCGGTGGCCGTGAACCTGCTCGGCACCGTGGAGCGGGTGGTCTGGAGCATGGGCATGGAAGCGCCCGAGGAGCTGGAAGCCTTGGGCGAGAAGCTGGCCCTGCTGCAGCAACCCCGTCCACCCAAAGGCCTCAAGGAAGCGGGTCGTTTCGGCTCCCTGCTCTGGGATCTCGTCAAGGCCAGGCCCGCCGGCGATCCGTTCCCGCCCTGTCAGCAGCAGGTCTTCGAGGGGGAGGCGGTGAACCTCGATGCCCTGCCATTGCTGCGGCCCTGGCCTGGAGATGCCGGCCGGATCATCACCCTCGGCCTGGTGATCACCAAGGATCCGGAAACCGGCACTCCCAATGTCGGCGTTTACAGGCTTCAGCAGCAATCCATCAACACGATGACCGTGCACTGGCTCAGTGTGCGCGGCGGTGCCCGCCATCTGCGCAAGGCCGCAGCCATGGGCAAGAAGCTGGAGATCGCGATCGCCATCGGGGTGCATCCGCTGCTGGTGATGGCGGCGGCCACCCCGATCCCGGTGCAGCTGAGCGAATGGTTGTTCGCCGGCATCTATGGCGGCGAAGGGGTGCGACTCAGCCGTTGCCGCAGCGTCGATCTGCAGGTTCCCTCCCACAGCGAGCTGGTGCTGGAAGGCATGATCACTCCCGGAGAAGACCTCGCCGATGGCCCCTTCGGTGACCACATGGGCTTCTACGGGGGTGAGGAGCCGTCACCGCTGGTGCGGATCCAGTGCATCACCCAGCGCCGCGATCCGATCTACTTCACCACCTTCAGCGGCCGGCCTCCGAAGGAAGACGCGATGCTCGCGATTGCCCTGAATCGGATCTACACGCCGATCCTGCGTCAGCAGATTCCGGAGATCGTTGATTTCTTCCTGCCGATGGAAGGACTCAGCTACAAGCTGGCGGTGATCGCGATCGACAAGGCCTACCCCGGCCAGGCGAAGCGGGCGGCGATGGCCTTCTGGAGCGCCCTGCCCCAGTTCACCTACACCAAGTTCGTGGTGGTGGTCGACAAGAGCATCAACATCCGCGACCCCCGCCAGGTGATCTGGGCGATCAGCGCCCTGGTCGATCCGCAACGGGATCTGTTCGTGCTCGAAAACACCCCCTTCGACACCCTGGATTTCGCCAGCGAACAGCTGGGGCTCGGCGGCCGACTGGCGATCGATGCCACCACCAAGGTGGGCCCGGAACGCAACCACGCCTGGGGCGAACCGCTCAGCCGTTCCGCAGAACTGGAGGCTCGCCTCGACCAGCGCTGGGGGGAACTGGGCCTGGCCGACATCGGCCTGCGGGCCCCCGATCCCGCCCTGTTCGGCTACTGCCTTGAACATGTGCTGGAGCGACTGGCGAGCCGGAAGATCTCCTAGGGGCCAGGGCGATGGAGCGGGCCGCCAGGCTGGGCAAGCAGGAGATCCATGCCCTCAAGGCCCTGGTT
>JBEINY010000105.1:0-6200 GCA_040377855.1 Prochloraceae cyanobacterium | reverse complement strand
TCAAGGGGGCCAACCAGCTCCTCACCCCAATAACCCCACTCGGAGATCACAGCCAGAATTTTCTTTGCCATCGCTTGAGAGGCGCAATGTTGAGCACCGCCACGGGGGCAGTCGATTTAATTCTAGCACAAAAACAGGGGTCCAACCATAATTCACAAATCGAAAAGCCTTGGGGGGATTCAATGCCGATCCAGGACGGCAATTGACCTGGAATCAACACATTGAGCCTCGCTGAATCCCCATGGCTGCCGATCACACGGAGAGCCCATTCTCCTCCGTATCAAGGGATACATACCCGGCCACCTCTTCTGGCTTGACCGGTTGCCGGCTCGCCCCTAAAGAGATTCAGATGGTCGCCAGGCCCAGGGGCTGAATGGAATAGCCACCCGTAACCAGATCAACGGAGAACCGATGCCATCCGGTTTCCTTCGGGGTGAAGCGCAGGGCAGGGGGATTCCCATGGGTCGTGAGATGGCCGTAGGTCCGCAACTGCGCAAGGGTGGTGTCAAAGGGAGTCGGATTCAAGGGCGCGTCATAGGCAAAGCCATAGCCATCGAGCTCGTAATCCGCAAACACCAACAGCCAATCGGTACGATTGGCTACATATTTGTATTCATACAGCCGTCCGGCCTGGAGCTGGAGCATCCGCTCAAATCGGCTGTCACCGAGGGGCTGCATCAGGTTGTGGGGATCCTTCGGATCCCAGGCCACCAGAGGGGCGTCAAAACTGCCGACCAGGGACAACTCCTGCAGGCGATCCACCTTGACCAGGGCGTTGGGTCCACCCTCATGCTCCAGGCTGAACCGGTCGCTGGAACGGTCGTAGGTGACGGTGACCCTGCCCGGTTCGGTGACCGTAAACCCGATGTTGGATTCATTGGGCTTGCCGTGCCATCCGATGCCCTGCAACGCGCCTGTCGGCCCATCCTCCAACCAGCATCCGAGGGCCATCGTGTCCAGAAACAGCTCCCGACCGAGACCGAAATTGATGCTGTAGGTACCTGGCTTCAGGTCGCAGGAGAGGCTCTGGAGGTCGCCATCGGCCGACCCTTCCTGGGGACGCATCAGGGTATGGGCGGCCGTGGGATCGAAAGGATCCTGACTATGCACCGTGCCCATCAGATGGAGGGTGTCAACGCGATTGACGAAGCGGATCTCACCGATCCCAAGGGATTGAACCTCAAGCGAGGTCTGGCCATCTTGTAAGCGGAGGGTGAACCGATAGCGACCGTTGGCATTCACCCGCACGGTCGGGGCGGAATGATGGCAAAGTCCGTGGCTACTGCCAAAACCAGTGCCATGAACCAACTGAATACGAGAACCGTTTGCCGTGACGGATCCATTCAGAGCGCTGAGGCCCTGATCTTCATCCTGATTACTGGAGATCAGAAACTGATAAACGCCATCATGTCGAAAATCAATGCCGCCATCACGGCGCAGCTCCACGTCAATCTGCCAGACACCAGGGGATATTTCCTGAAGTGAACGTCCCGCCAGTGTTTCATCAAACTTCTGGAACATGTCGGCCGCGTCCCAAACGAAACCGTTCAGCTCATAGGACTGGCCACCGACAACTCTCTGGACGGTCTCTGGACTGGATGTTTCGATCGAAAAGGATTCCAGTGACGCCCCGACCCGCAATTGGATCTCCTGAGGCTGCAACACCTTGATCGCGATATTGCCCCCCTCTTGCCCATGCTCGCTGCCATAGAGGTGAATACCATGGATCTGATCACCAACCAGATCGGCCTTTAGCACGCGTCGTGGGTTGTGATTGACCACAAAGCGGAATACGTAAACCCCATCGCCATGCCTTCCACCGGTTGGAGACAGAAAGAATGTTCTTGTCCAACAATTCAGAGCGGCATTCCAGGTGAGCTCGTTCTGGGTTTCGAAGGGATTCCAACGCCAACGATGGTGATGCAGGGTCCCAAGGACGGAGAGGGAGTGAATCCCTGAAGAGAACAGCAGGTCCGTTCGGTGCGCAGGGAAAACCGTCATGGACTGAACACTGAAACACACTTTTCCCGAAGCTAGTCGCCATGACCGATTCCAGCCTCGACTTCAGGATCTCTTCAGTGTGTCTTGGATTTTTTGCTCCGCAGGCCCGAAGGAAGCATCAGGTCCTCGTGGGGGTCTCGTCCAATCATGGCGGAATGACCCCCATCGCATCACCAATCCCGCCGCTGTGGTTGCCCCGCACCGTTCTCGATAGGTTGCCTGGGAGATGGGAGTGACCGATGTCGCAATCTCTGTTCGAACGCGGGCTGCTGGAGTTCGGTGGAACCGCCCTGTTCGCGATCGCCGGGGCCCGGCTGCTCTCCGGTTCCGGCCTGGGAAGCCTCGATCAGGCCCTGACCATCGGCCTGGTGCTGGCCCTCGTGATCCATCTGATCGGAAGCCGCAGCGGCGCCCACCTCAATCCATGCGTCACCTTGGCCCTGCATGCCAAGGCCTGGTTGCGCGAGCCCGAGCGGGGCGCACCCCTACTACGGGAAACCCTGGTGTACATCAGCGCCCAGGTGCTCGGGGTGCTTCTGGCTTACCAACTGGAGCCGCCCCTGCTGCCGGTGCTGCAGGTGGGCAGCCGGGGGCTGGCCAGTGAACTGGTGTTCACCGTGTTGCTCCTGGTGGTGATCCTCAACTGGAGCACCGAAACGCTGCTCTGTCCAAGCTCCAGGCCCTTGACCGGCTTTGTGGTGGGCTTGAGCGTCACCGCCCTGGGCTGGCTGGGGGGGGTTGATGGGGCCGGCCTGTTCAACGCCGCCATCGCCTTCGGCTGGATCAGCAACGGCAGCACGGCCAGCCTGCCGTTGCTGGGGGTGGAAATGATCGCCACCTCGCTGGTGGTGCTTGCCCTGGTGATGCGCACCCGGCCGCGATCAAGACATCGCTGAGCGCAGTTCGAGCCGGGCCGCCTCCAGGGCCGCATCGAGGGCCTCTCCATCCTTGCCACCGGCCTGAGCCAGATTCGGCCGGCCGCCGCCACCGCCACCGCAGCGGGCGGCGACGCCACCGATGAACTGGCCCGCCTTCAGGCCCTGGGCGATCACCGCCTTGCCGAAGGCCGCCACCAAAATCACCTTGGTCAGATCTGAAGGGTCGGGCAGGCCTCCCAGCACCACCGCAGCGCCATCGCCAAGCTGATCCGCCAGGCCCCGGGCTGCACTCTGCAGGCCCGCACCCTCCACCCCATCGAGGCGCTCCACCAGCAACCGGTTCTCGCCCTGCAGCTCGGCCCGCACCACCAGGGCAGAGGCCTTCGCCAGCGCCAGCTCAGCACGGGCGGCAGCCAGGGATTTGTGGGCCGCCTTGAGCTCCTCCTGCAGGGCAACCACCCGGTCGACGATGTCACCGGGCTGGGCCTTGAACCGATCACCCAGCTGCCTCACCACAGCATCGCGGTCGTTCAGATAGGCGAGCACCGCCGGGCCGGCCACGGCCTCGATGCGCCGGATGCCGGCGGCCACCCCACTCTCCGCGACGATCTTGAACAGACCGATCTCGGCGGTGTTGGCCACGTGGGTGCCGCCACAGAGCTCCATCGACACCCCTGGCACATCCACAACCCGCACCACATCGCCGTATTTCTCACCGAACATCGCTACGGCGCCGGCAGCCCTCGCCTGGTCGATCGCCATCGATTGCACCTCGAGGCGATGGGCTTCCGCGATCCAGCCATTGATCAAGGTCTCGACCTGCACCAGCTCGCTGGCCGTGACGGCACGGGGGCAGTGGAAGTCGAACCGCAGCCGATCGAAATCCACCAAGGAACCGGCCTGGCCGATCGCGGGATCCACCACCTGCTTGAGGGCGGCCTGGAGCAGGTGAGTGGCGGTGTGGTTCGCCTGGACGCGGCGGCGGCAGGCCCGATCGACCTGGGCATGGACGAGGTCGCCGACGGCCAGGACGCCCCGCTCGATGCGGCCGCTGTGGACGAAGACACTGCGGTTCCGACTCACGGCCTCGATCGCGACCATGCCCCGGTCGCCAGCATGGCCCTGGCCTAAGAGCACCCCCCGGTCTCCCACCTGACCGCCACCCTCGCCGTAAAAGGGGGTCGAATCCAGCACCAACTGCACGGAATCGCCAGCCACTCCCCGCTCGGCCGGTTCGCCGTTGACCACCAGGGCAAGCACACAGCTCGGGTGCTCCAGGGCCTCATACCCCTTGAAGGCCGTGGCCTCCAGGTCGGCCGCCATCTGCTCGATCGCCCCCTGAAGGGTGAGGTCGATGCTCACCGCCGCCGCCTTGGCGCGCTGGCGCTGGGCCTCCATCGCCGCCTCAAACCCGGCCAGATCAACCGTGAGCCCATGCTCTTCGGCAATTTCTTCCGTGAGCTCGAGCGGAAAGCCGTAGGTGTCGTAAAGCTCGAAGGCCTGGTCGCCGGAGATCTGCCTGGGCCCGGCGGCCAGCACCTCCGCCAGCAGCTTCTCTCCCCGCTCCAGGGTTTCCAGGAAGCGGGCCTCCTCCCGTTGCAGCTCCGACAGGATCACCTCACGCCGCTCCACCAATTGCGGATAGGCGTCCTGCATCAGGGCGATCGAGGCCTCACCCATCGCCGTCAGGAAGGGCTTGTCGATGCCCAGAAGCCGTCCATGGCGTACCACCCGCCGCAAAAGCCGTCGCAGGATGTAGCCACGACCCAGATTGCTGGCGGTGACCCCATCGCAGATCAACTGGGTGATCGCTCGGCTGTGGTCGCCGATCACCTTGAGGGAGGTCTTGCCCTTCTCATCAAGGGCCCGATAATCGACCTCGGCCAGCCGCGACGCTGCTTCGATCAGCGGAAAAATCAGGTCGGTTTCATAGTTGTTGGGCACCGCCTGAAGGATCTGGGCCATGCGCTCCAGGCCCATGCCAGTGTCGATGCAGCGATTGGCCAGGGGTGTCAGGGTGCCTCCGGCATCCCGGTTGTATTGCATGAACACCAGGTTGTAGAACTCGATGAAGCGCGTGTCATCTTCGAGATCAATGGCCTCGTCACCGAGGTCGGGCCTGAAGTCGTAGTAGATCTCTGAGCAGGGGCCGCAGGGGCCGGTGGGGCCGGAGGCCCAGAAATTATCAGCCTCATCCATGCGGATGATGCGCTTTGGATTCACCCCAACCACATCCCGCCAGATCGCCTCAGCCTCGTCGTCTTCGCGGAAGACGCTCACCACCAGGTTCTGGGGGGATAGGCCATAAACCTCCGTGCTCAGCTGCCAGGCCCATTGAATCGCCTGCTCCTTGAAATAATCCCCGAAGGAGAAGTTGCCCAGCATTTCAAAGAACGTGTGGTGCCGTGCCGTGCGACCCACGTTTTCAATATCGTTGGTGCGGATGCATTTCTGGGCGCTGGTGGCCCGCGGCGCCGGCCGTTGCTGCTGTCCGAGGAACACCGGCTTGAACGGCAGCATGCCCGCGATCGTGAGCAGCACCGTCGGATCGTCCGGCACCAGGGAGGCGCTGGGCAGCGGCAGGTGCTGATGCTGTTCATAGAAGGTCAGGAAGGCCTTCCGGATCTCGGCCCCGGAGCGTGGACGCAGCACCGACATGTCGGAGTGAGGACGGGAGGACGGAGCGGCGGCCATGGCGCTGGATCGGATGACGGGAGCAATCCCCCTGCGTCATCGCATGATCGCCCACGGGCGCTGGGGGGGCCAGGAGGCGCCCTTCCAGGCATGATCGGCTCCCCGATTGCCCCTCACCCCGCGTGAGTTCCGCGTCCCACGCCGACCCAGGCCCGACGGATCTCTCCCGCGCCCACCTGCGCCGGCGCTCGATCGCCTGGGCCCTGCTGGCCGGGGGCTGCGCCCTGGTGGTGGGTGCGCTGCTGGCCCTGCTGCCGGAGCCTCAGCCGATGGTGGAGACGGGGCTGCGGGCCGGGGGCTGTGGCCTGTTCTATGGGCTGCTGGCCTTTCACCTCACCCGCGTCGATCCCGACGACAGCCACCTCCAGGCCGGCCTGGTCGGGGCGGTCTGCGGAATCCACAGTCTCGGACTACCCCTGGGACTCCCCGCCGCGACCGGCCTGAACGACCTCCTGGCGACGGTGCTACCGCATCTGGCCCTGGCATTGCTGCGGGCCTGGCTGCCCGTGGCCGCCGCGGCCCTGCTGCTGGTGCTGTTGCCGCGCCGGTGGCCGGGCCTGCGGCCGTGATGGACCAATCAACATCAGCCCGGCCATGCCATCCGCGATGATGGGGGCGAGCCTCAGG
>JBEINY010000066.1:0-11386 GCA_040377855.1 Prochloraceae cyanobacterium | reverse complement strand
CTCGGTTCATCGCCTTGGCGGCAGGATGGGTACTCCCGTCGTTTCGCCCTCTAAGAGGACGCGAGTCTCTTCGATGCGTTCCCCGACCCGCCTGATCCGCCTCATCGTCGGCCTGCTGCCCTGCGTGGTTCTCCTGCCGCTGTTGCTGGTGCCAGCCCCGGCCCTGGCCGCTCCCAAGGGCGGCGACGGCAGGACGACGACTCCGGCAACGCCCGCCAACATGGACCTCTACATGCGGATCTCGGCGATCAATTTCTGCCTGGCCCGCTCGATCGGTGCGCTGGAGTTCAGCAAGGCCGTACCGATCGCCGGTGAAACCGTGGTGGTGATTCTGCAGAACGAGCATGGGTCCGTGATTCAGCAGGTGGGTGACAAACCGCTGTCACTTGAGGAGCTGCGGCGCGGCGCCTACGACTCGGTGCTGATCGGGGCGCTGACGTTCTGTCCCAAGGAGATGCCCGACGACATCCGCCAGAAAGTGGAAGCCACGATCAAGAATGCCCAGGCCCCCGGGAGCCAGGCCGGTCCTGGCGCAGCGTCCACCCAGGGACGAGCGGGGGGCACCGCGACCCCAATCCCGTCGACCACGCCTGCCGGCGCTGCCCCGGCCAGTGCTGCCCCGACTGGTGCCTCCCCTGCCGTTGCCACCCCTGCCCAGGGGAGCCCAGCTCCCCGCCGCTGAACCGATCGTCCAGGGACGATCGCGTGGCCATCAGCGTGCCAGCGGCCGTCCCCGCCCCAGTCGTCCCTTGCCCTTCCCCTGCCATGGCCGGTGTTCGTCTTGCCGATTACCAACCGGCCCCCTACCGGCTGGAGCGCACCGATCTGACGGTACGAATCTTCGATGACCACACCCTGGTGCAGGCCCAGCTCAGGCTGGAGGCCAACCCCCTTGCCCACCCCGATGCCCAGGGGCCTGCCCCGTTGGTGCTGCAGGGCATCGATCTCGAACTGCTCGAGCTGAAGCTGGATGGCCAACCCCTGGCCCAGGGGGCCTGGAGCCGCAACGGCACCAGCCTGACCGTGCTGGCACCACCGCCTCAGCCCTTTGTGCTCGAGTCCGTGGTGCGGATCAATCCCAACCACAACACCACCCTGGAGGGCCTGTATGCCAGTGGTGGCATGCTCACCACCCAGTGCGAAGCCGAGGGCTTCCGCCGGATCACCTTTCACCCCGACCGCCCCGACCTGCTGAGCCGATTCAGGGTGCGGATCGAAGCCGATCGACAGACCTACCCGGTGCTGCTCTCCAATGGCAATGGCATCGCATTCGGGGACCTGGAAGGGGATCCCGAGAGTGCATCCGGTCGTCACTTTGCGATCTGGGACGATCCCTTTCCCAAGCCGTCCTATCTGTTCGCCCTGGTGGCCGGAAACCTGGAGGAAGTGCGCGACCGTTTCACCACCTCATCAGGGCGTTCGGTGACCCTGCGCCTCCATGTCGAACCGGGGGACGGTGCCCTCACCGGCCATGCGATGACCTGCCTGAAACGGGCCATGGCTTGGGATGAGCAGGTTTACGGCCTCGAATACGACCTCGATGAATTCAATCTCGTGGCGGTCCGCCATTTCAACATGGGCGCCATGGAGAACAAGGGGCTCAACATCTTCAACTCCAAGCTGGTGCTGGCCGACGCCGCCACCGCCACCGACGGAGAACTGGAGCGAATCGAGAGCATCATCGCCCACGAATATTTCCATAATTGGACCGGAAATCGCATCACCTGCCGCGACTGGTTCCAGCTCTCCCTCAAGGAGGGCCTGACGGTGTTTCGCGATCAATCGTTCACCGCTGATCTCCATTCCCGTTCGGCCAAACGAATCGAGGATGTGGCGATGCTGCGGAACACCCAGTTCCGGGAAGACTCAGGGCCCACAGCCCATGCCGTGCAGCCTGCCGAATATCAGGCGATCGACAACTTCTACACGACCACCATCTATGAGAAAGGGGCGGAGGTGATCCGCATGCTCCACACCCTGCTGGGGCACGACGTCTTTTTCAAAGGCATCGCCCTCTACGTGCAACGCCATGACGGCACGGCCGCCACCTGCGAAGACTTCGTGCGGGCCATGGAAGACGCAGCCCAGCAGGATCCCCCCACCGGATCAACCCCCTCCACAGCCCCTGCAGCGACGAGCCCGGGCGCTGCCCTCGCCCGGGTCGACCTGCAACAGTTCCGGCGCTGGTACGTCCAGGCAGGGACACCGCAGCTCAGCATCGAGCAGCACTGGGATGGGGAGCGCGGCAACCTCACCCTCACGATTCGTCAGCACACCCCTGCCACCCCTGGCCAACCCGAGAAGCTTCCGGTGGTGATTCCCCTGGTGCTTGGCCTGGTGGATCAGGGCGGTGAGCCCTTGCCCCTGCGACTGCGGGGCGAAAGCGAAGCCGAAGCCCGGGCCGCCGAACTGGATCCGGCCTGGGGGATGGCCAGTCGCCTGGTGGTGGTTGATCAGCCGGAACAGATGGTTTGCTTCGAGGGGCTTGGGCCCCAGGCCCACCCTCCAGCACTCTCACTGCTGAGGGGGTTTTCAGCGCCGGTGAAGGTCAGGGGTGAACGGGCTGTCGAGGAGCTGCTCCACCTGCTGGCCCACGACAGCGACCCCTTCGCCCGCTGGGATTCCGGTCAGGGTCTGCTGCGTCGTGCCGTGCTCTCCCGGGCGGCCCAGACACCTGATGACGCCCTGGAGGATGGCCTGATCAACGCCTTCGAGCGGATCCTCCTGGATGGCTCCCTGGCCCAACGAAGCCGGGCCCTGCTGCTGGCCCTTCCTGGACTGGCTGAATTGGAGGACGCCTCGGACACTCCCGATCCGCCAGCCCTGTTCCAGGCCCTGCTCGATCTCAGGCGGCGCTTCGGGGAAGCCCTGGCCCTGCCCCTGGGCCGCGCCCTGGAGCTCTGCCGAAGCCAGTGGGACCTGACCTGGCCGCAGGGCGACGGCGATCGGGACCTGACGGCCCTGATCTGGAGCTGGCAGGTGGCTGCCGGGGATGACCAGGCGATCGCCAGTGCCCTGGAGGCGGTGTCAGGGCACTCGATGACCCTGGCCAGGGCCGGACTGGGGGCTCTCCAGCCCCACCGCCTGCCCCAACGGGAGCAGGCCGTGGCCCGGTTCTTTGAACGCTGGCAGCATCGCCCGGTCATTCTCGACACGTGGTTTTCCCTCGAGGCCTCCGCCCCCTTCAGCGATGGTCTGGAGCGAGTCCGGCAGCTGCTGGCCCATCCCCGCTACGACGGTGATGCCCCCAACAGCGTGCGGGCTGTGGTGGGGGGCTTCATCGCCAACACGCCGGTGTTCCATGCCATCGACGGCTCGGGCTATCGCTTTCTGGCTGAGCAGATCGCGGACCTCGATCGCCGCAACCCGATCACCGCATCGCGACTGGCAAAGCGATTCAGTGGCTGGAAAAGCTACGGAACCGACCGGGGTGGGGCCATGCGCGCCGCCCTCGAGACCCTGGCCGGGGCCTCCCTGTCCACGAACACCGCCGAGGTGGTGGCCCAATGCCTGCAGTGACGTTCAAGCACGGGCGGCTCCTGCCGCCGGTGCTGCTGGCGGGACTGCTGCTACCCGGCCTGGGCAACGGGGCCGCTCCACCGGCCCGGGCCGGTCTGCTGACACCACTGCTGTCCCTGGCGCGGCCCCAGCTGGAATCGTCCCTGGCCCGTCAATGCCTCACCTACACCGCAGGCTCAGACCTCCAACTGCAGGACGCCATGGCCAAGCCCTGCGAAGCCCTCGCCCGCCCGATCGCCGGCTGCCTGATCAGTCAGACGGAGGCGTCCGGCCGCACCATCGGGGTGATCAGCGACCTGATCGCCGGTCGGTTCGGGGATGCCAGTGAAGTGGTGGTCAAGCGGTGCCTGGCGATCACCTTCGGTCTGCCGACCGAGACCTTTACCGCTGTTCCCCTGCGGCGGCTGGCCGAGGTTCATGGCATCCGGCTGATGTCACCGTTGGCCCGGCCACCCCTGCAGACCCCCCAGCCCCCGGCTGCAACCCCCGGATCCCCGGGCGGCTCAACCTCCACCATGCAACCGTCGAAACCCGATGCGCCGTAGGTCGCCACCCTCCGGACCGGCGTACTGCCCCCACAGACCCTCCCAGTAGAAATAGATCACCCCATGGCCGGCTGAGCGGGCCATGGCCACCGTCTCCTCCAGGGTGAGCAACGGCGTGGTCCGGCCCCCGAATCCAGCCAGGATGCCGATCTCCACGGGAATCCCCCATTGCCGGGCCTTGAGCAGGGCCGGTTGCTGCAGATCCTGGCGGAAACCGGCCACGGAATAGGCGTAGTTCTGAACCACCAGTTCATCGATCAGTTCTGCAAGAGCCCACAGCTCCCAGTCCTGGAGCCAATGGTTGTAGGCAAACCGGAAGGGCCCAGGGGACAGGCTGACCATCACCGGGCGGGGCTGCTGTTTCAGGGTCTGGCGGAGCTCCCGCAGCAACCCCGTCAGCTGCTGACGCCGCCAGCGCATCCAGTCCCGGTCCACGGCCTCGTCCGGAGGCTCCCGTCCCGTCTCCTGGCGGTACAGGGCCCGGGTGGTGTCGTCATAGCCGAGATCGACCGGCCAGGCGAAGTGGTCGTCGAGTTGGATGCCATCCACCGGGCATCGGCTGACCACCTCCTGAATCAAACCGACAAACCTGGCCCTGACGCCGGGATGGGCAGGATTGAGCCAGACCCGCAGATCCCGCAGGGGGGAGGTCTGGAGGTTGGCGCCATGCATGGCATAGAAGCGGCTGCCGTCGCGGCGGGCGAGCACCCAGTCGGGATGCTCCCGCACGATGGCGCTGTCGGCCGGCTCCATCAGCCCGTACTCGAACCAGGGAATGATCCTCAGGCCCCGGCGATGGGCCGCGGCCCCGAGCTGACAGATCGGATCGAGGGGCCCCTCTCCCCGGGCGATGGCCTGCTCCAGGGCGGGCTCCATCGGTGCCAGACGGCTGCGATGGAAGGTGGTGCCCCGGCTCCAGACGTTCGGATACAGGGTGTTGAAGCCGGCGGCAGCAAGCTCATCCACGGCCTGCTCAAGCCGCTGACGGCTGTAATAGAGGGGGCTGGGGCTGTTCGTGAGCCACACCCCGACCGTGGTGCCAGCCGTCGCTGGCGATGACGCAACCGATGGCGCCCTCGGCACAGGTGTCGCTCCGACGGCCGCCTGAAGGAGGCTCAGGGCAGCCAGCGCGGTTGGCAGCCAGGCGATCGGCCGCCAGGCAGCCAGGGGCCTGATCAGCGGAACATCGAGCTCACGGAGCTCTCCTCGTGAATGCGCCAGATGGCCTCGCCGAGCATGTTGGCCACGGACAACACCTGCAGCTGGGCGAAACGACGTTCTTCGGTGAGGGGGATGCTGTTGGTGACGACCACCTCCTCGAACAAGCCCGGTTCCGACAGACGCTGCACCGCCGGCGGCGAGAACACCGCATGGGTGGCACAGGCGATGACGCGGCTGGCGCCCCGCTGCCGCAGCAGCCGGGCCCCCTGGCAGATGGTGCCGCCGGTGTCGATCATGTCGTCGATCAGGATCGCTGTCTTGCCGGCGACATCACCGATCACGGTGAGACTCTCGGCCACGTTGTGGCCGGAGCGGCGCTTGTCGATGATCGCCAGGGGGGCATCGTTCATCTTCTTGGCAAAGGCGCGGGCCCGGGCCACGCCCCCCACATCAGGCGACACCACCACCACTTCCCCGAGGTCCCGGCCGGAGAGGTAATCGACCAGCACCGGGGATCCATAGATGTGGTCGCAGGGGATGTCGAAATAGCCCTGGATCTGGGCGGAGTGAAGATCCATCGCCAACACACGGTCCACCCCCGATTTGGCGAGCAGGTTGGCCACGAGCTTGGCGGTGATCGACTCCCGGCCAGCGGTCTTTCGATCGGCCCGGGCATAGCCGTAGTAGGGAACCACCGCCGTCACCTGGCGGGCGGAGGCCCGCTTGCAGGCGTCCACCATGATCAGCAGCTCCATCAGGTGATCGTTCACCGGAGCGCAGGTGGGCTGGATCAGGAAGACATCGCAGCCCCGGATCGATTCCTGAATCTGCAGATAGGTTTCACCATCGGCAAATCGCTTGATCACCCGGGGGCCGTCGGGGACCCCCAGGTAGGTGGCGATTTCTCGGGCCAGGTCCTGGTTCGCCGTGCCGCTGAACAGCCGCAGTCGCCTGGGTTCATGCTGGCCCTGGTCATGCTCGAGCCGTTCTGCGGTGAGAAAACTGGTCACGGCGGGCGCGAGCACGTCAGCTGTGAAGTGATCGTAGAAGCCGCCCGGTCCTGAAACCGCCAATCCGATGCCACCCTCAACGTCCAGCCCCTTCCAACCCGTCGTTCTGGTCTCCTGCGGGACGTCAGCCACGGTGGAGCAGCGGCTGACCGGGGCGGCCGACCAACTCGCCGCCCGCCTGGGCTGGCTGCGGATCGACCTGCCCAGCGTGCCGATCCCGGCCGCCCTCCAGAGCCTGCAGGCGGGGGCGGGATCCGAAGGCGCCACCCATGACGGAGCCCTGGCGATGCTGCCGGTGGATCCGGGCCAATGGATGCCGGGGCAAGGCACCTGGGCCGAGGCCCTCGGAGCCTGGCGCCAGCCCGTGCTGGCAGCGCTGCCCGTCGACGACCTGCCCAGCGGCATGGCCGCTGCCCTGATCGCCCTCCTGCGCCAGGAGGGGGTGCCGACGGTCGGCCTTTTGCAACTGGGGGTCCCGTGGGACTCGGCGATGCGCCGGGAGGACGGGCTCCCCTGGCTCGGCTGCTGGCCCGAGGCAGGGGGGTCTGAGCAGGAGTGGGATCTGGCTGAAGCGGCCCTGATCAGCCTGCGTCGATCCCTTCAGGGACTGGTAGCTGGCCAGTAGGGCTCCTGGGCCCCGGGATCGAGCTGCCGGAGGGCCTGGCCAGCCCGCCGCGGTGCCAGGGGCAGATTGCTGAAACGGATGGCGCTGGGATTGCTGAGGGTCACCGCCAGCAGGCTGAGGATCTCTGATCGGCTGAGATTGGTCTCCACAGACCCATGGAGCTGGCCCACCAGGCTCGGCCACTGGCTGATCATGTCGGGCCTCGCCATCGCGTCGATCAGAGGGGGGATCACCTGCTGCAGGTCGTCACGGCGGCCCGCTTCGCCCCACTGGGCATCCCGGAATCGGACGAACTGCTCGACCCGATCGCCGTTCATCTGCTGCAGGCCCGCTTCGATCGCGATGCGGTAGCGCTGCCTGCGATCCTCGTAGCGCATGGCCCGGTCGGCATTGAGCTCCAGGCTGCCGACGCTGTCCACCAACCTGCGCAGCACCTCCCTGGGAATCACCACGAAGCGATCAGGCTGGTCCGCCGGCAGACCGACCAGCTCCCGCACCGCGTCGGCACTGAGGGCGACGCCCCCCTGCCGGTACAGGCCACCGAGGGGCTGCAGGGTCTGCTGCCCGGGCAGTCGCACCGCCAGTTCCGTGGGCAGATTGAGCACCTGCAAGGGGCCGCGGGGGCTGATCCGCACCAGGAGCATGGCGTCGCTGTTGGCCGGCCCGGCCGGCGCAGCGCCATTGCTGGGAGCCTCCTTGCGATCGGCGTCCACCCCGAGCACAAGAATCGTGACCTGGCGACTGGGAGGACTGGCGAGCTGGTCGGGTCGGATCAGGGCCAGCTGGCTCGAGCTGCGATCCGGTGGCGGCCAGAGGAGCTGTAGCAGCGCCGATCCCGCTGCCACCCCCGCCCCGACGGCCAGCAGGCGCAGGGCAGCCTGACGACGGCGACGACGGGGACCCTGGATTGAGGTCGCCGAGGGGGGAGAGGGGCGCTCCCGATTGGAGGGCATGGGGATTTCGCCTGATGCAGACCATGGGGCCCTCCACTCTCGCGCAGGTCCGGTGCCCCGCATGGGCGCAGCGACTAGGTTGAGCAGATGCGGCTCCGGGCCATGGCACGGCGTCATCAGCAACCCCTACCCAGGGACCAGCCCCATGGTCCGGCGATCCGCGACCATCCTTAGGGTCTGGCGATCCGCGACCATCTCCATGGTCTGGCGATCCGCACCCCTCCCCCTTTCCCGCGCCTTCCAGCCCCCAGGTCAACGTGACAGCCGCCCACGCCTCCCCGGGGAACCACCTGCCCCATGAACGGGCCCGTCCCCTGGCGCCGGGCAGCCAGAAGCCGGCCCGCGACCTCTGCAGCGACTGCGGCCTCTGTGACAGCCGCTGGGTGGCCTACGTGCGCCAGGCCTGCGCCTTTCTCAACCAGCGCTTCGAGGATCTTGAAGTAGGGGCCCACGGCCGCAGCCGCGATCTCGACAACGAAGACGAGCTCTACTTCGGCGTCAGCGAACGGATGATCACCGCCCGGCTGAAGCCCCCGATCGACGGAGCCCAGTGGACCGGCATCGTCAGTCGGCTGGGGGTGCGGGCCCTGGAGACCGGTCTGGTCGATGCGGTTCTCTGCGTGCAGCAAAGCCCCGAGGATCGCTTCACACCAGTCCCTGTCCTGGCCAGGACCCCAGAAGAAGTGCTGGCGGCCCGGGTGAACAAACCCACCCTCTCCCCCAACCTCAAGGTGCTGGAGCAGCTCCCCGGCAGCGGCATCCGGCGGCTTCTGGCCATCGGCGTCGGCTGCCAGGTGCAGGCCCTCAGGGCCGTGGAACCGACCCTGCCCCTGGATGAGCTCTACGTGCTCGGCCTGCCCTGCGTCGACAACGTCAGCCGGGACGGTCTGCAGACCTTCCTCGAAAGCGCCAGCTCCTCGCCGGAAACCGTGGTCCATTACGAGTTCATGCAGGACTTTCGGATCCACTTCCGACACCGGGACGGCCACACCGAGACCGTGCCCTTCTTCGGTCTCGACACCCCGGCCCTCAAAGATGTCTTTGCGCCCAGCTGTCTGAGCTGCTTCGACTACACCAACGCCGGCGCCGACCTGGTGGTGGGCTACATGGGAGCCACCTTCGGCAGGCAATGGATCACGGTGCGCAATCCCCGGGGCCAGCGGCTGCTCGACCTGGTGGAGATGGAGCTGGATCTGGCCCCCGTGACCAGCCGGGGCGATCGGAGGGCTGCCGTCCAGCAGGGCATCACCGCCTACGACAACGCGGTGCGTCTCCCCCTCTGGCTGGCGGAGGTGATCGGTTTCTTCGTGCAGCGCTTCGGCCCCCAGGGGCTGGAGTACGGACGCTTTTCGATCGATTCCCACTTCACCCGCAATGCCCTCTGGGTGCGTCGCCATCACCCTGAGCTGGCGGAGCGGCACATCCCGGCCTTCGCCCGGAAAATCATCAGCCGTTACTCGCTGCCTTCCCGATGACTCTCTCCTCCGGCGTTCTGCTCCATCCCACCGCCCTTCCCCACAGCGAGGGCAGCGGCACGTTCGGAGCGGAGGCTCGCCAGTGGGTCGAGGCCCTGGCACGCCATGGCATCAGCGTCTGGCAAACCCTGCCCCTGGCCCCCACCGATGACGGGGGGTCTCCCTACAGCTCCCCGAGTGGTTTCGCCCTCAATCCCTGCCTGCTGGATCCGGACGATCTCGTGGCCGATGGGTTGCTGCGGCAGGAGGACCTGGCGGCCCTGCCACCCGGTCGCCGGGATGGGCTGGATCTGGCAGCCTGCCGTGAGAGGGTGCGTTGCCTGGCGGAACGGTTGCGCCTGCGCTGGCCGGAGGCTCGCCAGCAGCACGGCGCCGACTTCGACCGGTTTTCCCGGGAGCAGGCCAGCTGGCTCGACGATCACTGCCTGTTCATGGTGATGCGCCGCCTGGAGGCGGGCCGCCCCTGGTGGCAGTGGCCGGCACCCCTGGCCCAAAGACAACGGAAAGCCCTGAAGCAGCTCGCCGTGGACCAGGGTGATGCCCTGCTGGAGGAGGCCCTGCTGCAGTGGACCCTGGAACGGCAATGGAAGCGGCTGCATGACCACGCCGCTGCTCTGGGGGTACGGATCCTGGGGGATCTTCCGTTCTATGTGGCCCATGACAGCGTCGATGTCTGGAGCCATCCGAGGCTGTTCTCCCTTGGGCCCAGGGGCGGTCTCAGCCAGCAGAGCGGCGTGCCGCCCGATTATTTCGCCGCCACCGGCCAGCTCTGGGGCACCCCGGTCTATCGGTGGTTCTGGCATCGCCTCAGCCGCTTCCGTTGGTGGTTGCAGCGCCTGGAGCGGCAGCTGCAGCTGGTGGACGTGCTGCGGCTCGACCACTTCCGCGCCCTCTGCGCCTACTGGAGCGTGCCCGGCCAGGATCCAACGGCCGAACATGGACGCTGGCGCCGATCCCCCGGCCGGTCCCTGCTGCGGGCCCTGCGACGCCAACTGGCCCAGCAGGCCGGCAGGCCCATGGAAGCCCAGTCCCTGCCCCTGATTGCCGAGGACCTCGGCGTGATCACGGACGATGTCGAAGCCCTGCGGGACGACAACAACCTCAGTGGCATGAAGGTGCTGCAGTTTGCCTTTGACGGTGATGCCAGCAATCCCTACCTGCCCGCCAACATCAACGGCCCTGACTGGGTCGTGTACACCGGCACCCACGACAACGCCACCACCGTGGGCTGGTGGCAGAGCCTCGACCAGGAGGGCAGGGAACGGGTGGCCGCAGCCATCGGTGGCCCCGTGCATGCCCCCGCCTGGCAACTGCTGGAACTGGGCCTGGCGTCCCCGGCAGGCCTGATGGTGGTCCCCCTGCAGGACCTGCTGGAGCTGGATGATCGGGCCCGTTTCAACATCCCAGGCACCACCAGTGGCAACTGGAGCTGGCGCCTGCAGCAGTCGATCCAATCGCTGGAAGGGCCCCTGCTGGGATACGGAGCGATGGCTGCCCGTTACGGACGGGGAGCGATCCGGAACTGACCAGGGGTTCCGCCCTCGGCCTGAACGGCGGCATCGTTCCAGGCCACGGCCCCGGCGGCCGGCGCAGGCTCGATGGCCACGGTCAACGGCGCCGGCAGGGTCAGCTGCAAGGTGCCCCTGGCCCCCTGGAGCTCGGTCAGTTGGCGGCCATCCTGGGCGGTAATCACCACCCGACTCGGCGTTGGGAGCTTGAGAAGAAGTTGTCCGAAGACCAACCGGGGCTCGTCGGCATCAAGACCATCCAGCCGGAAGGGCTGACCTGAGGCCGACAGCGGCCGCAGGTCGGGATAGGACTGAAGCAGCAGCATGCTGCCATCAACACTCGACCTGACGGTCTCCGGAATCGCCATGGGCGGGATCGGGACGCTGGTCAGCAGGTTGGCGGCGGCAAGACGCTCCTGCTGCAGATTCACGGCATAGATCAAGCCAAGGCTGAGGGCGCCGTAGAGCACGGTTCCCTGCCAGCTGCGAAAGACATCAATGGAGCCTGGTGTGAACCGACGAAGCAGCGCCCGGCGACCCTCGACCCCGGCACCATCGGCATCCGGGGACGGGAGAGCCGCCTGGAGGCT
>JBEINY010000131.1:0-3253 GCA_040377855.1 Prochloraceae cyanobacterium | reverse complement strand
AACGCCGCCGAATTCTCCAGCACAATCCGAGCCGTCGCTTCATCGATACCGCCAGGTGCCCGCACCTGAACCTCCAGGGTCATTGCGATATTTACCCCCGGTAGAGCCTGCAGGTGCGACATCACCTCATCTAGGAACTTGCCAACCTGGGGCCCAGCCGTCACCGACTCCAACTTCACAGAGGCGGTGTAGGTAGTAGGCAACTTGGCAGCGACTGGACCCGGTTGTGGTGTAGCTGGAGCAGTGGGCCCTGGTGCAGGGGGAACGTGCCCTCCTCCCTTCGGCACATCTGGTTTGACGATGCCTGGGCCAGTTCCACCGCCCCCAACCTCCTCTGGCTTCGACGCCTGCCGCTTCCGCTCCTCTTCAGCCAGCCGATTCGCCTCGATCTGGACGGGTGCCACCTCGTCCTTCACCACCAGGCTTTTCAGTGTCGCCGGGCCGGTGTTGGGATCCTGCTGGGGCCTCAGGCCGATGTAGCGCCCCGTGCCCTCATCCAAGCCATCGGCCAAGTGAAAGGTGGCTTCACCGGTAAGGGCGGCCTGGGGATTCACCAGCGCATCGAGGATCACCTGATCGGTGGCCACGCGGGGCAGGTAGAGATACTTGCGGCACCAGTCCACGAGATCGCGTGCGGCGATATGGGGCTTGTCGGTCCAGAGGAAGCGGTTGAGGTCGTCGCGAATCCGGCGGGCACCCAGCTGTTGAAAGAGCAAGTCTTCCTGCACGCAGCGCTCACTGGCCCGCTCGGCCAAGCTGCCCTTGCCGCTGGTGAGCTTCTTCTCGTCCCAGAGCGCCCCACCGGGGCCCGGCTGGCTCTGATAGGGGATCAGCAGGTGGCACCAGGTTTCGGGGATGCGGCTGGCCACGGCCTGGGTGGCTTCCGCGATCTTGCCGATCGCTTGGTTCTTCTGGGCAACGGTGAGGTTCAGTTCCAGCTCGTTGTCGATGATGTGGTGCCAGGCGCGGCGATCAGCTAGCGCGTGGAACAGGTTTTCAAGGCTGGCTTCATCGGGAGCCAGGAAGATCAGCGTGTTGGTGAACTGGCGGGGGCTGTTGCCCCGGCTCTGCAGGCATGCAGCGGCCCATTGACGGGCGGCGCTGAATTCGACGCCCCGGCGGTGGGTGTGTTGAGCCGCCAGGAGCACGAGCCGGGTGGCGGCATCATCAGGCACGGCACTGTTTTCTAGGGGTGCTGCATGAAGTCCGGCGAAAGCGCCACGCTTGGAGGCCTCCTGGGCCATGCGGGTGTTGAGTTCAGCCAGCAGCTCTTCGCGCTGGCGCAGGTAGCTCTCGCGGTGCTCCTCGGCAGTGCGGTTGAGGTTGGGGCGGGTGTCGAGCCAGTAGCGATCGCCGTCCTGCTGGATGAAGCGGCCCCGATCACCAAGACGCCGCAGGGCATCGGCATCCGGGGCGGTGCCGATGTAAAGGGAGCGGGCCACCCGCTTGCAGGCGCTGACGCGACCGAAGTTGGGGTTTTCTATGTCCAGCCGGGTGGGGGTGGACTGGGGGCCATCTACATCCTGGGAAATGATCGGCTCCCACTGGTTGTCCAAAAAGCGCACCAGCTCGTTCTTAACGTCGTTGTCGTCTAGAGGAATCGAGCTGGGCATGATCAAGAGGTCTTTGCTATTGCCATTCCAGAGGCCCTCGATCGTGAGTGCCAGCAGGCGCAATAAGCCCCGAGTGCGCTGGAAGCGATCGAGGGTGCTCCAGTCGTCGTAGAGGCGCTTGAACAGTTCAGGGTGGATTGGATAGGCGCTGATCAGTAAATCGCGATAACCCGCTTCTCGCGTTTCAGCCGGGAACTCGGAGGGATTCTGGGAATACAGATCAGTGAAGCTACGGACAACGGCATCGCGGGCGGCGCCGGCCTCCTTGGTGGTGATCGGCTCGAACAGCCGCCGCCGCACGATCTCAAAGCCCTCGTTACCGGTAGCGGGCCGCCACTGGTAAGCAAGGCGGGTGACCACATTTTTGAGTGAATCCACCGCCTTCTCGCCATCGCTGCCGCCGATCTCATTGACGCTCTGGGGCACGGAGATCAGCAGCAGGGCATTGGGCACCTGCTTGACGGCCTCGGTGAGCGCCTGGGCGAAGGACACCTGGGAATCGAAGGTGCCCGCCGGCAGGGTGGCGTTGCTAACAAGATTCCGGGCGTAGGCCACCCATTCATCCACCAGGATCAGACAGGGGCCATGGGCGGTGAATAAAGCGGCTAGATCCTGGGCGCCGGTTCCACCCGCTGCTTATCGCTGCTGGCAATCAGGGCATAGCCCTGGGCCCCGCCAAGCTGATAGGCGAGCTCCCCCCAGAGGGTGTTGACCACCGTGCCATCGGCATAGGTGGTGGCCTTCGACGGGCTGAAGGCGGTGCCCACCAGCACGGCACGGGAGGCTCTGGGAATGGAGGAGATGCCCGCCTCGCTGCACACCTCATCGAGGCCTGGAAGGCTGGCGAGGGTCTGGCCGGAGCAGAGGTGATAGAGGGCCAGCATCGAGTGGGTTTTGCCGCCACCGAAGTTGGTCTGCAGCTCGATCACCGGTTCGCCGCCCTGGCCGTTGAGCCGTTCGAGGGCGATGCGCAGCAGGGCGCGCATGCCCGAAGTGATGAAGGTGCGGCGGTAGAACTCGCCGGGATCGGTGTACTCCTTGCTGCCGATGCCACGGCGCACCTGGTCGAGGTCGGCGGCGAACTCGGCCTGCTGATACTTGCCGGCGGTTACATCGGGGTGGGGCGTGATCACCTCGCGCCAGGGCAACAGACCGGCCTGCACCTGGTTCTCAATCGACACCTGATAGCGGGTGCGGTTGCGGGCGTCGAGTAGCTCGCTCACATAGGAACGATCCGCCTGGCCGAGCAGCCGCTTGAACACCGCATGCCAATGCTCTATGAACAGCTTCAGCAGCACCGATACGTCTTGAAGGCTGGTGTTGGGCGCCAGGCCCTCCTGCCAGTTGCTGCCGATCCCCTGGTAGAGCTCACGGCTGATGTAGGGCAGCAGACCATCCCTGAGCTGATCGAGAGCCCTGCCGACACGGTCGCGGTTGGAGATGGCCATGGGGAAGGGATCAGGGGGGGGCTGGGCTGGAAGGGATCGATCAGGGTGAGGCCGGCGATCGCCTGGAAATCGCGGCTGTTGCGGGTGATCAAGGGGAGGTCTTTATTGAGTCTTTCGTTGAGGTGGTAAAGAATCACGTTGCTATCAAGAAGGAACTTCACGGCACTCCTCCCAGGGTTCACGCCAATCGTT
>JBEINY010000092.1:0-8044 GCA_040377855.1 Prochloraceae cyanobacterium | reverse complement strand
CTGCTGGTGGTGGGTGGCACCTATCGCAATGGGGTGCTGCTGGCCCCCGCCCTGGCTGAATGGGTGGTGGAATGCGTGGAGTCTTCCTGAACCCGGCTGGATGGATCGAACCTCTGAACCGGAGCTGATGGACGATGTCCAGCAGGTGCAGGCCTACGCCAGCGCCGATTTCACGGCCAGTGATCAGGCGTCGGTGGCGCGGATCCTGGCGTTGTTGGCTGAGGGCGCCGGCCCTGGCGACCGGCTGCGGATCGTCGATCTGGGTTGCGGCCCCGGCAACCTCACCGTTCCCCTGGCCGATCGGCTGCCCAAGGCGGAGGTGGTGGGGATCGATGGTTCCCGGCCGATGCTGGCGGCGGCGCAGCAGCGGGCGAGCGGCGGCCGACCCCGCTTCCGGCTGATGCAATTGCAGGATCTGCCCCCTGACCTCGGCCGTTTCGACTTGCTGGTGAGCAACAGCCTCCTCCATCACCTGCATGACCCCGGGCTGCTCTGGCGCACGGTCTTGCGGTTGGCGGCGCCCGGGGCGCTTGTGGTCGTGAAGGATCTCCGCCGACCGGCCACGCCGGCGGAGGTCGACGATCTGGTGCTGCGCCATGCCGCCGGGGCACCGCCGGTGCTCCAACGGGATTACCGCGCCTCCCTGCATGCCGCCTTTCGGCCGGAGGAGGTGCGCCAACAGTTGCAGCGCTCTGGCCTGATGACCCTGCAGGTGCAGCCCCTGGAGGATCGCTATCTCGAGGTGTGGGGGCGCCTGCCCTGAAGGCGGGCGCCCCTGGCGGAGGCCTTCAGCGACGGCTTACTTGGCCGCCTGGATCGGTGCCAGCAGGGCCGGATCCATCACCAGGTTGCGCACGCCATGGGCGTGGTCTTCCTTGAAGGGATTGTTCTGAAGCCACTTGTCGAAGGTCAGGATATCGACCTTGACCACCTTGGGCCTGACGCTCCAGGTGACCTGCAGATTGGATGGAGCGGTGTTGTATTTGGGCCCAGTTGTTGATCCCGAATACAACACGGGCTTGCCAAGGGTGTCGGGAATATTCGGGGCAGCGTTATAGCCGTTGACCACGGCAAGTTTGGCCATCTTGGTGAAATCAGCAGCCTTGCGATCATTCACGAGCACCGCCACCACGGCCTCCACCCTCAACTGGGGGTTGCCGTTCGCATTGCTGAGGCAGGACCCCAGGGTCGGCCCGGGCTTGACGGGGGCCGTGCTGTGCACGAAGTGGATTTCAATTGTGCTGCCAGGACGGAGTTCACCATGCTCCGTCTTGCCGACTTTGACGGACACCGGCGTCAGCTCGGCGGCACTGAGGGTGCCGTTGTAGCGGTAGCCGGTTCCATGGCCACGGCCATCGCCATTGCCGACGAAGGTGGTGTAGTCGCCGCCCTTGTGTTCGGCCGCCTCATGAAAATGGATGTTGCAGAGATTCATCACCGCTCGATTCGGGGCGGCGCCGAACACAATCGGGTTGCTCCCCTTCGTATTGCTGAGATCGCGGGGTGCCTGGGGACCCGAATTCGCGGCCAGGGCCGCTTTCTTCAATTCCGCATCCTGCCCTTCAATCACCGCTGGCGATACATTCTGGGTGCCCTGGTGGCCCTCCGAGGCCTCGGCCCGGAAGGATGCCGCCGGCCCGACCAAAATCGATGCGGCCGCAAATATGGCGGCAAATGTTGTTTTTGTCATGAAATGAAAAGCCTCAATTCCAGGCTAGATCGCATTGCTCTGTTGTCAAGTTTGTTTCATCTATCGCCATCGCTATGGTGAAGGTCGGGGTCTGTGGTCGGAACGCAGGTACAAAAAAGCCCCCTGGCGGGGGCGAAGGCGATCAGGCCGGGAGTGGGTGAATCCCCCGTCTCACTTGCTCTCGGTGAATTCGGCGTCGATGACGTCGTCGGCGGAGCTGGATCCGCCCTCACCACCCGGGGCGGCGGCGGCACCATCGGCACCGGCTTGCTGATAGACGGAGGCACCGGCCGCATAGAGGGCCTGCTGGAGTTGCTCCAGCACGCTCTTGATCGTGGCGGTGTCGTCACTGGCGACGGCGTCCTTGAGCTGTTTGGTGAACTCCTCCACCTTGGCCTTGTCATCGGCGCTGACCTTGTCGCCCAGTTCGCCCAGCTGCTTTTCCGACTGGTAGATCAGGGTATCGGCCTGGTTCTTCAGGTCGATCTTCTCCCGCCGCTCCTTGTCGGCCGATGCATTGGACTCGGCATCCTTGACCATCTTCTCCACCTCGTTTTCGCTCAGGGTCGAGGCGCCGGTGATCGAGATGGTCTGCTCCTTGCCGCTGCCCTTGTCCTTGGCGGTGACGCTGAGGATGCCGTTGGCGTCGATGTCGAAGGTGACCTCGATCTGGGGAACGCCCCGGGGGGAGGGGGGGATGCCATCAAGGCGGAAGGTTCCAAGCGACTTGTTGTCGCTCGCCATCTCCCGCTCACCTTGCAGCACATGGATCTCCACGTTGGTCTGCCCATCCACTGCCGTGGAGTAGGTCTCCGACTTCTTGGTGGGGATCGTGGTGTTGCGGGGGATCATCTTGGTCATCACACCGCCGAGGGTCTCAACACCGAGGGAGAGCGGCGTGACGTCGAGCAGCAGGATGTCCTTGACCTCACCGGCGAGCACACCGCCCTGAATGGCGGCGCCCACGGCCACCACCTCATCGGGGTTCACGGTCTGGTTGGGGTCCTTGCCGGTGATGCGCTTCACCAGCTCCAGCACGGCCGGGATGCGGGTGGAACCGCCCACCATCACCACCTCATCGAGCTGGGCGGAGCTGAGCTTGGCGTCCTTGAGCGCCTGCTCCACCGGCACGCGGCAGCGGTCGATCAGCTTGCTGGCCAGCTCCTCGAATTTCGCCCGGGTGAGGTTGAGATCAAGGTGCTTGGGCCCCTCGGGGGTGGCCGTGATGAACGGCAGGTTGATCTCGCTCTGGGTGGCGCTGGAGAGTTCGATCTTGGCCTTTTCGGCGGCCTCGGTGAGGCGCTGCAGGGCCTGTTTGTCCTGGCGCAGGTCGATGCCCTCGTTGGCCTTGAAGGTGGCGGCCAGGAAGTCGACGATCACCTTGTCGAAGTCGTCGCCACCGAGGTGGGTGTCGCCGGAGGTGGAGAGCACCTCGAACACGCCATCACCCACCTCCAGCACCGACACGTCGAAGGTGCCGCCGCCGAGGTCGAACACGAGGATGCGCTCGTTGCTCTTGCGGTCGAGGCCATAGGCCAGGGCCGCGGCCGTGGGCTCGTTGATGATGCGAAGCACCTCAAGGCCGGCGATTTTGCCCGCGTCCTTGGTGGCCTGGCGCTGGGAATCGTTGAAGTAAGCGGGAACGGTGATCACCGCCTGGGTCACGGTTTCACCGAGGTACTTGCCGGCGTCATCCGCCAGCTTCCGGAGCACCTGGGCGCTCACTTCTTCGGGGGCGAACTGCTTGCTGAGAACAGGACACTTCACCTTCACATTGGCGCCGGCCTTCTCCACGCCGTAGCTCACCTCCTTCGACTCCTCGTTGACCTCGTCGACGCGGCGGCCGATGAAGCGCTTGACGGAATAGAAGGTGTTCTCGGGGTTCATGACCGCCTGGCGCTTGGCGATCTGACCAACGAGCTGGTCCTGGTTCTTGGTGTAGGCGACCACCGAGGGTGTGGTGCGGAAACCCTCGGCATTGGCGATCACGGTGGGCTTGCCGCCCTCCATCACCGCAACGCAGCTGTTGGTGGTGCCAAGGTCAATTCCGACAACCTTGCCCATGGATGGTCCTCCTCAGAGGGATCGAACTGCGGGCATCCTCCGCAGAGGGAGCCGGAAGGGGCTAGGGGTGGTTGCCGAACCCGGCCGTACGGTGCGGCTGCGCGTCTTGCCTGCCGATGGTCCCGTCCGAGCCGATGGCCGTTGATGGCGCCACCGCCCTGGTGGGGGTGCTGGGGGATCCGGTGCGCCATTCCCTGTCGCCGGCGATGCACAACGCCGCCCTGCGGCAGCTGGGCCTCAACTGGCTCTACCTCGCCTTGCCCACCCCGGCCGCGGAGCTGGAGACGGTGCTGCGGGCCCTGGAGGCCATCGGCTGCCGTGGTCTCAACGTCACCATTCCCCACAAGCAGGCCGTGGCTGCCCTGGTGCGGGAGCTCAGGCCCCTGGCCCAGCGGATCGGGGCCGTCAACACCCTGGTGCCCCATCCCGAGGGGGGATGGATCGGCACCAACACCGATGCGGAGGGGTTCCTGGCGCCGCTGCGCACCGGCTTCGGGCCAGGGGCCGGGCGGCGGGCTGTGGTGCTCGGCTGTGGGGGCAGTGCCCGGGCGGTGGTCGCCGGCCTGGTGGAGCTGGGGCTCGAGACGATCACCGTGGCGGCCCGCCGGCGCCCAGGCCTCGAGTCGTTGGAGGCGCACTGCCGCCCCTGGGCTCCCCAGCTGCGAACCCTCGTCTGGCCGGGGGAGCCCGCCGGCCCTGGCAACCCCCTGGCACCCCTGCTCGCGGATGCGGCCCTGGTGGTGAACACCACCCCGGTGGGCATGGCCTCGAGCCTGGATCCGGCCGCCGCTGGGCGGTGTCCCCTCGGCCCGGCCGAGCTCGACGCCCTCCAGGCCGGGTGTTGGGTGTACGACCTGATTTACACGCCCCGGCCCACCCGCCTGCTGCAGGCCGCCCTCGATCGTGGCTGCCAGGTTCAAGATGGGCTGGAGATGCTGGTGCAGCAGGGGGCTGCGGCCCTGCGGCTCTGGAGTGGGAGGGCGGAGGTGCCGGTGGCGGCGATGCGGGCCGCTGCCCTGGCGCGGTTGCAGTCGCCTTAGCCTGCCTGGGCTCGGCCTGATTTCTCCTGCCATGCAAGGACCTCCCCTCTGGCAGCGGCTGCTGGCGGTCGCGGCCTATGGGCTCCCCTGGCGCCATGGGGTGGCATTCGGCGGTGGCCTGGTGGCTGCCTTCCCGGCCATCGATCCCTTGGTCAACGGTCTGGCCCTTCTGGCCGCTCCCCTGGTGGCGGTGGAACAGCTGCTGCCGTTCGGCGGTTTGATTGTGTTTCTGGGTCTTTATCTCGGCGTCGTGCGCAACGACCGGGTGCCCTACACGATTCGCTTCAACGTGCTGCAGGCGATCCTGCTGGACATCGTGCTGGTGTTGCTCACCCTGGTGCTGGGTCTGCTGACGCCGCTGCAGGCGTCCGCGGGCTTCGCCCTGCGCACCCTCGGCGACACGGTGTTTCTCGGCAGCCTGTTGGTGATCGGCTATTGCCTGGTCCAGGGTTTGCGCGGGGTCGAACCCGAGCTGCCCACCATTTCCGAGGCGGTTCGGATGCAGCTCTGAGGGCCGGGGGATTGGGGTGGGGTCTGGGGGCGTTGCGATAGGTTGGCTGATCCGTCGCTGAAGGGCGTTCTGCCCATCAGCCCCTGCCCGCCCAGGGCAACACCCCCAGGTGACCATGACGCAGCCCTACTACGAAACCATGTACATCCTTCGTCCGGACATTCCGGAGGAAGAGGTGGAAACCCATGTCGCCAAGTATCGCGACCTGGTCACCGAGGCTGGTGCCGAGGTGCTGGACACCCAGATGCGCGGCAAGCGCCGCCTCGCCTACCAGATCGGCAAGCACCGTGAAGGCATCTACGTTCAGCTCAACCACAACGGTGATGGCCAGCAGGTCGCCCCGCTCGAGCGCGCCATGCGCCTCTCCGAGGACGTGATCCGCTACCTCACCGTCAAGCAGGACGGCCCGATGCCCGCTCCCCGGGCCATGCCCGTGGCCACCGGCAGCGAAGCCGCTCCGATGCAGGCCGCCGAAGCCGTCAGCGCCTGATTGCTCGAGGCTCCTGCCTCCTGGATCCATCGGCCCAGTCCCCTGCGGGGCTGGGCTTTGTGCTGGGCGCCTGGCTGGGCGTGGGCTGGCGCCTTGGTGGACCCGGGCACAGGCGGTAACCTCGTGATGGCGAAGTCTTTCGCTGTCCTGTCGCCCGTTTCATGGATCGTCCAGAGGAGCCTCCCGTCGCGTCCGAGCAGCCAGGCGGGTCCGTCGCCCTGGTGGTTCGCTCGAGCACAGCTCTCGCGGAACGGGTGGGGCGCCGCATGCAGCGCTGGATGCCGGGGCTTGATCGGGTGCGCGGTGGCCTGCGTCACATGCGCGATGGCCTGTTGCGTCATCCGCTGGCCGATGAACTGGAACGCAGCCGTCGCGATAACGACCAGCTGCAGAAATTGTTGGCTGAATTGCCGGAGATCTTTGAGCGTAAATATCAGCAACGGCTGGAACCTCTCCTGGAGCACCAATACCGATTGCTCGAGGACAATGCCCTGCTGATGGACCAGTTGCGGCTGCTTCAGGCCAGCTCGGCCCCGGAACAGCAGCAGCTTGTCTCGGCAGAGTCGCGGGCCGCTGCTGGCTCCGTCGATCCATCTGTCGCTCCTGAGCCTGCCTTCACCGCCATGACTGCCGAGCCTCTGAACGAACCCGGGCAGGATTTCTCGATCGATCTCGACGGCGCCGCTCCCCTGGCCGATGTGCAGACCCTGCTGCACTCCCCCCCCTGGGGCGTGCTCGACCCGGCCCTGATTCAGGTCCGGCCACCGGCCGGTTCCCCGCAGCGGGCCCCCGAACCCCAGGCTCCCCGGAATGAGCCTCCCCAGCCCTCGTTTGAGGAGCTGGTGGCGTTGGCGTCCCAGCAGGTGCCTCCCGCTGCTGAGGTCGTGGACGTACCCATGGCCGCCCCAGGCTGGGTGGAGGCAGCTCCGATTCTGGAGATTCTCTCGCCGGACCTGAGCGAAGAGCTTCGGGGTGGAGCCCGTACGCCCGGGGCTTCCATCCCCCCGGTGGCGTTGACCGCTGCAGCGGAACCCTTCGCTCCGCAAGCTGAGCCCCAGGAACTCCCAGTGACGCAGACCGAGGCCCCAGAACCCCTGGAGCAGGCCCGGGCCCGTCGGCTGCAGGCCTGGCGCCGGAGCCGGCGCCAGGGGAGTGATGCCTGACCGCAACCGAGGTTGCAGTCAGCGGCCCAGACGGCGGCGGTTCGCCGCCCAGAGCCGGATCGGCAGACCCCAGACGTAGATGAAGCCCTCGGCGGCCCGGTGATCGAACTGGTCTTCGGCGCCGTAGGTGGCCATGTCGGGCACGTAGAGGCTGTCCGTTGCGCTCTGGCGTCCGACCACGGTGGCGTTCCCTTTGTGGAGCCTGATCCGCACCGTGCCGTTGACGCTGGTCTGGGTGCGTTCGATGAAGCCGTCGAGGGCATCCTTGAGCGCTCCGAACCAGAGCCCCTGGTACACCAGGTCTGCCCACTGCATTTCGATCTGGCGCTTCGCCCGCAGCACGTCGGCCGCGAGGTTGAGGCTCTCGAGCTCCTGGTGGGCCTTGATCAACAGCAGCAGGCCCGGGGTTTCGTAGATCTCGCGGCTCTTGATCCCCACCACCCGGTTCTCGACCATGTCGAGGCGGCCGAAGCCATGGCTTCCGGCCAGGGCATTGGCCCGACGGATCAGGCTCACCGGATCGAGGCGCTCCCCGTCGATGCTCACGGGGTTGCCGTTCTCGAAGCCGATCTCCACGATCTGAGCCGTGGCCGGTGCGGCATCCACCGACACGGTCATGGCGTAGATCTCTTCCGGCGGTTCGACGTTGGGATCCTCAAGTGGGCCGGCCTCGATCGAACGACCCAAGAGGTTGAGGTCGATGGAGTAAGGCGACCCCTTGCTCACCGGTGAGGGGATGCCGACGCGCTCCCCATAGGCAATCGTTTCCTCGCGGCTCATGCCCCATTCCCGGGCCGGGGTGAGCACCTTCAGGTCGGGGGCCAGGGCACCGATGGCGACGTCGAAGCGCACCTGGTCGTTGCCCTTGCCGGTGCAGCCGTGGGCCACCGCATCGGCCCCCACCTCGCGGGCGATTTCCACCAGACGGCGGGCGATCAAGGGGCGGGCGAGGGCGGTGGAGAGGGGATAGCGCCCCTCGTAGAGGGCATTGGCCCTGATCGCCGGGAAGGCGAATTCGGTGATGAAGGGTTCGATCAGGTCGCCCACGATCGACTGGCTGGCCCCGGAATCGAGGGCCTTGCGGCG
>JBEINY010000043.1:0-17332 GCA_040377855.1 Prochloraceae cyanobacterium | reverse complement strand
TGGCCCCACGCCTGTCCCCTGTGCTGATGGGTGGCAAGCCCCGCTGGGTTGCCTGAGGTCCAGGAGGCGCAGGTTCAGAACTGTCCTGTTGGCAGCTCCAGGGGCTTCCTTGCGGACTTCCCTGCGGGTCCTTCCCTGAGGGCCGGGCCGGGTGCATCTGTGCCTGCGGGGGCAGCCAGCCCGATGGATGGCTACCCCCACGCCGTAGCTGTGGGGAAGCGTCCAAGGCCAGGCAGTTGGCTGTTCCCGGGCCTCAGGCGGAGCCTGGGCGGTTCTGGCGGTTGAGCAGAAACGGGGGAATCGAGGCTCCCGTGGTTTCCTGCACGGGGCTGATGGCATTGCCCAGGGGTTCGAGGCGCCGCTCCGGCCTGTAGGTGCCGCCGCTCTCAAATCCGGTGATGATCACGGTGACGTGGATCTCGCCATCCAGGCTTTCGTCCAGAACGGCTCCCACGATGATGTTGGCGTCCGGATCCACAACGTCGTAAATCACTTCGGAGGCGGTGGTCATGTCCTCCAGGGTCATGTCCTTGCCCCCACGGACGTTGATCACACAGCCCTTGGCCCCATCGATTCTGGCCGACTCCAGCAGGGGGCTGCTGATGGCGGCCTGAGCGGCCTCAATGGCCCTGGAACGGCCCGATCCGACGCCGATGCCAAGCAGGGCGGTGCCGGCGTCGGCCATGACGGAGCGCACATCGGCGAAGTCGACATTGACCAGGCCTGATTTGGTGATGATGTCGCTGATGCCCTTCACGCCTTCCCGCAGTACGTCGTCGGCGGTGCGGAAGGCATCCTGGATCGTGCAATTCGACGCCGCATCCCGCAGCCGGTCGTTGGGGATGACAATCAGGGTATCGACGTGTTCAGCGAGGCGGGCAATCCCTTCTTCGGCCTGACGCATGCGGCGGCGCCCCTCGAAGCTGAACGGTTTGGTGACGATGCCAACGGTTAGGGCGCCACATTCCCGGGCCACCTCGGCCACCACCGGCGCAGCTCCGGTGCCGGTGCCGCCACCCATCCCGGCAGCGATGAACACCAGGTCCGATCCTTCCAGGGATTGCTGCAGCTCAGCCCTTGATTCTTCGGCTGCTTTCTGGCCGATCACCGGATTGCCGCCGGCACCGAGGCCCCGGGTCAGTTTCTGGCCCAGCTGCACCCTGCGCTGGGCCGAGGAGCCAAGAAGAGCCTGGGCATCCGTGTTGAGCACCCGGTAACCAACCCCCTGGAGGTCGGACGCAATCATCCGGTTGACCGCATTGCTGCCGCCACCACCCACGCCGATGACTTCAATGCGAGCGTTCTGGCTCGGAACGATGCCGTTGTCGTTGTCTGTGCTCGGGGACATCACGGCTCTGGGGGGTTGGACCGGTTTTTCCGATGGGCCGAAACCCCTTGGGGTGACTTCCATGGAAGTCCGGGCACCGTTGCTCTGTGGCTGCATTATGTCCGGCGCTGGGGCTGACCTAGGTCGTGGGATGGCATACCTTTGCGCCTTCGACTCCACAACGCAAGTGTATGTGAGGGAATTACAGAGATTTCGTGGTGGCCGCCCCGTGCTGGGCACCTTCCTTGAGCCCTCGCTGCCCAACCCTTGGAAGGGGTGAGGTGCCTGGTGGTTCCAGCCCTGGGTTGCGGCAGGTCAGTCGCGGGCCGGCGGAGGCCCCGGGTGATTTCCTTTCGTCAGCGGCGCCGGCAGGGAGAGCTCCGGATGGTCTGGATCGGTGAGATCGATCGCCTCAAGGCGACGGCCCTGCAGGCGGCCAGGCAGTTCACTGACCAGGTGGGCCAGCACGTCCAGTCGTTTCGGCAGCAGGGTCGTGCCCTGCCCCAGTCTCACCAACCCGATCGATTGCAGCCGTAACCACAGGGAGCCATCGGGGTGGAAGTCGATCTCCTCGATCGCCCCGCCCAGCTGCTGCTGCCGTTGAAACAGCAGCATCAGGACCGGGCGATGGTCCTCCTGCCATCCCTTCACCACACGCTTCTCGGCTGCGGCCGTCAGGTGCCCGTGCTGATGGGGGGCCATCCAGTTGCCCAGTCGGTCCACGTAGCCCTGCTCGATGCCCTGGGGGGTTTGCCGCTGGGCCCGGGCCACCGCTTCCCTGTCCACCAGCTGGATCCTCAGCCTTGGCGGCAGCATCAGCCGTGTCACCTGCACCTGCTCCACCGGCAGGGACGCCTTGATCCGGTCGGCCAGCTGGTGGGGCTGCAGGGTCAGCAGGGGCTGGGGGAAACGCAGGTGTCCCGCTTCAATCACCTGCTCCCGGGTGACGAGTCGGCTACCCACCAGTTCGAGTTGGGCGGGACTGTCCAGGGTCCAGCCCTGGCGAAGCAGCACGGTGGCAAGTCCGACACCAGCGCTGCTGAACACCAGGATCCGCCAGAGGTTGCGCATCGTTTCCCGACGGCGGTCCAGGCGGAGCTGGTGGCGACGCTCTGCTCCGGGCGACCGCGGCGCCTTCATCACAAATCGCAGCGGGAGCGCTTCATCAGCTCCTCCATCCACCGCCGTGCCCGTTCGGCATCCGAGAAGGGCAGGTCGCGATGCTGGCCGCCGCCCACCAGCCGCAGCCGGCAGCTCCCCTGGGACTCATCGGTGAGGGGTGCGTCGCCGGACCCCAGGGCCATCAGTTCCACCAGCTCCAGCTGTTTGATCTCGAACTCGCCGAGCGGCTTGAGGCTCCCCGCCTCAAAGGTGCTCCAGGTCAGCTGACCATCGAGCAACCGGGCAGCTCCGCAGCCGTCCAACTTGGCCAGCTCCGCACCCTGGGCCCATTCGCGGAACAGTCGCTGACGGCGCCGCTCGAGCCAACCGAGGGCCGTGAGCAGCACAAAGACCAGCAGGAGGGGTAACCAGAGCAACCCATGGGTCATGGCGTCGTTCCTCCCACGGCCGGGGCGATCAGGTTCCATTCTCGTGCCCCTTGCACGAGTTCGTGCACCAGGGACTCCAATGGGCAGCCACTGGCTTCCCAGAGCATCGGGTACATGCTCTGGGAGGTGAAGCCTGGCAGGGTGTTGATCTCATTCAGCCAGAGATCGCCGCTGCTTTCGTCGTAGAAGAAATCAACCCGGGCCAGTCCCCGGGCCCCCACTGCCCGGCAGGCCTCCAGGGCCAGATGGCGGGCCCTCTCGGCGATCGCCTCGGGCACCCGGGCGGGGATCACCGTGTGGCTGCGTCCATCGCTGTATTTCGTCTCGTAGTCGTACCAGTCGGCGTCGAAGCAGATTTCCCCGAGCACGGATGCCCGCAGCTGCTCCATGCCGAGAACGGCGCATTCCAGCTCCCGGGCCACCACACCGCGCTCCACCACCAGGCGCCGATCCAGGGTGGCCGCAGCCCGCAGGCCCGCCTCCAGCTCCGACCGGTTGGTGGCCTTGCTGATGCCCACCGAGGATCCGAGGTTGGCAGGTTTGATGAAGCAGGGGTAGCCCAGCTGCTCCTCCAGGGCGGTGAGCACCTCCTCGGGACTGCCATCGCTGGCGATCCCCAGCTGGCTGCGGTCCAGACCGGCATAGGGAACCTGGGGAAGGCCGGCGGCCGCGAAGGCGGCTTTCATGGCCAGTTTGTCCATTCCCACGGCCGAGCCGAGCACCCCGGACCCCACGAAGGGCACCTGCATCAGGGTGAACAGGCCCTGGACCGTGCCGTCCTCTCCATTGGGACCATGGAGCACCGGAAACCAGACCTCCACCGTTTCAGCGCCGCTGGGCAGGCTCCGGAAGCCGGCTGGCTGGCTGGGGTTTGCTAGCTCCTCCACCCCGGAGTCGTTGCCTTGCCTGAGCACCTGGTCGGCGATCCGGGGCGGCCACCAGCGGCCCTGGCGGTCGATGTAGAAGCAGCTCAGGCGGTAGCGGTCGCGATTGGCGCCGCGGCCCAGGGCTGCCGCCACCGTGGCGGCGGAGCGGATCGAGACGGCGTGTTCGCCGGAGGCCCCGCCGAAGACCAGGCCGATGGGACAGGGGTCGGCGGTGGGCATGGCAGGGGGCTGGTCGGCGGCCAAACCGTATCAGCGCCCCCCGTCAGCCGGCCCTGAGGCTGGCAGGGCCGGAAGGGAGCCACTCAGCGAGAAGGCCCGGATCTCCTCGATCTTCACCGTCACCAGATCGCCGGGACCATGCCGGCGCCCACCGGGATCGACGGCGGGGAAGAACGTGAGCCGGTTGGTGCGGGTGCGTCCCATCAGCTGCTCCGGATCGCGTGGGTTGGTGCCCTCCACCAGCACCTCCTCCAGCCGACCGGCATACCGGGCACTGCGTTCCCGGGCCTTGGACTCCACCAGGCTGTTGAGCTCCTGCAGCCGTTCCACCTTCACCGTTTCATCGAGCTGGTCGGGCCAGTCGGCGGCGGGGGTGTTGGGGCGGGGCGAATAGGCGGCGGTGTTCACCTGGTCGAAGCCGATCTCTTCCACCAGAGCCAGGGTGCGACGGAACTGGTCGTCGGTCTCCCCTGGAAAGGCCACGATCACATCGGCGCTGATCGAGGCGTCCGGCATCCGATCGCGAATCCTGTCGATGATGCGGCGATAGCGCTCCACCGTGTAGCCCCGGGCCATGGCCCGCAGCACATCATCGTCACCGCTCTGGAAGGGGATGTGGAAGTGCTCGCACACCTTCGGCAGGTCGGCGCAGGCATCGATGAGCCGTTCCGTGAAGTAGCGGGGATGGCTGGTGGCAAAGCGGATCCGCTCCAGGCCATCAACGTCGTGGACGAACTGCAGGAGGTCGGTGAGGGTGTGCTGGCGGCGCCCCTCGGGGGTGATCCCGGGCAGGTCGCGGCCGTAGGCGTCGATGTTCTGGCCCAGCAGGGTGATTTCCTTGAAGCCCTGGGCCGCCAGCCCTTCCATTTCCAGCCGGATGGCCTGCGGCAGCCGCGACTGTTCTCGGCCCCGCACCGAGGGCACGACGCAGTAGGTGCAGCGTTCATTGCACCCATAGATCACATTCACCCAGCCGCAAACAGCGCTGTCCCGGCGGGCCGTGGTGATGTCCTCGAGGATGTGGTGCTCATCGGTGGCCACCACCTGCTGGCCGCTTGCGACCTGGGTGAGCAGCACGTCGAGCCTGTTGGCGTGCTGGGGCCCCATCACCAGGTCGAGTTCCGGCACCCGCCGCAGCAGGGAGGCCCCCTCCTGCTGGGCCACGCAACCGGCCACCACCAGGGTCAGGTGGGGATTGAGGCGTTTGCGCTGGGCCTGGCGGCCCAGGTAGCTGTAGACCTTCTGCTCCGCGTTGTCGCGGATCGTGCAGGTGTTGTAAAGCACCAGGTCAGCGCTGTGCTCGTCGCTGCCAGGGGTGTAGCCCATCGATTCGAGGATGCCTGCCATCCGCTCGGAATCGGCTTTGTTCATCTGGCACCCGAAGGTGGTGATCCAGTAGCTGCCGCGGGCTTCTCCCCCGGGGTCGGCCCCGACCGGGGGGCTGGCTTGAGCAGTGGGATGGGTCGCCGTCATGAATCCAGTTTCCGCCATCGCCGCCCTGGTGAAGCCATGGGGGGATGACAGCGGCCTGATTGCGCCAGAGGCGAGTCGGCCGCAGATCAGGAACGTTGGTCCGGGGAGCTGGGCTGCTCCACCGTTAGACCTGTCCGCACCAACCGAGAAAACGCTGGGGAAGTGGATGACGGCAAGATCCTGAACCGATGGTGCGGCTCAGGATCTCCGAAGAAGAGGGCGAGCGAGGGGAATCGAACCCCCGAATGGCGGAACCACAATCCGCTGCCTTAACCGCTTGGCGACGCCCGCCACGGCTCCAAAACCATACAACAGACGATCAACGGGGCGCTCCTGATCCCAGGCTGCAGCGGCCCATCGGCAGGCTGGCCCGGCGTCTTCTCCTGTCCCCCAGGTGCCGCGAAGGTGACGCAATCGCTACACGACCCACGCCACCGACCGGGGTCCCGGCCAGAATCTCCCAGCCCTTCTGCCACCTGTGCGTGTCGCCTGAGAGTCCAGCTTCTTCCGGCGGGGTCGCGGCCGGGTCCGGAAACGCTGGCCCGTGGCTGTCCACCATGGCGGCTCAGGCTTGCCGCTTGCTTCCGCTCACCCCGGTCGTGGTCGCCCTGGGTGCCCTGGCCCTGAGCAACCCCGGCCCAGGGGACTTCAACGGCTTTGCCGGTGAGCGGCTCACGATCCTTTTGACCAAGGAGGTCTGCAGGGGATCAGCCCTCCCCCTGCTGCTCACCGTGCTGGCCCATGATTGTCCGACCCTACTGCGTTCCCAGCAGCCGGTTTTGGCGGCGATGGCCAGTGCCCGGAGCGAACGCCTCAACCTGGGGCTGTTCAGCCTCTATCGCACCCGCCTTGGTGGGGATGTCCTGTTCAACCATTGGCGCCTGCCCACCTATTCGGTCCTGACCCTGGCCGCCGCCGGCCAGTTCTTCGTCCTCCAGACCGAGGTGGATGGTCGGGTGCGAGCTGGTGAAGGCCGTCCATGACGGTGTTGCCGCCCCTGCGGCTGCCGAGGGCCCTTGTGGAAGCCCCGGTGGCGGGATGGCCGAGCGCGAATGACGATGGCCTGATCTCGGTGGTTCTCGAGCACCGCGGTGGTCGCTGGGTTGGTCTGAGGCCGGCCTCCCACCAGGAGGCGCCGGCCCTGATGGCCCTGCCCCCCATGGTCGAGGCCCATGCCCACCTCGACAAGGTCTACAGCTGGTCGGAGGCCCCCAATCGCTCCGGTTGGATGGCCGACGCCCTGGCGGCCAACCAGGCCGAACACAGCCTCCGCCATCGCGCCCGGGTGGCCGAGCGGGCCGAACGGGCGCTGCAGGAGGCCTGGCATCTCGGGATCAGGGCGATCCGCAGCCATGTCGACAGCCTCGGGCCTGGCGCCGCTCCAGCCTGGGAGGTGCTGCCGGGCCTTGCTGATGCCTGGCGCGATCGGATCACGCTGCAGCTGGTGGCGATGGTGCCGATCAGCCATTGGGCTACTGCTGCCGGCGAGGTCCTGGCCGCCCGGGTGGCCCGCATCGGGGGGGTGCTCGGGGGGGTGCTGGGGCCACCCTTCACCGCGGGACCGGACGACCGGCAGGCGCTGGAGACACTCCTCCATCTCGCGGATCGCCACGGCTGCCCCATCGACCTCCACATTGATGAGGGTGACTGCCAGCCCGGATGCGGTGTCGCCCTGCTCTGTTCGGTGCTGGAGCAGCTCAACCTGCGTCTGCCGATCACCTGCAGCCATGCCGCCAGCATGGCCCTGCTGCCGCGGGATTCCCTCGAGACGCTGCTGGAGCGCATGGCCGCCCTCGAGCTATCGGTGGTGGCCCTACCGCGCACCAATCACTATGTCCTGGCCCGTCAGGAGGGCTGCACGCCCCTGCAACGGCCCCTGGCGCCGATCCGCCAGCTCCAGTCGGCTGGCGTCACCGTTGCCGTCGGTGGAGACAATGTGCAGGATGCCTGGTTTCCAGGCGGCGATTTTGATCCCTTGGCCCTGTTGAGGGAGGCCCTGCCCCTCACCCACCTGTTGCCCTGGCAACGCTGTGGTCTGGCCCCGTTCACCACGGCGGCGTCCAGGCTGCTGGCGTTGCCCTGGGATGGGGTGATCCGGTTGGGGGGGGTGGCGGACCTGGTGGTGCTGGAGGTGGGTGGATGGTCGGATCTGCTGACGCGATCCCCCCAGCGGCGGGTGCTGCGGGCCGGCACCTGGTTGCCGGCCCCCCTGAGCCAGCGAACACCCGCCAGCCTGGTCGGCATCATTCCCCCCCTCTCCTGAGCCCATGACCCACCTGCCCCTGGCCCTGCCGCCCTTGCCCCCTGTGCCCCTGGCGGGACAGATCGAGGCGGTGGCCCAGGAGCTGGAGGGGCTCGACTTGGTGCGGGGTGCGGCGGAGCTGGAACGGATCTCCCGGGATTCCCACGACGATTCCCCTGTCCTCACCCCCCTGCTGCAGGGCCGGGTGGGCCAGCTCGGCGTCCGGGTGACCACGCTGGAGGCGGTGCATCGGGTGGCGGCGGCCTGCGCGCGTCATGGGGTACCCCTCACCCTGCGCGGAGCTGGCACCGGCAATTACGGCCAATGTGTGCCCCTGGCCGGTGGCGTGGTGCTGGATCTGGGGGGCCTCAACCGGCTGCGCCACATCGATCCCCCCAGCGGGGTGTTCACCGCCGAAGCCGGCATTGGCCTGGCCAGGCTCGATCAGATGCTACGCGCCCAGGGTCGGGCCCTGCGGCTCCAGCCCAGCACCGCCCGTACCGCCAGCCTCGGGGGATTCGTGGCCGGGGGCTCCGGGGGCCTCGGGTCGGTGCGCTGGGGATTCCTCAGGGACCCGGGCCATCTGCTGGGTCTGGAGATGGTCACCGTTGAGCCCGTGCCGCGGCTGCTTCGCCTCGACGCCCAGGCCAGCCGACCCCTCAACCATGCCTACGGCTGCAACGGGATCATCACGGCCCTGACGATGGCCAGCACGGAGGCGGTGGCCTGGCAGGAGCTGGTGGTGGGCTTCCGCGCCTGGGACCAGGCCCTGGCCGCCGCCCGGGCCTTGGGCGATGCGGCCCTGGTGCTTCAGTCGCTCTGCCTGCTGGAAGCTCCGCTCTGCCAGGCGATGCCCTGGCCCCTGGGCGGCCCCCCAGCAGCAGGGGAGCACCGGCTGTTGCTCCAGGTCGCCCCCGATGCCCTGCCCCTGCTGCTCTCCTGGTTGCCGGAACTGGATGGGACCCTCCTCGATCAGCGGCCGACCGGTGCGGGTTCAGGTCTGCCCCTGGCTGAACTGACCTGGAACCACACCACCCTGCACTGGTGCAGCCGCCAGTCGGGCTGGACCTATCTGCAGATCCTGTTGCCCCAGCCCGAGGCCCCCTGCCTGGAGGCCCTGAAGCAGCGCTGGGGCGATGACCTGCTGTTCCATCTGGAGGGGGTGCGCTCCCAGGGGGGCCAGCGCCTGGCGGCTCTCCCCTTGGTGCGCTGGCGGGGCACGGCGGAGTTGGAGGCCCTGATCGACCAGGTCATGGACCTCGGGGGCTTCTGCTTCAACCCCCATGTGATCACCGTCGAAGACGGGGGCCTCGGGGTGATCGATGCCGATCAGGTGGCTGCCAAGAGGCGCCACGATCCCGCAGGCCTGCTCAATCCGGGCAAGCTGCGCGGATGGTGGCAAGCATCCTGATGCCGATGCCCGGACGACACCTCAGCAACCAAGGCTGGCCCGGGTGCTCACCCCGGTGCGGGGATTGGTTCCGCGGGCGGTTTGGCAGAGCTGCCGCTGGTCGGCGCGATCGATCAGGGCGTCGCTGAAATCGGCGTTCTCCACCTGGGCCCCATAGAAGGAACTGCCCGTGGCGATCACCCCGGCCAGCACCGCATTGCGCAGGTCGGTGCCGCTCATGTCAACCCGATCGAGCAAGGCATCGGACAGATCGGCGCCGTTGAAGTCTGCGTCTGGGAAGGCGCCCTGGGTGAGGATCGACCCCTGCAGATCCGCTCCCGCGAAGTTGGCTCCCCGCCCGACCGCGCCGGCGAAGGAGGCATGGGCCAGGTTCTGGCCGTGAAAGTCCTGCTGGTCCTGGTTGGTGAGGGTGTAATCCACGGTGTCCTGAAAGAGGGCCCGGTCCTGCAGTCCCACGCCGGTGCTCGTATCGAGGGCTGTGGCCATCCCCGCCCATCCGAGCAGAATCACCGCCGAAGCGATCAGCAGCAGCCTCGCAGGCCAGGGGAGGGCTCGCATCGAGTCAGGGCGACTGTGCTCAGTGTGGCGTGATCAGTGTGGCGTGATCAGGGGGGAGCCAGGGACTGCAGCCTGGGGTGCCGCAGTAGATCCGCCAGCAGATACAGGGAGCCGGCCACCACGATCGGCTCCGCAGGGTCGGGACCGCCCCCTGCCGCGATGATCTGATCGAGGGCCTCGGCCGTGCTCCCGGCGGCGTGCAGCTGCCCGGCCAGCTCTGGGCAGGCCTGACGCACGTCGTCCAGGCTCCAGCTGCTGTGGTCCACCACGGGGACAATCCAGGCTTGATCCCCTGGACGCAACAGGGATCGCACCATCTCGGGGGCCTGTTTGTTGGCCAGCATCCCAAGCACGAACTGCCGCAAAGCCCCAGCCAGGGCCCGGTTTGGATCCATGGCTTCGGTGGTGGTGGCCCGCCGATCCAGTTCCTGGCGCAGGGCGATGGTGGCCGGGGGGTTGTGGGCGCCATCCAGCAGCAGGCCATGGCCTGACCAGCGGGCCGGCTGTAGGCGGCCCGGCCAGCGGGCAGCGGCAAAGCCCTCGGCGATGGCCTGATCCGCCAGGGGCCAGCCCCGCTCCTGCAGGGCCCGCATCATGCCCAGGGCCACGGCGCTGTTGCTCAGTTGCACCGCTCCGCTCAGGCCAGGCCGCCAGCGCAGGCCATCGGCCAGCAGACCACCGTCATCCAGCTGCCGGGCCGGTTCCACCCAGCGCAGATCACAGCCCGCCCGTTCCGCTGCTGCCTGCAGCACCGCCGCCACATCTTCGGGCTGCGGGGCGCTGACGGCCACCCCCCCGGCCTGGAGCACGCCGGCCTTTTCGGCAGCGATGCTGGCCAGATCGGGGCCCAGCACCTCGCGGTGATCGAGGCCGATGCTGGCGAAGCCGACCACCTTCCGCTCCGGGTGGCAGGTGGTGGCATCGAGCCGGCCGCCGAGTCCCACCTCCAGGACGGCCAGATCCACGCTGGCCTCGGCGAACCACACCAGGGCCGCGGCCGTGACCCATTCAAAGGGGGTGAGGCGATGGCGCTGGCCGCAGGGTTGCAGCCGCTCAAGCAGGGTGCGCAGCTCCCTTTCAGGAATGCAGCGGCCGTCGATCTGCAGGCGCTCGCACCAGCTGAGCAGGTGAGGGGAGGTGTAGAGCCCGGTGCGCAGCCCGTTCCGCTGCAGGGCCGAGGACACCAGGGTGCAGATCGAGCCCTTGCCGTTGGTGCCCGCCACCTGAACCGCAGGAAAGCGCCGTTCCGGGTGACCCAGCTCCGCGAGGGCAGCCTGGAGCCGCCCCAGGTCGAGGTCGATGCCCCGATGCTGGAACGGCTCGATCAGATCGGCGAAGGGATCGCGGCCAGCACGAGCCGATTCCGGTGAGGGCAGGCCGACCATCCCGGGGCCTCAGGCCAGCAGGCGCTTCAAGGCCTTCTCCAGCAGGGCCACGGCCCGGCGCAGATGGCGAGCCCGGATCACCAGGGGTGGCACGAAGCGCACCACCTGCGGGCCGGCTGACACCAGGAGCAGGCCTTCCTCCATGGCGGCCCGCACCAGCTCAGGCGCCGAGGGTCCGTCGCTGCGCAGCACCAGACCCTGGAGCAGACCCCAGCCCCGGACTCCTTCCAGCTGCTTGGGGTGGCGAGCCGCCAGTTCGGCCAGCAGGGCCTGGAGTTCGATCCCCATGGCGGCGGCATGGGCCACCAGTCCCTGGCGCTCCAGTTGGGCCGCCACGGTGAGGCCGGCTCGGCAGGCGAGGGGGTTGCCGCCGAAGGTGCTGGCGTGCTCGCCGGGACGGAAATGGTCGACGGCTGCCTTCACGGCGAGGGCGCCGATCGGGATGCCACCACCCAGGCCCTTGGCGAGGGTGATCGCATCCGGCTCCACGCCGAGCTGTTCGTAGCCCCAGAGCTTGCCGGTGCGGCCGACACCCACCTGGACCTCATCGAAGATCAGCAGGATGTTGTGGCTGTCGCAGAGCTCGCGGATGCGGCGGAACACGGCCGGATCGCCAGGATTCACCCCGCCTTCTCCCTGCAGCGGTTCGAGCAGCACGGCTGCCACCCGGGGTCCCAGGGCTTCGCAGCTTGCCAGCAGGGTCTCAAAGGCGTCGATGTCGTTGTAAGGGAAGTAGCGGAATCCCTGCACCATGGGTTCGAAGCCCTGGTGATACTTCGGCTGACCGGTGGCGGTAACGGCGGCGAGGGTGCGGCCATGGAAGCTGGCCTGGGCCGTGAGGATCAGGGGTTCGCTGATTCCCCGCACCTGGTGGCCGTGCTTGCGGGCCAGTTTGATCGCGGCTTCGTTCGCCTCGGCGCCGGAGTTGCAGAAGAAGACCCGATCGGTGCAACTGTGGGCCGTGATCCAGGCGGCGAGGTCCTCCTGCTCCGGAATTCGGTAAAGGTTGGAGACGTGCTGCAACCGTCCCAGCTGCCTGGAGAGGGCCCGTTTCATGGGGCGGCTGCTGTGGCCGAGGGTGCAGACGGCGATGCCCGCCACGCAGTCGAGGTAGCGCTTGCCCTGGCTGTCCCAGACCCAGACCCCGCGCCCGCGAACGAGCTCCAGCGGGAAGCGGGCATAGGTGTCCATCACGGCGCTGCCGGAGTTGGCAGCGCTGGCCGTATTCGCCGGTTTCATGGGCGCCGCGGCGGCAAGGGGGGGATGGGAGCGGTGGGACTCGAACCCACATGCCCGAAGGCGCTCGATTTTGAGTCGAGTCCGTCTACCAATTCCGGCACGCTCCCTCGTTCGCCACTGTAGGGGGAGGATCAGCCGGAGGTCCGGCGGATCGAAGCCCCCACACTGTTGAGCTTGCCTTCGAAGTCGGCGTAGCCCCGATCGAGGTAAGAGAGACCCTTCACGGTGGTGATGCCATCGGCGGCAAGACCGGCGAGGACCATGGCAGCCGAGGCCCTCAGGTCGCTGCCCTGCACAGGAGCACCGCTGAGGCGGGGCACGCCCTCGATGAAGGCGATGTTGCCCTGCATGCGGATCGAGGCGCCCATTCTCTGCAGCTCAGCGACATGCTGCAGGCGGTTCTCAAAGATGTTCTCGGTGATCACCGAGTTGCCCTCGGCCGTGGCCAACAGGCTCATGAACGGGGCCTGCAGATCGGTGGGGAACCCGGGGAAGGGCTGGGTGCGCAGATCAACGGCCTGGATGGTGTCGGCCCTGATGGTCAGCCCCAGGCCATCGCTGTCGAGGCGGCAGCCGGCCTGCTCGAGTTTGGTGAGCACAGCGCCCAGATGTTCGGGAATCACCGGGGCCACCCGCAGGGTGGAGCGGGTGATGGCCGCGGCCAGTAGGAAGGTGCCGGCCTCGATCCGATCGGGGATCACCGCGTAGTCGGCGCCGTGGAGGCGATCCACGCCGACGATCGTGATGCTGGGGGTGCCGGCGCCCCGGATGCGGGCTCCCATGGCGATCAGCAGACGGGCCAGGTCCGTCACTTCCGGTTCCTGGGCGGCGTTCTTGATCACGGTTTCACCCTCCGCGAGGGTGGCGGCCATCATCAGGGTCTCGGTGGCACCGACGCTGGGGCAGTCGAGGTGAATCCGGCCGCCTTTGAGACGGTGGCCCCGGCCGGGCACCACCGCGGAGACAACCCCGTGCTCGATCGTTACCTGGGCACCCAGGGCCTTGAGACCCTTGACATGCTCGACAACGGGGCGGGTGCCGATCTGGCAGCCGCCGGGCAGGGGCACCCGGGCGATGCCCGTGCGGGCCAGCAGGGGACCGATGCAGAAGAAGCTGGCCCGCAGGCTGTTGACCAGGTCGTAGGGGGCCGATGTCTGGTTGAGGCGGTTGGCCTCGAGGTCGATGCTGTCCTCACCACGGCTCACGGTGACCCCGAGGGCGGCCAGGATCTCGCCCATGGCTGCGATGTCCGTCAGGGGCGGCACGTTGCGCAACCGCAGGCCGTCGTCGGTGAGGAGGCAAGCCGCCATCAGCACCAGGGCGGAGTTCTTGGCTCCGCTCACCCGAACGTCTCCGGAGAGCCGGCGACCGCCAGCAATCTCAAGCTGGGGGTTGGAGATGCCCTGGGACGGGACAGCCGTCACGGTCATGGCTTGGTGCGTCCCAGGAGATTGGCGAATCTTGACAAGAATTTGGGAGACCGTCCAGACAGCCGGCCCTGGAACTGTCTTGGGGGGTATGGCCGAACCCTGGGTGGCCGGGAGGTCGATGTTTTAAGGTGTTGAGGTCGGGCAAACCCCGTCATCTCCGCCCTCCAGTTGGAGTTCAGGAGCGTCCCCACATGCGGATGTGGCGGAATTGGTAGACGCGCTAGTTTCAGGTACTAGTGGCAGCAATGTCGTGGGAGTTCAAGTCTCCCCATCCGCACTCGCAGCCCGGCTCCGGCCGGGTTTTTTTGTGGCTGAACGGAGGTCCAACCGCTGTCCAACCGCCTGATGGGTCATCCCCAGTCGGGGGGCTGGAGGATGGGCAGGTTGCCGAAGGGTGGAGGGACGGGCGGGCTGGCCCGTCTGGCTGGTCCGTCTGGCTGGTCCGTCTGGCTGGGCCTTCTCGCGGTGCCGATGACGATTGACGTCTCTGGCTGGACTGTCAGGGTGGCAACAGGTTCCACCCCCCCGATGCTCGTTCTCAAAATCACCAATGCCTCTGAGGTGGTCAGCGCCAAGCTGGGCAAGTTCCTCGCCAGCCTCACCCCGGAGACTCTCGATCGGGACACGGTTGAAGACGTGCTGATCAAAAAACTGATCGAGAACCTGGCGGCGGAGGGCCTGCGGGGCGAAGTGGCAGCCGTGAGGGGGTTTGATCTGGTCAATAACGATCTGGTCATTCACGATCACCTGCACGTGCGCCGCCACCAGACGTTCTGAGGGCTTCGCGATCCTTGGAGCTGATCACCAGCCGTCGCAATCCCCTGGTGGCCCGTTTGCGGGCCCTGCATCAGCCGCGGGGACGTCGGGAGCAGGATCGCCTGCTCCTGGAGGGGACCCACCTGCTGCAGGAGGTCCTGCGGCTCGGTCTCACGCCTGATCTCCTGTTGGCGACGCCTGGCTGGCTGGAGCGTCAATCCGCCCTGCTGGCGGCCTGTCCGGCGGCGATGCGCCGGGTGACGGTGGCGGAGCCGGTGCTGGAGGCGGTGGCCACCACCGATCATCCCGACGGCGTGGTGCTGACCCTGCCGCCCCCTCCGCTGCCCGCCCCCGGCCGGGCGAGGTTTGTGCTGGTGCTTGACCGTCTTCAGGATCCGGGCAACCTGGGCACCCTGCTGCGCACCGCCCTGGCGGCCGGAATCGAGGAGGTTTGGCTCGCGGGGGGAGCTGATCCCTTTCAGCCCAAGGTGCTGCGGGCCTCGGCCGGCGCGGCCCTGGCTCTCCCCTGCCGCCGGCACCCCGATCGTGATGCCCTGGTCGAGGGCCTGACCCAGGCCCGGGAGGCGGGCCTGCAGCTGGTGGCCACGGTGGTGCCCGATCAAGCCGGCCATGGTGAGGTGCTCCCTTACTGGGAGCTCGACTGGTGCCGGCCCACGGCCCTGCTGCTCGGCAATGAGGGGGCCGGTCTCGATCCGGCCCTGCAGGCCCTGGCCTCGGAGCGGGTCACAATCCCCCACGACCGCAGGGTTGAATCCCTGAATGTGGCCGTGGCGGCGGCGCCCCTGCTGTTGGAACGGTGGCGCCAGCGGGCATCGCCCCCTCCCCGCCGAGCCGTCGGTGGCCTCTGACGGGCGAGTGACGGGGGAGAATGCCCCCCAATTGATGCCTCGTCCATGGTGAGCGACGCCAGCGCAGCCCCTTCCTCTTCGGATCCGTCTTCCTTCGATTTCGATGTGATCGTGATCGGGGCTGGCTACGGCGGCTTTGATGCCGCCAAACATGCCGCCGACCATGGCCTGCGCACCGCCATTGTTGAGTCGCGGGACATGGGCGGCACCTGTGTCAACCGCGGTTGTGTTCCTTCCAAGGCCCTGCTGGCTGCCAGCGGCCGCGTGCGCGAACTGGCTGATGCGGAGCATCTGCGTGGCTTCGGAATCCACGCTGCCCCGGTGCGTTTCGAGCGCCAGAAGATCGCCGACCATGCCAACCAGCTTGTGGAGACGATCCGCACCAATCTGACCCGCACCCTCGAGCGCTCGGGGGCCACGATCCTGCGGGGCAAGGGTCGCCTTGAGGGCAGCCAGCGGGTCGGGGTGCGGCAGATCAGTGGCGTCGATCGCCTCTACACCGCCCGGGAGGTGATCATCGCCACGGGTTCGGATCCGTTCGTGCCGCCCGGCATTGAAACCGACGGCCGCACGGTGTTCACCAGTGATGAGGCCGTCAGTCTGGAATGGCTGCCCCGCTGGATCGCGATCATCGGCAGTGGCTACATCGGTCTGGAGTTCGCGGATGTGTACACCGCCCTCGGCTGCGAGGTGACGATGATCGAGGCCCTCGATCGGGTGATGCCCACCTTTGATCCCGACATCGCCAAGCTGGCGGCGCGCAAGTTGATCGAAGGGCGGGACATCGAAGCTCGCTCCGGCCTGCTGGCCCGCAAGGTGACGCCTGGATGTCCGGTGCGGATCGAGCTGGCCGACATGCAGACCCGGGAACTGGTGGAGACGATCGAGGTCGACGCGGTGCTGGTCGCCACCGGCAGGGTCCCCGTGAGCAAGGAGCTCAATCTGGCGTCGATGGGGGTGGACACCAACCGGGGCTTCATACCGGTGGATGACCACCTGCGGGTGCTGGTGAACGGCGAGCCCCTGCCGCATCTCTGGGCCGTGGGGGATGTCACCGGCAAGATGATGCTGGCCCACACCGCCGCTGCCCAGGGCGCCGTGGCGGTGGACAACATCCTGGGCCATCCTCGCCAGATCGATTACCGCTCGATTCCGGCGGCCACCTTCACCCATCCGGAGATCAGTTCGGTGGGTCTATCGGAGGCTGAGGCCCGCAGCCTGGCGGAGCAGGATGGATTCGAGCTCGGCATCGTGCGTAGCTATTTCAAGGCCAACACCAAGGCCCTGGCGGAACTCGAGAGTGATGGTCTGATGAAGCTGTTGTTCCGCAAGGACAACGGTGAAGTGCTTGGCGCCCATCTCTATGGCCTCCACGCCGCCGATCTGATCCAGGAGATCGCCAATGCGGTGGCCCGACGACAGAGCGTCAGCGAGCTCGCCACCGAGGTGCACACCCATCCCACCCTGAGTGAACTGGTGGAGGTCGCCTACAAGCAGGCCGCCATGGCCCTGGCCTGAACCGCGGCACCGGGGCGGCGGGCGTTGCGGTCGCTTCTACGATCGAGACAGCTGCCGCCCTTTCTTGGAGATTCGCCGCCGTCCCCCCAGTCCACCGGTGAAGGTGGCGTTTCTGGAGTACGCGGTTCCCCATCCGGAATCGGAGCCGCGGCACATCCTTGAAAAGATCGTCTGGGCCAAGGATCGCGAAGTGGCGGCCTCGCGGGAGCGGGTCACCCTCGACAAGCTCAAGGGCCAGGTGGCCAAGCTGCCTCCAACCCGCGACTTTCTCGGGGCCTTGCGTTCCTGCTGCCTCAAGCCTGCGGTGATCGCTGAGGTCAAGAAGGCCAGTCCCAGCAAGGGGGTGATCCGGGAGGATTTCGATCCGGTGGCCATCGCCAGGGGCTACGAAGCCGGCGGTGCCAGCTGTCTTTCGGTGCTCACCGATCGGGAGTTCTTCCAGGGAGGTTTCGATGTGCTGGTGTCGGT
>JBEINY010000022.1:0-28956 GCA_040377855.1 Prochloraceae cyanobacterium | reverse complement strand
TGCCACCAGCTCGGCACTGGTGTGCAGGAACCGCCAGGTGGCGGGTCCGATGTAATAAGGGAAGCTGAGGCGCATCTCACTTTCCTCAACGTCATTGCGCCCCAGATAGACATCAAGGAAAGCGACGTACTGACACAGGAATCCAGACTCGCGGCCGAATTCCTGCCTTTCGCGGCGCTTCTGAACACCATTGAGGTAGTGCCGTGTCAGTTCCCAGGCCCGTTTGATCTCCCGCTTCACCGTCAACGAGCAGCCCATGAAGCCATGCTTGACGGCCTGGCCATAGCGATCAAACTCACCTTCGGCATTGGTGCTGGCAAACCAGGCATCCAGATCCGCCTCCGTGGTGGCATCCCAGGCCCGCAGATCCTCCAGATTGAGCACGGAACAGGCCCGCAACAGCAGGGGCATGAACTCCTCATACCAGTAGGCCGTGGGCATGATCGAGCCGGCAAAGCGGCTATCGCCTGGATCGACAATCACCCGCTGCCAGGTTTCCAGATAGGGACGCCGGCTGGGGGCTTCCGCGGCGGGATCGGAGCCCTGCTCGCTGGAACGGCTCAACTCGTGGTGATCATCGAGCAACCGCAGGCGATTGAGCTCCAGATGGTGCAGATCCTCAAGGGTGAGGGTCTCGGGTCGATGACCCAGCAGGGATGCACTCAACAGCAGCTCGACAACGGCGGCGAAGAGCTGGTGGTGATGGTCGAGCTCCAGGAGCTCCTGCTCGAGAAGGCTCTCGGCCTCCAGCATCGCGTCGGTGTGAGGTATCTCCTGCCAGCGAGCCATGCGATCGCGCAGCTCGGCTTCCGCCCTGTTCACCGAGGCCCTGAGGTCCTCGAAGGGAGCTTCCGCGCCGTTCTCGACAATGCCGAGGGCCAGGTAGTAGTCGAGGGCGGTATTCACGAACCGGCAGAAATCCGGAATCGTGTAGGGGAGGTCGTAGGCGCGAAGGTGGGTTTCCGAATTGGCCGAATAGCTCTCCCGGAAACTGCGATAGGCCGCCCCCTGCAGCAACCGGAACAGTCCGATCTGCATCTGCAGGGGAGAGGTTCCGGTGAGCAGCTCACCGGTTGCCAATGGGTCGAGGCGAGGGGCCTCCGATCCCTTTGGACTGGGCGCGGAAGACCCCGCCCTCGGTCGGCGTGCGTCCGGAGCCCCGGCAGCGGCCCCATGGAAACCGGTGCCCCGCTGGGTAGCCCTGTAGGCCCGGGGATGGGGATCGAAATCGACGGGCAGATAGGCCTCGAACTTGCTGAGGCTGATCGCCTCGGCCCCGTCCTGGTCCACCTCCACCACGATCGCCCTGGCGGTCTCAGCCGGGATCTCAAACAGCGACAGCAATCGCTCCAGACTCTCCAGGCTCACTGCACCGCTGGCCTCTGGATCAAGCATCCGGAAGGCCTCCCGGGCCCGCAGCTGCTGATCGCCGAGCAACACCGTGAGCAGCAGGCGGATCTGCTCCACCGAAAGGCTGGACACCTGAAGGCGGTAGCTCTGGAAGGCAGCCCGGATGTCTGCGCTCGCAAGGTTGAGACCTTCAGCCGCGACGGCCCGTTGCAGCTGATCCACCACCCTGTCGGTGCCGTTGCCTGCCCCTGGGGTGGCTGGCGGCTGGGCTGCCAGGGCCCCCCACGCCTTCAGAACGCGATCGAGCTGTTGGGGGGAAAGGCTCGCCACGGTGCTGCACTGCATATAGGGACAAGGTAGCGGCGTTCATGGCGGCGGATCCAACCAGCCAGGCCCCGATTCCCAGGGCTGCGGCACCGTTGCTTGACTGGTGGCCTGCCGTCCCCATCAGACCGTGCGTCCCTGGAGCCCGATTCCGATCCAGGAGAACGGCGATCCCCTGCTCGATCTACCGCCTCAGCTCCTGCGGCTGGAGCCCCATCCCTATGCCCAGCTCGGGGCGCCCTACGGAGCCGGGGGCTCTCCCTTCCGCCTGCGGCAGGGGGTGATCGAGCGCCTGCTCGCCGCCCAGCAGGGCCTGACCGACAGCCAGAACGGATGGCGTCTGGCGATCTTCGATGCCTGGCGGCCCTTGGCCGTGCAGCGGTTCATGGTGGAGCACGCCATCGCCGAAGAATGCGCCAGCCGGGGTGTGGACCGCAACAGCCCCTCAGGGCAACTCCAGGCTGTGATCGCCGAGGTGGGCAGGTTCTGGGCCCCCCCCAGCGATGATCCGACCACTCCGCCGCCGCACTGCACCGGAGCCGCCGTGGATCTCACCCTCGTCGACAGCCATGGCACTGCCGTGGCGATGGGATCAGCGATCGACGCCATCGGCGACGTTTCAGAACCGGATCACCACCGCCAGCTGGCGATGCACCTCACCCCAGGCCTGGAGCGCAACCAGGTTCTGGTTTTTCAGCGGCACCGGGACCTGCTGCGGCAGGTGATGGAAACGGCTGGTTTCGCCCAGCATCCCAACGAGTGGTGGCACTTCAGCTGGGGCGATCAGCTGTGGGCCTGGCGCAGCGGTGCCCCCCAGGCCCACTACGGCCGCTGGCTGGATCCCTGAACTGCTGCGGGGATCTCAAGGTCGAATGGAAAGGACGGCAGTGTCCCAGGCAACAGCGCTTTTGTACTTCCGGCTAAGAAAAGCCCCTCGATTCACCAACTCCGAGGCCCCTGCCGCCGTTCACAGTCGCGAGCGCCCCCAGGCCTGCCCAGGACGAGGGGGCACAGCGCAGCCAGGGCGATAGCCGCCGCCGTGATCCCAAGCACCGGAACCAGCTGAGCCGCCGGCAGCAACGTCAGGCCAAGCAGGGTCCGCAGGCCTGGGCTGGCCGCAAGCACCAGCCAGAGACCTGGCCCGATGGCAGCACCGGCAGCCGTGATCCAGGCGCGACGGTCCCCATTGAGCAGCACCAGGGCCGCGCCACTTAACAGCAGGAGCACCACCACGGCACTGCGCCGCACCTCCAGGTCGCCCCCCACGGCCCAGGGGCCGACCAGCAACGCCCCCGCCGCCAGCAGCACCGCCCCACCCTGGAGGCAGGCCACCTGCACGGCACGACCGGCCAGCAGGGGAGCATCCGGAGACCGGGGCGGCTCCGCCAGCAACTCCAGGCCGCCGGGTTGGGCCTCCAGCACCACGGTGCAGGCCGGATCAATCACCAGATGCAGCAAGGCGATGTGGACCGGCAACAGGATCAGGGGTTGCTCAGCCCCGAGCAGCGGCAGCAGGCTCAGACCTGCGATCGGCACATGCACCGCCAGGGTGAAGGCCAGGGCCCGCTGCAGATTGCGGGCCACCCGCCTCCCCAGGGCCAGGGCCCCGACCAGGTCGGCAAAACTGTCGCGGAGGAGCACCAGATCAGCCGACTCCCGGGCCACCGCCGTACCCCGTTCTCCCATCGCCACCCCGATGTCGGCCGCCTTGAGGGCGGGAGCATCATTCACACCGTCCCCGGTCATCGCCACCACCTCGCCGGCGGCCTGAAGGGCCTGCACCAGCCGCAGTTTCTGGTCCGGCCGCACCCGCGCGAACACAGGCACCCCCGTCAACCGATGCACCAACTCCCCTGGATCGAGCCGATCGAGGGCCTCCCCGAGCAGCACCTCCCCCGGGGGCAGGCCGGCCTGATCAGCGATGGCACGGGCAGTGACGGGTCCATCGCCGGTGATCATCACCACCCGCACCCCGGCCCTGCGGGCCGCCGCCATCGCCGCCGGCACCTCAGGCCGCAACGGATCCGCCAATCCGAGCAGGCCGATCGGATGAAAGATGAAATCGTGCACGGCACCCGGCGGATCTGCGGTACCGAGGCCCCCGGGACGCCCATGCATCGCCGCCCCCTCCTCTCCCTGGGCCACGGCCAGCACCCGCAGACCCTCAGCCGCCAGCCGTTCGGCAGCCGCCAGAAAGGACTGGGCCTCGATGGGATCGAGATGGCAGAGCCCAATGATGGCCTCGGGGGCCCCCTTGGCCGCCAGCTGCCACTGGCCCGTCCCGTCCTTCCACAACCGGGACACGACCAACAGCTCATCCTGCAGGGGATAGTCCCGCTGGGGCGGCCAATCCGGATGGAGATGGTCACTCCCCACCAAGGTGGCGGCGGCCAGGGTGTGGATCGCCCGTTCCATCGCCTCCACCGGATCGGATCGGGACGCCAAAAGCGCCCGCTCCAGCAGCGGATGAAACGGTTCCTCCAGGGGGTCGCCGCTGAGCCAGCGCTGCAGGGAGGGCCAGACCTGCAGCGCCTGCACCGCCATCCGGTTCTGGGTCAGGGTGCCGGTCTTGTCGACGGCGAGCACCGTGGCACTGCCGAGGCTCTCCACCGCCGCCGGCCAGCGGGCCAGCACCCCGATCCTCGACAACCGCAGGGCCCCCAAGGCCAGGAACAGGGCCAGCACCACAGGAATCTCATTCGGCAACAGGGCCAGCGCCAGGGCCAGGGAAGCCAGCAGGGCCTGCTGCCAGTGGCCACTGAGGCTGCCCTGCACCAGCGCCAACAGCACGCACAGCAGCAGAGCCCAGCGGCTGAGCAGGCCCGTGAGCCGACCCGTCTGCCGTTGCAGGCGCGTCTGGGGCGGGATCACCCGGCGCAGGCTGGAGCCGAGCTGGCCCCAGCTGGTGTCCGCCCCCACGGCATCCACCTCCAGCCATCCCCGGCCGGCGGCCACCAGGGAGCCTGCCAGCACCTGGGATCCAGGGGCATCCTCAGCACCGGCCCGGCCCGCCACCGGCAACGATTCGCCCGTCAGCAACGAGGTGTCCAACCACAGACCGACCGCCTCCAGCAGATGGCCATCGGCCGCCACCCGGTCCCCTTCCTCAAGACGCAGCTGATCCCCGACCCTGACCGCCTCAGCCGGCAGCTCCCTCTCGACCCCCAGGCGACGCACCCAGGCCCTGGGGGCAGAGAGGCGGGCCAGGGCCTGCAGAGCCCGGCGACTGCGCCGTTGCTGCAGGCCGTCGAGCAGGGCGATCAACCCCACGAATCCGAGCAGCAGCAGGCCATCAGCCACCTCGCCGATCACCCCATAGATCAGGGCACAGGCCAGGAGCAGATGGGCCGGTTCGAGCCGATCCAGAACGCGTCGGCCTCCCATCTCAGGGCGCCGGCCGCTGGTTCACCCACGACTCCAATGCCCTGATCTCGCTGCTCTGGCGCTGCACGATCCGCTGCTCCAGGGCGAGGAGCTCCTGGCGGCTGGTGTGGACCTGGGCGTTGAGCGCCATCATCAGGCCCAGGCGCAGGTGCGGAATCACCTGCTCCACAAAGGCTCGATCGCGATCACCGGCGGCATCCAGGGCCTGGGGATCGAGCACCAAGCCCGGCAGATTGAGCGCTCTGGACGTCCAGGGCGGCGGCAGGTCCTGGCCGAACCAAGCCCGATACCACCCTCCCAGCAGGGCCTGGTCCTGCAGCTGCCGGCTTCGGATCGACTCGGCCAGGGCCTTGAGCCGCGGATCCCGCAGGCGGGGAATCGCCCGTTCGGCCAGGACAATCCCACCGGCCTGATGGACCAGCAACCGCCCGATGACGTGCTGATCAATGGCCGGCAGGTCGCGGGAGACCGGGTGCTGGGCCCGGAGGGGCGGGGCCACGGCGCCAGCACCGGATGCGGCACCGACGATCAGCACCAGGGCCAGGGGCCAGAACCTCCCCCCCAGGGGGCCGGAAGGGGTGGCACGCAGAACGGGCAGCGCCATCGGAAGAGCGGACCATGACATCGGAAAACCCTGATGCCAACAGGAGGGTTTTCGGCGCTGCAGGCCACGGCAAACCTGCCGTCAATTCACGGCAGGACGGCGATCGACCGTCTCCCGAAGTGATGTAGCCGGCCACCGCTGGCGATAGAAGCGTCGCTTGATCCGTTCGGCGCTGGCCACGTAGGCGACCAGCACCAAGCCCAGTAGAGCCAGAAACCTCGCCGGCAAGGGCACAAACCCGAACAGGTGGCCCAGATCGGTGGTGGGCAACCAGAGGGTGAGACCGATCACCAGGACCGTGCTCCCCACCAACCAGTGGGACGGACGGCTGCCCCGCAGGGGTCCCTCGGTGCGGATCACCAGCACGATCATGGCCGCCGAACAGACCGACTCCTCAAACCAACCGGTGCGGAACTGGGCGACGTCGGCCCGCAGAATCCACAGCAGCACCGCAAAGGTGATCCCATCGAAGGCCGAACTCACCAGCCCGAAGGTGAGCATGAAGCGGCGGATGAAGGGGAGGCTCCAGCGCCGCGGTCGCTCGATCCAGCTGCGATCGACCCGATCGGTGGCGATCGTCATTTCCGGTAGATCGGTGAGCAGGTTGGTGAGCAGGATCTGGGTGGGTAGCAGCGGCAGGAAGGGGAGGAACAGGGAGGCTCCGGCCATCGAGAGCATGTTGCCGAAATTGGCGCTCGTGGCCATGAACACGTATTTGAGGGTGTTGGCGAAGGTGCGGCGTCCCTCGCGAATGCCCAGCAGAAGCACCCCCAGATCGCTCTCAAGCAGCACGATGTCGGCGGCCTCCTTGGCCACGTCCACAGCCCCCTGAACCGAAAGGCCGACATCGGCGGCATGCAGAGCCGGCGCATCGTTGATGCCATCGCCAAGGAAGCCCACCACATGACCGGCTCGCCGCAGGGCCCGCACCAGCCGTTCCTTCTGACGCGGCTCGATCTCGGCGAACACCTGGTGCTGATCCGCCAGCACCGGCAGGGCGAGATCCGTCAGTCGATCGAGATCACGGCCGGTGAGCACCGCGGTCCGCCCGAAGCCAGCCTCGCGGGCCACCCGCTCGGCCACGAGGGCGTTGTCGCCCGTGATCAGCTTGATCGCCACCCCCATGCGGCCCAAATCGGCCACGGTGGCAGCGATGCCGGGCTTGAGGGGATCACTGAGGGCCAGCAGTCCGAGGAAGGTCATACCGGATTCAGCACTGCGATCCACCCGCAGGGGCACGGTCGCTCCGATCGGCGGCCAGGGCCTCATCGCAACCCCGAGCACCCGGTCCCCTTCCTCACTCCACTGACGAAAAAGGTCCTGCAGGATCGGCCTCACCTGCTCCAGGGGAACCAGGGAGCCATCGGCAGCTTCGGCCTGGTCACACACGGCCACGACGGCCTCGAAGGAGCCCTTGGTGATCAGCACCGGCATCCCGTCCCGGCGGGCCAGGATGCTCTGCCGCTTACGGGCGAAGTCGAACGGCAGCTCATCGAGCTTGGTCCAGCCCGCCAGAATCTCCTCGGCGGAGCTGGCCTGAAAGGATGCGGCGTCGTTGGCGGATCGACGCAGACCCGCATCAATCGGATTGGGGAATCCGCTCTCGAAGCAGGCATTGATCAGGGCCAGCTCAAACACCCGGCCGTTCGGCTGGCCCTCCGCCCCACAGCAGCGGTGCGCCTGGGCCAGTCCTTCCGTGAGGGTGCCGGTCTTGTCGCAGCAGAGAACCGACATGCTGCCGAAGTTCTCGATCGCAGCCAGCCGTTTGACGATCACCCGCTGGGCTGCCATCCGACGGGCGCCCTGGGCAAGCGTCACCGAAAGAATCGCCGGCAGCAACTGCGGCGTCAGCCCCACCCCGAGGGCGAGGGCGAACAGGAAGGACTGCGCCACCGGCCGTTGCAGAAAAACGTTGCCGGCAAAGATCACCAACACCAACAGCAGGGTCACCTCCAGCAGCAAGGCACCGAAGCGCCGCACCCCGTGCTCGAAGTCGGTTTCACCGGCGGCCTGCTGCAGCCCGGCGGCGATGGAACCGAAGGCGGTTTCGGCTCCGATGTGCACCACCAGGGCCAGGCCGCTGCCACTCACCACATGGGTACCGAGGTGCAGGGTGTTGCGCCGCTGGGCCAGGGGCGTATCGGCCGGCACCACCACCACCTCCTTGCGCACCGCAAAACTCTCCCCGGTGAGGGCCGATTCATCCAGGCTGAGATCCCGCTGTTCCAACAGCCTGCAATCGGCCGGAATGCTGGCCCCGGCCGCCAGCACCAGCAGATCGCCCGGCACCACCGCATCCCTGGGGATCGCCTGCTCGACCCCATCGCGCCGCACATCACAGGTGGTGTGCACGGTCTGCAGCAGGAGATTCAGGGCCCGGCTGGCCCCATGCTCCTGCCAGAAGCTGAGCAAGCCGCTGATCAGCACGATCGACAGGATGATCAGGGCCTCAGGGAGGGAATCCAACAGGAAGGAGAGGGCCGCCGCCGCGATCAGGATCAGGATGATCGGGCTGGTGAACTGATGCAGAAGGGGACCGAGCCAGGCGAAGCGATCGGTTCGAGTCAACCTGCCTGAACGACGTTCCTCCAGCCGCCGCCGGGCCTCCTCCGTGCTGAGCCCCCCCTCTCCCGTCGCCAGCTGCTGACGCAGCCACGACCCATCCACGCTCCAGAAGGCGACGGGTGGCTCCGGGGCCGCTCGGGACGAAACCTGCAGTGGCCGGCGCTCCTCACCCCAGATGGGCCACCTCCCGATCCCTGGCCATCGGTTCGTGGGTTGGGGTGGGCTGCTGCGCTGGGCTGGCGGCACCATCCGCCAACCAAACGTCCGCCTCCAACCGCCTGGAACGGTCGAAGAAGCGGGTCTCGGCGTCGGAGAAGCGGGCCAGCAGCCGCTGAGCGAACAGCTGCCAGGCAGGACCACCCACCAACGCCACCCGTTCCGGGTCATGGCGGTGCTCCCGCAGCAATGAGAAATGACGGATCAGACCGCCAAGCCCGAGCCAGCCGTCAAAGTCGGTGAGATCGAAGAGCAGCCGCACCGGCCTGTGGCTGAGCAGGGTGGCCAGGTCGGGCTCAATCCGTGCATACACCCCAGGATCGAGCCAACCGATCAGGCTCACCCTGGTGATCGGACCCTCCTGGCTGAGGTGGATCGTGCCGAGGGATTCCCCCAGCCAGCGACGGGCCTGATCCCGTTCCCCTTCGCCAAACAAGCGCACGGGATAGGGGAGCAACAGGGCCACCAACCGCACGCTCTCGCGTAACCAGACGTGATCGGTGACCACCGCCAGCCGCTCGAACCCATCCCAGTGGTTGAGGCCAAGCAGGGTGTCGTCCCAGGCAGCTGCCAGGGTGCAGGCCTTGAAATCGGCACCGAAGACCAGCAGGGCCTTGAGGTGGTCGTTGTAGGAAAAGGCCTCGGTCACCGCCGGTATCAGCACCTCATCGACGTCATGGCCCGTGACCGTGTCGTGAAAGGCGAATCCAACCGTGCCGCTGCTGAGGCCGTCGAGAACGTCGATCATGGTGGTGGGTGCCAGTCGGTCGCGGCCGCCAGCCTGATCAGTTCCCAGCCCCAGAAGGGAGGGGAACGCGGTTCTGCAGCGGAATCGAGCGGGGAATCGCCTCGGCCCAGGGACAACTGCTCGAAACCAGGATCCGGAGCTTCATGTCGGTAGGGCCGTAGGTGAGGCGATCCAGGTTGCAGCGATGGGAGGGCATCTGCCGCAGCGCCACAACACCTCCGGTGCAGCTGAAGCTCGGACTCCGGTACGGGGAGGTCGGCCGGCTGTTGTCGGTGCAGGGCCCGAGTTGATCAAACACCACGGGCAAAGGAGAAGCCCCCAGGGATCCACCGTTGAGCCAGCGCTGGAATGAGGAGGGGATCGGATCAAACGGCAGGGCGCGGGCTGCTGGGAGCGGGGACAGCGCGAGGACGGGGACCATGGCCAGGAGGGTCAGCAGACCTGCCCGACTGGCGCCGGGCCTGGGGCGGCGATTCCCGATCCGGGAGATGGCCTGGAACGAGGAGCTGGCTGGCATCGAGATCGGCATGGAAGCAACAACAGGGGAACAGAACAACGCCAGATCAAGGGACATCCGGAACCTGACATCAAGGCCCTCAAACAAGAGGGCCAGACCATCAACAAACTTCAGAGCAGGGTGATCAGCTCGAAAGCCAGAACACCAACCCAGGCGACGATGCAGAGACCGACGGCAGCGGCAGCCATGTCCTTGATGTGGCCAATCGCCTCGGAGTGGGCAGGCTCGACCACATCACAGAGGGCCTCGATGGCCGTATTGAAAATCTCGGCCATCAGTACAAGTGCGGTGACCACAAGCAGCAAACCGACGTTAATCCGTTGATGCTGAACCATTCCGATGGCAAGAATCACAACCGAAATAGCTGCCTTGTAGGCAACAGCAATGTCCGTCAGAATCGCTCGCTTCAGCCCCTGAAATGCCACCTGACCCTTACGAAGAGGATCAAGCCGCTTCGTCCTGATCATGGGCAAAACGATGATAGAGGAAATCGAGGGCCTGGTTGCGAAGCTCGTAATAACGAGGATCTTCCATGATGTCCTCGCGGTTGCGGGGACAACTGAAATTGACGTCCAGAATTTCACCAATGGACGCGGCGGGTCCATTGGTCATCATCACGATCCTGTCGGCAAGAAACAGGGCCTCATCGATATCATGGGTGATCATCAACACGGTGCACTTCTGGGTGTTCCAGATCTGCAGCAATTCCTCCTGCAGCTCCTCCTTGGTGATCGCATCGAGGGCCCCAAATGGTTCATCAAGAATCAGGACCTCCGGCCGAATGGCCAGGGCCCGGGCAATCGCCACCCGTTGCTTCATGCCGCCGGAAAGTTGGGTGATGAGCTTGTTCGCCGCTGCGGCCAGGCCCACCATCTCCAGGTGTTCAATCACAATCTCCCGCTTCTGCCGCTCACTCAGATCGGGCTTGACGGAGTCGATGCCGAGATAGACGTTCTCGTAGGCGGTGAGCCAGGGCATCAAGGCATAGCCCTGGAACACCACCATCCGGTCGGGACCTGGCCGTTGGATGGGTGCTCCCTTGAGCAACACCTGCCCACTGGTGGGGCTGGCGAAACCGGAGACGGTATTGAGCAGGGTGCTTTTTCCGCAACCGGAGTGCCCGATCAAGCAGAGGAATTCACCGGCCTGAACATCGAAGTTGATGCGATCGAGCACCTGATAGGGACCCCTGGGGGTCGGGTAGGCGATTCCCAGGTTCTCAAAACGGAGCAGGGGAATCGAAGTGGCCGTGGGCTGGGGCCGATCCTGAAAGGTTGAAGTCATGAAACAGGAGGCGTTAGCTGGATGGGGAATGGAAATGGTGGGGTGAGAAAACCACGATGCAGTCAGTTCGCCATGGCGCGTGGCACACCCACCGGGATCTCCGCGACGCTGAAATCCTTGTGGATCGAGAGCTGGTTGATAGACGCGATCGGGTCATCAGCATTGAACGGAACACCATCGAACAACTCGATGCCGCCGCGCTGATAGGAGACGTCCTCCAGCCCCAGCTCCCTGGCTGCGGTGCTGTACACCCCAACGGCGCAGATCCGCTCCAGAATCTCCACATAGTTGCGAGGAAAAGGAATCTCACTCCAGCGGGCGAGCTGGGTGAGAATCCAGAGGTGTTCACTGCGGCTGGGACGGTTCAGACCTGGCCCGAAGAACTGGGTATGGGGATCGAGGTGCGGGTCGCCGCCGGTGCCATCAGCCACACCGAAGCGGATCAGCTCCGGCTTCATGCCCAGATAACGACGATCGCTGAGCAGCTGACTGAGCTCCTGCCAATGGGCGGGATCGGCGCAGTAGCGGCAGGCCTCCAGCAGCGCTTTGGTGAGGGCGATGTGGGTGTTGGGGTAGGCCAGGGCCCAGTCCTCGCGGACGCCGAGCACCTTGCCGGGATGCCCTGACCAGATCTCGATGTCGCCAACAATCGGGAAGCCATGGCCCTCGCGATCGGCCCGATAGTTCCATGGCTCACCCACGCAGTATCCATCGATGGAGCCGTCCTTGAGATCGGCCAGCATCTGGGCCGGCGGCAGGGTCTGCAGATGCACGTCGCGATCGGGATCGATCGCGTTGGAGGCGAGCCAGTAGCGCAGCAGCAGGTTGTGCATCGAAGCCGGATGGACGATGCCGAGGGTGTGGGACTCGCGGTTGGTGCGCAGCAGGTAACTGCGGTAGTCGGCGACGCTGCGGACCCCCTCTTCGGCCAGGCGACTGGCCAGGGTGATGCCATTGCCATTGCGGCTGAGGGTGAGAGCCGTGACGATCGGGGTGGGATCACCGCCATGGCCGCCGGCCGCCATCCAGGTCGGCATGCCCGACGGCATCAGGGCCGCATCCAAGGTCCGATCCAGCAGACCATCCGTGACTCCGCGCCAGCTGGTCTCCCGGATCAGTTGAACCTCATCCAGGCCGTGCTTGGCAAAGAACCCCTTGGCCTCGGCCACCGCCAGGGGGGCACAGGCCGCCAACGGAATGAAACCGAGATCGAGGTTCACCTTCTCCAGGCCGTGGCGAGCCAACACCTTGTGGGGCTTCGCCTGCCATTGCTTGACCCGCTTCTGACGGTTGAGGAAGTAGATGATCTCCGAGCGCAGGCTGTAATAACTGGGGTGATGCACCACCTCCAGCCGCTGCCTCGGCCGGGGGATGTCGACCTCCAAAATTCCTCCGATCCGAGATCCGGGCCCGTTGGTGAGCATCACGATCCGATCGGAGAGGAGCACGGCCTCATCGACGTCGTGGGTCACCATCACCGCGGTGAGTTCGTGCTCATTGCAGATCTGCATGAGCTTCTCCTGCAGATTGCCCCGGGTGAGGGCATCGAGGGCACCGAAGGGTTCGTCCAACAGCAGCAGCTTCGGCTTGATCGCCAGGGCCCTGGCGATTGCCACCCGTTGACGCATGCCGCCGGAGAGCTGGGCCGGCAATTTTCCCGCCGCATGGCCGAGACCCACCATGGCGATGTGCTCGTCCACCAGGGCATCGCGATCAGGCCTGGTGATGTCGGGCAAAACCTCATCAACCGCCAGGGCGATGTTCTCCCGCACCGTGAGCCAGGGCAGGAGAGAATAGTTCTGAAACACCACCATCTTGTCGGGGCCGGGGCGCTTGACGACATCCCCCTCCAGAAGCACGGCACCAGCGCTGGGCAAATCGAGGCCAGCGATCATATTGAGCAATGTGCTCTTACCACAACCGGAGTGACCGATGAGCGAAATAAATTCACCCTTTCGGATCTCAAGATCTATGCCTTTGAGGGCCAAATAGGTCCCACCACGGTCGAGGGGAAAATCCTTGGCAACATCCTGAACAGCAACCAGCGTTGTCATGGCATGGAAAGACAAAGGGCAGATGAAATCAGATGGCTCGATGGGCGATCCAGAAGGCGGCAACCATGGCCGCTATCAACAGGTAACGACCGGCCAGAAAACGGATCACATTGACGGGGCGACTGAGAACGGACTCAAGCGAGGCCATCGCATCCGCCACTTGTTTCAATAGGGAATAACCTGAGAAACCATTCATGGCTCAGTTTCGTGCAGCGATGCGGGCCTGCAGCCAGGCCATCAGACGATCAAGGATCAGGCCAATCGCCCCAATCCAGATCACACCAAGAACAATCTCAGAGACATAGCCATTCTGGTTAGCATCCCAGATGAAGAAGCCAATAGCTGGAGTTCCGGGCATCACGATCTCAGCCGCAATAATCGCGAGCCAGGCCAGACCAATGGAAATGCGAAGGCCGGTAAAGATATAAGGAAGAGCCGAGAGAATCAGAATCTTGGTGAAAAAACGACGGTTGGACATCTGCAACACCAAAGCCACGTTGCGATAGTCCTGGGGGATCTGACGGACTCCCTCGGCGGTGTTGATCAGAATCGGCCAGATCGAGGTGATGAAAATCACAAAAATGGCTGCCGGCTGATTCTGCTGGAACATCACCAGGGCAATGGGCACCCAGGCCAGGGGCGCCACCATGCGCAGAAACTGAAACAACGGATCAAAGGCCCGGTTGAGCCCCTTGTTCAAGCCGATGGCAATGCCGACGGCAATGCCCACGACCGCCGCCAGGGAATAGCCGATGGCCACGCGGCTAAGGCTGCTCATCGTGTGCCAAAACAGGCCCTTATCAAGGCCACCCCGATCGAAGAAGGGATAGAGCAGCAGATCACGGGTACGCTCCTCGGTCCAGAGACTGAGGGGCCCACTGAGCTTGGTGAGCCCAAGGCTGGCACTGAGCTGCCAGAAGAGGAGGAAACCGCCGATGCCGAACAGGGGAAGAAGAAGTCCCTTGAAGTTACGCTTCCACCAGAGGGGAAGTCTGAAACTAGATTCAGGTGCACGGGTCATCAGAAAAAACTCCTAGAAATAAAAAATGCAAGGGAATCAATGGGCGACAAGAGAACCCGACGCAATCAAGGACCAACAGCCAGATCAAGCTTCGATGACTTTGATCTTGCCAAGACCCTGATCGCACCATCAGGACTTGATCTTGAGGCTGCTCAAATAAGCCTGGGGATTGCTGGGGTCATAGACGGTGCCGTCGAAGAACACCTCCTTGCCCCTGCTGGAAGAAGTGGGAATGTCCCTAGCCGGCAGTCCAAGTTCCTTAGCCGCGGTCAGCCAGAGGTCGTCGCGAACAACCTTGTTGTTGATCGCCTGAGCGTCCTGAAGGTTGTCAACAACACCGGGGTAGAACTTCCAGCGCAGTGACTCCACCAGGAACCAGAGGGTGAGACTCTTGTAGGGATAGGAGATCACACCCCGATCGCTGCTCCAGTAGAGCGGGCCCATGCTGGGGTTGGTCGTTGCTGGGCCGTTGGCACCGATCCTGTACTGCCCCTTGAGAGACTCCTCCAGCACCGCCTTCGGGACGTTGTACCACTTGCGGGAGCTGAGGATTGCGGCTGCTTCGGATTTGTTTTCGGCCTTATCGAGCCACATCTGGGCTTCGATCAGCCCCTTCAGCAGGGCCACAGCAGCCTTGGGATGCTTGTTCACCCAGTCGGCCCTGACGGCTGAATATTCCTCAGGATGGACCTTCCAGATCTGGGCAGTGGTGGCCGCCAGATACCCCACGTCGTCCCGGGAGATTCGGGTAGGCCAGGGATCACCGGTGGAGAAGGCCTCCATCGTGCCGTTCTTCATCCCTTGAAGGGTTTCCGGAGCCGGCACGGTCAGCAGCTCCACGTCCTTGTCGGGGTTGACCCCATTCGCGGCGAGCCAATAGCGAATCCAGAGGTCCTGGTTGGCCTTCGGGAAGGTGTAGGCCGCCCGGAACTGACGCCCCTCCTTCTGGCTGAATCGGTGGAAGAAACCAGGCGAAGAGGTTCGCAGATCGAGGCTGAGATGGCCATCCTTGACCGCATTCGATGCTGCAATGCCATTCCCCTGGCTCATCAACATCGCCAGAATCACCATCGGCACCTTCTTGCCATTGGTGATCGCACCCTCGGTGATCATCTGGGGCATCGGCAACTGCCACTGGCCACCGTCGATACCGCCGCCCTCAGCCCCCAGCACGACGTTGTCGCGGGCTGTCGACCAACTGGACTGCTTGGAGAGCTTCACATCGAGGCCATGTCTGGCAAAGAAGCCCTTCTCCACGCCGATCACCAACGGAGCGGCCTCAAGGATGGGGACAAAACCCAGGTTGATGGTGCTGGTTTCGAGGCCAGCGTCTACGACCACCGTGGCGACGGGCGAACCGCCTCCAAAACCAGCGGATCGATCAGGCGGATTGCCCAGGCAACCAGCCAGCCCCATGGTGATGGCCAGGGCCCCACCACACAGGGAAAGACAACGTCGACGTCGTGCCATGAAGAGAAAGAGAGGGAATAAAAAAGAAAACCAGAACTAGAACTTGAACAGAACACTGAACGAGCAAGCAGCGGCCAAGCCTGAGATTCCCAACGAATCCAACAGACTGATCTGATCACGGCAGCAGGGATCTCGGCAGCACGAACGACTGGAATCAAACCGATGGTTGATCCACAATCAATCAGAACATCATGAGGTGATCAGAGGGTGAAGATGTTGAGCACCTGGCAAGTCAGAAACCGAGTCGCGTTGATCTGCGGATGCTCTGAAGCAAAACATCCAAAGCGAAGGAACGTATCCTCAGCGAAACAAGCGTGACGTCGGTGGTGGAGCCAAGCCAAACCAGGCCCAGCCCCAGCGCTATCAAACCGGCATTGGCTGAAGCGTTAGGACATCCCTGCCTTGGGGAAGGGTGGTGGAAGCAGGAGATTCGCCGCAGGATCGGTCCAGCTTCCGATCAACTCCGGGGCAGCTCACCACTGCCACCACGATTGTGGCTTCGGCGCTGACCCCTGCGGCAACGCCTGGAACCGCACCGCTGCCTCTGGGCACTTTGATGGGCGGAAGACATGGATCAGATCCTGGTCATCGTTGAAAAGAATGGGCGATGGGTTAGCCCGAGTTGTCGTGTTCGAAGTTCAGGAGCACGACTGCCTGAAATCACAATCGGGAGTGGTTTCCCAGCGGCATCAGATAAACGGATTGGCGATGGGCAAACGGTAGGGGTGATTCAGAACTGGCGGGTCGGCGACCACCGCAGCATCGGCAATTTGCTCGATAAGAACTCTTAATCAACGGGAGGATTACGGTCCCACCCACGGGCTGCCGATGGCCCTTATGGTCCGCACCAACCCAGCGATCGCGGCCTGGAGATGCCGGTCTCAGCTCCGCCTTGCGACTACAGGGGGCTGCCCCTCTGCCTGGCCAGCCAACACCGGAAGGAACGGGCGTTGGAACGACCGTTCAGGGTCGGCCTGGGCGTGACCCTGGTCACGACCGAAACCCTGGATACCGATGCTTTCGGGAGCTTCAGCGGCACCTATCCCCGCCGCGAGGATGCGCTCCGCACCTGCCTCCAGAAGGCGAAAGCTGGCCTGGCCCTCAGTGGTGCACGGCTCGGCCTGGCCAGCGAAGGCAGCTTCGGCCCCCATCCCGCCCTGCCCCTGCTGCCCATTGGCATCGAATGCCTCACCTTCGTCGATTCCCAGACCTCCCTGGTGATTCAGGAGTCGAGGATCAGTGCCCGCACCAACTTCAGCCAGGTTCGCGTCAAGCCGAGCGATGCCATCGACACCTGGTTGCAGCAGGTTGGCTTCCCAGGCCATGGCCTGCTCCTACGACCGGGGCGGGCACCAGGCCTGGGCCCGGCTCCTGTGCACAGCATGGACATCCAGACCCCGGAAGCCCTGGAGGCGGCAATCCAGGCGGCGGCTGCCTGCTCAGAGGATGGCTGGGTGCAACTGGAAACCGACATGCGAGCCCATAGGAATCCGACCCGGATGGGCTCGATTCGTCAGCTGGGCTTTCAACTGGTACGCCGCCTGCGCAGCCGATGCGGCGCCTGTGGCGCCCCTGGATGGGGCCTGATCGAGAAGCTGCCTGGGCTGCCCTGCGCCTGGTGCGGCCAGCCCACCCGTCGCATCGCCCAGGAGATTCACGGCTGTGGAGCCTGTGACCACCAGCTTGTTCTTCCCCGGGCCGACGGTCTGGTCAGCGCCGATCCGGGCCATTGCGACCACTGCAATCCCTGAAACGGATCAACCCGGCGATGGTTGCTGACTGGGGGTGGCCTCGCGCTGCTCCAGGCCCACCTCCACACCCATGTGCTGGTTGGAGTGGCCCATCAGCAGCAGGGAGCTTCTCTCACGGTTGGCGATCATCCACAGCCACTTGGTGAGCAGGATGACGCGGTTCTCCATCGCGGGCATGAAGGCGAGATGGGCCAGTCCCCAGAGCAGCCAGCCCAGGGCACCACTGACCCGGATGCCCCTCAGATCAGCAACGGCATTCAGGGGGCCGAGCACCGCCATCGAGCCGAAATCAAAGAAGCGAAAGGGGGCTTGATGACGGCCTTCGATGCGGGCAAGGATGTCGGCCGCCACCCAACCTCCCATCTGCACCGCCGGCCCTGCCATCCCGGCCAGGGGCTTGCCATCGGTGGTGTGGCTGTAGGAGCAGAGATCGCCTACCACCCGAATCTCCGGATGGCCCGGCAGGGAGAAATCAGCCTGGACCGGCACCCTGCCGCCACGATCCGTTTCGATGCCAGTGCGACTGGCCAGGAGCTTGCCGAGATGGGAAGCGCGCACACCGGCCGTCCACCCGATGGTGGCCCCTGCACCACCTCCGGGCCGGCGGATGTGTTCACGGTGACGGCGCCATCCTCAATCATCTGAACCCGACCACCGAGCAGCAGACGGATCCCCACGGATTCGAGATAAGCCCCCGCCGCAGCCGACAGGCTCGGATGCATCGCCCGCAGCACCCGATCACCGGGATCAATCAGGGTGACGCTGGAATCCTTCAGATCCAGTTGTTTGAAATCGCGGGAGATGGCGTGCTGGATCATCTCCATCGTCGAGCCGGCCAATTCGCAGCCCGCAGGTCCCCCGCCGACGATGACCACCGATTGCAGAAACCGGCGTCGCTCCCGATCGGGAGTCTGCTCGGCTTCCTCGAGGGCCATCAACACCCTGCGCCGCAGTTCATCGGCGTGCTCGAGGATCTTCATCGGTGGGGCCAGGGGGCGCCACTCCTCGTGCCCGAAGTAGGTGCTGCCTGATCCGGTCGCGACGATCAGGTGGTCATAGGAATAACGGCATTGGTTGAAATGCAGCTCCTTGGCGGCCACATCGATGTCATCAACCTCCCCGAGGAGCACCTGAACGTTGGGGGCCTGACCGACCATCTGGCGCAGGGGCGTGGCCACATCGCTTTCGGCCACCAGACCTGTTGCCACCTGATACAGCAACGGCTGAAACAGGTTGAAATTCCGCTTGTCGATCAGGGTCACCCGCACGGGCTTGTTGATCAGGGCATGGCAGGCCTTGAGTCCGGCGAATCCACCCCCGACGATCACCACATGGGGAGCATCCCTGAGCCGCGCCTCTGGGGGTTCGAGTTCGAGGAAGAACCGTTCAGGGGCCATGGTCCATGAGCTGCCGGCCGAACCCTATTGCCAATCGCCGCGGCTTGCCACGCCGTGGGACAGCTGGTCATCAGCCGCCCTGGCCTGGCCAGGAGTGCACCCTGACGCCGCTGGATCACTCCCCCAGATAGGACTGACGCAGCTGGCGGTTCTGACGCAGGTCCCGGGCCGAACCCTCCAGGGTGAGGCGACCAGACTCCAGGACGTAGGCCCGATTCGCCACATCAAGGGCCGCGGTGGCGTTCTGCTCCACCAGAAGGATCGTCAGGCCCTCTCCATGGAGCTCCGCCAGGGTGGCCATCACCTCGACCACCAACTTCGGCGCCAGACCCAGGCTGGGCTCATCCAGCATCAACAGGGTGGGCCTCGCCATCAGGGACCTGGCGATGGCCAGCATCTGCTGCTCCCCTCCGGAGAGGGCGCCAGCCAGTTGGGATCGTCGTTCCGCCAGCCTCGGGAACAGGGCGTAGCAGCGTTCCAGGTCGGCCTGCACGCCCGGTCGATCGCGCCGCAACCAGGCGCCGAGGAGCAGGTTCTCGGCCACGCTCTGGCGGCTGAGGACGCGGCGGCCCTCCGGGCAATGGCTGAGGCCCAACTTCACCGTTTTCTCGGTACTGAGATGGTTGATCAGACCGCCATGCCAGCGGATCTCCCCAGCGGCCAGGGGCAGCAGGCGGGAGACGGCCCGCAGGGTGGTGGACTTACCCGCGCCGTTGGAGCCCAGCAGCGCCACCAGCTCTCCCCGATGGATCTCGAGATCGATGCCCTGAAGGGCATGAACGCTGCCGTAGCGAACGGCCAGATGCCGGAGCTGCAGCATCGGAGCTGGACCGCCGGATCCGGGGGATGAGATCGGGCTCATGGGGCAGCACCCCCGAGGTAGGCGGCGATCACCCCGGGATCGCTCCGCACCTCCTGGGGCGTCCCCAGGGCGATGCGGGCACCGAAATCGAGCACGGCGAGGCGATCGCAGAGCCCCATCAGCAGTGGCACATGGTGCTCGATGATCATCACGGTCAATTGATGGCGCTGACGCAGCTCTGCGATCAGCTCGCAGAGTCTTTCCTTCTCCGTCGGATTCATGCCGGCGGCCGGTTCATCGAGCAGAAGCAGGGAGGGACGGGTGGCGAGGGCCCTGGCGATCTCAACACGACGACGGTCGCCGTAGGCGAGGGTGCTGGCCTGCCGCTCCGCCAGAGGCTCCAGGCCCAGTTCGCCCAGCAGCCCCCAGGCCCGCTCCAGTCGCTGGGACCCATGGCTGCGGGCCAGGCGGGTCGCCAGCAGGGCCCCCAGCCCAGCGCCGGCAGGCTGGCGGTGCAGGGCGACCAGCAGATTTTCAAGCACCGAAAGATGGTTGAACAGGCGCAGGTTCTGGAAGGTGCGGGCCACCCCAAGACGGTTGAGCCGGTCGGGGGAAAGCCCGGTGACCGGTTGGCCCCGCCAGAGCACCTCCCCGGCGCTGGCCGGGGTGACCCCGGAGATCAGGTTGAACAGGGTGGTCTTGCCGGCACCATTCGGACCGATCAGGCCGAAGATCTCACCCTCCTGGACCCCGAAACTGACACGATCAAGCGCCACCAGGCCCCCGAAGCGACAGCTGAGACCGCGAAGCTCCAGCAGGGGAGCCTTGGATCGGCTGGCCGTGGCGGTGATCACGGCAGCTCCTCGACCCGGTGCGAGCCACCACCCGGCCCACCCAGACGGCCCAGCCGCTCCAGCAGGGTCGGAGTGATCAGCCCCTGGGGGACGAACACCGGTCCGAGCAGAATCACGAGCCCGAACAGCACCAGACGCCCATCCCCCACCGGCCGCAACAGCTCCGGCAGGGCCGTGAGCAGCAGTCCACCGACCACCGGTCCGAGCCAGGTGCGGGAGCCCCCGAGGATCACGAAGGCCAGGGTGATCACGCTGACGTCAAAACTGCCCTGACGGGCATTCCAGGTGTTCAGCACATGGGCCGCCAGGGCACCGGTGGTGCCGGCCAGCACGGCGCTGAGCACAAAGGCGGTGAGCTTGACCCGGGTGGTGTTGATGCCGATCGAACGGGCGGCCAGTTCGTCATCGCGGATCGCCGCCATCGCCCGACCAAGGGGCAGCTCCTCGAGACGCTGACAGCCCCAGCCGGCGAGGGCAAGCAGGACAGCGGCCGGCAGCAGGTAGCCGCCGGCCCCACGGAAGGGCTGGGGAATGGCGAAGATCCCGACGGCACCTCCGGTGAATGGCAGGTTGAGAATCGCCACCCGCACGATCTCCCCAAGGGCAATGGTGGCGATCGCCAGGTAGATGCCCCGCAACCGCAGCACCGGACGGCCCACCAGCAGGGCCAGCAGGCCGGCCAGCAAGCCGGCCAGAAGCATCTCCAGCAGCAGGGACGTCACCGGAAACCCCCCTGAGCTGCCCCCCAGCCATGACCAGCGGGTGGAGAGCAGGGCAGCGAGCGTGCCACCCACGGCATAGAAGGCGGGAGTGGCCAGGGAGAGCTGACCAGCCGCCAGGGGGAGATACACCGACAGGCCCAGCAGGGCACCGAGCAGCATCTGCACCAGCAGGGCGTTGTCGATCATGGGGCCCTCAGACCTTCTCAACCTGACGACGTCCGAGCAATCCGGTAGGGCGCAGCAGCAGCACCCCAAACAGAATCGCAAAGGCCACCGCATCACGCCAGCCAGAGGCCCCACTCGGCACCAGGGCCTCGGCGAGGCCCATCAGCAGTCCTCCGGCGATGGCTCCAGGCACACTGCCGAGCCCACCCAGCACAAGCACGGCCAACCCCTTGAGGCCGTAGCTGATGCCGAAATAGGGGCCCGCCAGGCTGACGCTGGCGCCGATCAGACCGCCCCCCAGACCGGCAAGCACGCCGCTGATCAGGAAGGCAAGTCGCACCATGGCATCGCTGTTGATCCCGAGCAAACGGGCGGTGGTCGCGTCCTCAGCCACGGCCCGGAGGGCGCGTCCGCCACGGCTGTGCTCCAACCAAATCGTGAGCACCACCACGGCCCCGGCGCAGATCAACAACAACAGCGCCTGGATGGTGCGGATTCGGCCACCGGCGATGACCACCGCGGTAGGCAGGCCCGCCAGGGTTGTGGCGGGGAAGGCATAGCCCTCTGCCCCCATCAGGATCTGAAGAAGATTGACCAGCACCACACCCGCCCCGAGGCTGGTGATCAGCGACAGCAGGGGTTCGGCTTCACGCCGCCGCAGGGGCGCAAAGGCCAAACGCTCAACCGCCAGGGCCGCCAGACCGGATCCAGCGGCCGCCAGGGCCAGGGCCAACCCGAAGGGGAGAGCAGCGGGCAGCGCCCAACCTGGAAGGGCGCCATTCACGCCAATCCGGCCACCCATGAACAGATAGGTGAGATAGCCCCCCAGGGAGAAGAGGGCCCCCTGGGCGAAATTGATCACCCCAAGCACGGAGAACACCAGGGTGTAGCCCAGGGCTACCAGGGCATACACCCCGCCACTGGCGGCACCATTGAGCAGGGTCTGAAGCAGGGATTCGATCATCGGGGCAGCCTGGGTGGGTTGGCGCCAGCGCCGGTTTGACGGTCGAATTCGCGCACCAGGGTGAAGCGCCCCCTGCGGCCATCTGCCTGCATCTGCACCTGGGCGACATAGAAGCGTCCCTGCACCACCTCACCATCCGGCTGGAACCGGATCGGGCCCAGGGGGGTGTCATAACCACCGCGGAGCAATTCCTCCATCAGCGCCTGGCGGGCCTGGCGGAGGGTGACGCCGTGGAAGGCACCCTGGCCTTCAAGGCGCTGCATGGCTTCAAACAGCACCTGATAGGCCGTCCAGGCCTGGGCCGTGATCTGGGAGGGCTCCTGGTTGGGCCTGATCTGGCGATGGAGGTTACGGAATGCCTGATTGACCGGACTTCTGAGCTCGGGGCTGTAGGCCTGGGCAATCAGAATGCCGTCACACAACCGCTGGCAGATCGGGTAGATGTTCGGGGTGTTGAGACCATTGCCGACCACGATCTGGCCGCGGTAACCGAGTTCCCGCAGTTGGCGGATCAGGTTGCCCCCATCCACCGCCTGGGCTGAGATCACCACCAGCTCGGGCCGCTGCCCCATAGCGGCGGTGATCGGATTCTGAAAGTCGTTATCAGCCAGCTGGGTGCGCTGCACCGTCACCGGCGCCAGCCCACGATCCACCAAAGCCCTCTGAAAGATCACACTCTCGGCGGTGCTGTAGGCATCATCCTGGGCATAGAAAACGGCCACACGCCGGATGGAAGGATCGCGGCGCAGGGCCTCCTCGATCGAGAGGGGCGCGATCACCGAGCTCTGGGCCGAGACCCGGCTGATGAAAAAACCGATCTGGGGAATGCCGGCGGCGGTGTTCGAGGGCGCCACCACCGGCACCCCCTGGCGCTCGGCGATCGGATCGGTGGCGAAGGCCTGCTGCGACAGGGTCGGGCCGATCAACGCCACCACACCTCGGTTGATCAGCAGATTGAAGGCCGCCATGGCGGTGGCCTCATCACTGGCGCCATCCTCGAGCTGGAGCGCCAAAGGGCGAAGCTGGGGCTGACCGCTCCCCGCCGACCCGCTGAACCAGCGGCGGGCCAGTTCAAGCCCCAGCCGCTGATCCTGGCCATAGAGATTGGCGTTACCCGTGAGGGCAATCACCGCCCCCAGGGTGAGCGGGCCTCCCGTGAGCACCCTGGCGGCAGGATCTCCGCTGCGGCCCAGCCAGGCCAGGGCACCGATGCCTGCGAGCAGCAGGGCTGATAGCAGCAAGGCCCCGCGGCGGCGTTGCGCAAACCGGCCATCAGCGCCTGGATGAAGGCGGCTGTCAGCCGTCCATGGCGCAGGGGGGGGTGTCATCGCGACCGCATCGCCCTGGATGCTGGGCGCCTGGGGGTCTGGTGTCAACAGAGGTGCTGCGGGTCCTTGCCTCTGCCTGCGGGTCTGGGCGCTGGCATGAACAGACCCGCCACCTGGGCCAGCCTGGGCCATTCCCTTGCAACGGCCCCGCTTGAACGCGGCCAAACCATCGGCACCGTCGGCTTCGCTGCAGAGGCTCTCAAAACGGGCCCTCCGGATGACGGGGGGCCCTCCGGCAAGGAAGAGCCAAAGAACCTGATGCCTCAGGCGATCTCCGCGAAGCTGGCGCGGAACGCTTCGAGGGTGGCCTCGATGTCGGCATCGCTGTGGGCAAGGGAGGTGAAACCAGCCTCGAAGGCACTCGGCGCCAGATAGATGCCCCGCTCGAGCATGGCGCGGTGCAACTTGCCGAAGCGCACCGTGTCGGCAGCCCTGGCCTCCTCGAAGTTGCGCACCGGCCCCTCGCAGAGGAAAAAGCCGAACATCGCGCTGATCGAGCCGCCGGTGATCGGCAAACCGGCATGGCGCGCCGCCTCCAGGATTCCGTCGCTCAGGCGCTTGGTGATCGTCTCCAGACGTTCGTAGGTACCGCTCTGACTGAGAAGGTCGAGGGTCTTGATGCCGGCGGTCATCGCCAGGGGATTGCCGCTCAGGGTGCCCGCCTGGTACATCGGGCCAGCAGGGGCCACCATGCCCATGATGTCGGCCCGGCCGCCGTAGGCACCGACCGGCAGACCACCACCGATCACCTTGCCCATGGTGGTCAGGTCGGGGGTGATCCCGAAGCGGGCCTGGGCACCGCCATAGCTGATCCGGAAACCTGTCATCACCTCGTCGAACACCAGCAGGGCATCGTTGTCCTTGGTGATTTCGCGGATTCCCTCCAGGAATCCGGGCTCGGGGGTGATGAAGCCGGCATTGCCCACCACCGGCTCCAGGATCACGCCGGCGATTTCGCCGGGGTTCTCGGCGAAGAGCTTTTTGACAGCCTCGAGGTCGTTGTAGGGGGCCGTCAGGGTGCTGGCAGCGGTGGTGCGGGGAACCCCAGGGGAATCGGGCAGACCGAGGGTGGCCACACCCGAACCGGCCTTCACCAGAAACATGTCGGCATGCCCGTGGTAGCAGCCTTCAAACTTGATGATCTTTTCCCGGCCGGTGAAGGCGCGCATCAGGCGCAGCACCGACATGCAGGCTTCGGTGCCGCTGTTGACGAAACGCACCATCTCTACCGACGGCACGGCCGCGATCACCCGTTCGGCGAGCTGGTTTTCCAGTTCACAGGGGGCCCCGAAGCTGGTGCCCTTCTCCAGGGCGTCGTGGAGCGCCGCAATCACCTCGGGGTGGGCATGGCCGCAGATGGCGGGGCCCCAGCTACCGATGTAATCGATGTAGCGGTTGCCATCCACATCCCAGGCATAGGCCCCCTTGACCCGATCAAAGAAGATCGGCTGACCGCCGACAGAACGGAAGGCCCGCACCGGAGAACTGACACCGCCGGGCATCAGGTTCTGGGCGGCACTGAAAAGTTCCTGAGAACGGGTCGTGTTCAGGGCAGGAGCCGAAACAGGGGCCGAAGACAAGGCGTGATCCGCAGACGGTGAGGGAGGCCTGGCCCGCCGAAGGGCGAACAGACCGCCGACCATCCTGACCCAGAACGGGCAGGAATCGCCGCGCTCGACGCCCCACTTTGGAATCCGGAGCCCAGATACCAGGCCCGGCCCCGTGACAGGGGCACCGTTCTCCGCCATCCTGGCGGGGCTGGAGCTGGGACAACACCTTGAACTGGGGCGCCATCCGCCGCGAGCTGTTGCGCCAACTACCGGCCCGCGCCGTGGTGGCCGCCCGGCAGGAGCTGCTGGCCTACGACTGCGATGGCCTCACCCTGCACCGCCACCAGCCGCCGCTGGTGGTCTTGCCCGAAACCACCGCCCAGGTGGCGGCGATCCTGCAGCTGTGTCACCGCGATCGGATCCCCTTCGTGGCCAGGGGCAGCGGCACGGGGCTTTCCGGTGGCGCCGTCGTCGAGGGGGAAGCCCTGGTGATCGCGACCAGTCGGATGCGCTCGATCCTGTCGGTGGATCTGCCCAACCGCCAGATCACCGTGCAGCCCGGGGTGATCAACAACTGGGTCACGCAGGCCGTGGCCGGTGAAGGGTTCTATTACGCCCCGGACCCCTCCAGTCAGGTGGCCTGCAGCATCGGCGGCAACGTCGCCGAAAATTCCGGTGGCGTCCACTGCCTCAAATACGGCGTCACCAGCAACCACGTGCTCGGGCTGGAGGTGGTTCTGCCCGACGGCTCCATCACCCAGCTGGGTGGCGAAGGACCGGAGCGGCCCGAACTCGACCTCCGCGGTGTGTTCATCGGCAGCGAGGGCACGCTCGGCATCACCACCGCGATCACCCTCCGTCTCCTGCGCGCCCCTGAGAGTGTGGCGGTGGTGCTGGCGGACTTCGCGAGCATGGAGGCTGCCGGAGAAGCGGTGCAGCGGGTGACGGCAGCGGGAGTGTTGCCGGCCGGCATGGAAATGATGGATCGCCTCACCATCGCCGCGGTCAACGATTACTTCGGGGTCGAGGACTATCCAGCCGATGCGGCGGCGGTGCTGCTGATCGAACTCGACGGACAGATCCAGGAGGTGGAGGCTGCCGTGGCCCTCACCGCTGAGCTCTGCCGCCAGGCGGGGGCCCGCACGATCCGCCAGGCCTGGGATGGGGCCGAAAGGGCCTTGCTTTGGAAAGGACGCAAGAACGCGATCTCAGCGCTGGGGCGCCGAGCCAACAGCTACTACCTCCAGGACGGCGTGGTGCCCCGGGGCGCCCTGCCGGCGGTGCTGCGGGCGATCGAAACCCTGAGCGAGCGCCATGGCCTGCCGGTGGCCAATGTCTTTCATGCCGGCGATGGCAATCTCCACCCCTTGATCCTTTACGACGCCGGTGAGCCCGGAACCCAGAAGCGTGTGCAGGAGCTGGGGGCCGAGATCCTGAGGCTTTGCCTGGAAGCCGGTGGCAGCATCAGCGGTGAGCACGGAATCGGCAGCGACAAGCGCTGCTACCTCGACTGGATGTTCAGCCGCGACGACCTGGAGACCATGCAGCTCGTGCGTGCGGCCCTAGACCCAACGGGGATCGCCAACCCGGGCAAGATCTTCCCCACCCCGAGGGGCTGTGGCGAGGCGTCCCGCACCGTCAGGGTTCTTCAGGCGGCAGGGGTACCCCTGCCCGAGGCCCTGGAGGTGTTCTGAGGCCCGTCGCTCAGCCAGGAAACCAGCGAACCCCGAAGCCGAAGGTGGCCACCATCCGCACCAGCCAGGCAAGGCTGAGCAGCACCGCCAGGCCGGCCAGGGCGACACCGGCCCCGTGCTCCGGCACCAGGCGTCGTTGACGCAGGGCCACCCCACTCCAGATCAGCAGCAAGGCCGCCGCCACCGGACCGATCGGATGCCAGTGCCAGGCCGTGGCGAAATCTCCATGGAGACTGGCCGCCACCCCCCGGGTGAGGAAACAACCCGGACAGGGAATGCCGGTGAGGGCCCGTAGGGGGCAGCTGATTCCTGGAAGGTCGGTGTGGAACCCCTTGACGAAGAGATAGCCACTCAGGATCGAAGGCAGCAGCGAAGCAGCGCGACGCCGGCCCAGGGGAGATCGGTCGATGGCGGCGAGCTGGATCCGGCCCATGGCCTCCAGCCGCTGCAGCATCCCGGGCCTGCTGGGCTGCTGGCTGGCCACCGTTGGCCGTGAATCAGAAGGCGACAGATCCATCCTCTCCATCCTCGTTGTCGTCACCCTCCAGGGGCCAGGCCAGCTGCACCATCACCGGAGCGTGATCACTGGGCTGGGGATTCCCCCGGAGGCTGCGATGAACGGCGCACCCCGTGGCGCAGTCGGCCAGCTCCGTCGAGAGGTAGATGTGATCGATCCGCCAACCCCGATCCAGGTCCCAGGCCCCGGTTCGATAATCCCACCAGCTCCAGTGGCCGGCTTCGCTTTCGAACATCCGAAAGGCATCGATCAGGCGTTCCCCGAGCACGGCCCTGAGCGCCTCCCGTTCCTCCGCACTGGCCATGATGCCGCCCGTGAGTCGAGCCGGGTCATGCAGATCCCTGGCTTCGGGTCCGATGTTGAAATCCCCCACCATGCAGAGCGGATCCCCCTGCGCGTCCTGCACGGCGAGATAGCGCTCCAGACAGGCTAACCAACGCAGTTTGTACGCATATTTCTCCGACTTCAGCGACGAACCGTTGGGGACATAAAGGTTCAGCACCCGCACGCCGTCGATCAGGGCGCTGATCACGCGCTTCTGGTCCTGCAGGGCGAGCGCCTCCTGATCACCGGGCAACAGGGCATCAAAGCCGACACACACCTGGTCGATCGGAAGGCGGCTCAGGATCGCGACGCCGTTGTAGGCCTTCTGACCACTGAACGCAAGCTGATAACCCAGGGCCTCCAAGGGCTCCCTGGGAAAGAGCTCATCGGTCACCTTGGTTTCCTGCAGACAAACCACATCGGGTTGCTCGTCCTGCAACCAGGTCTGCAGTTGCTCAAGGCGCATGCGGATCGAATTGACATTCCAGGTGGCGATGCGCATCGCGGTGGGTCGGGCAGGTGAAGCAATCGACGGAGCCCGGTCAAGCCCCGTACCATTGACCCACGTCCTGATCTCCCTTGCCATGGTTTCCCGTCTGCCCAGGGCAGTCCTGGGTCTGGCCCTGGGGTCTCCCCTGCTCTTGTCCCTGAGTACACCGGCCAGGGCCGATACCGCCTACGGCTACTCCAAGGTGGAACAGCAGTTCATCGAACCGGTCAATGGCGGCGGCTCCGGCAAGGGGGGCTCCCTTCTTGACACCACCAACCCGATCGAGCTGATGAACAAGCTGCGCCGTGGAGCCGCCATGGACGACGCGACCCCTCCCAAGGACTCCGTCGATGCGGCCCTCAGGGAGTTGGAGCAGCTGGGGAAGCCGGTGACGGCAACGACCTCTGGGGTGGTTCCGGCGACGCCGTCAACCCCGGTGACACCGGTTCGCCTGCCCGGGTCAGGGGCCCAGGCTCCCGCGCCGGTGATGGCAACCCCTCGGCCGGCGGCAACCCCCTGACCGTTGGCGATGGTGGCGTTGATCCGTTCTGTCGATCACGCCCCCGCAGGGCCACCAACCCCCAGGCCGCCGCCACCTGATCCAGGCTCTGGGCTGCACCGGTTCCGGCCAGGGACCGGGCCTGCCGGAGCAGATCCTGGGCGATGGCGGTTCTGCCCTGGTCCTGCCGGATGAGGGCCAGGGCCAACAGGGGCCTTGGATCCCTCGGAAAATCACTCACCAGGCGGCTGCAGGTCGCTTCGGCCTGGGCCATCTGGCCCAACTGACGCTCAAGATCCGCCAGCAGCAACCCCACGGCCAATGCCTGGGGCCTGATCACTGGTTTGGACTGCTTGGCGTAG
>JBEINY010000084.1:0-9282 GCA_040377855.1 Prochloraceae cyanobacterium | reverse complement strand
CGGTCCGGTGTTCGGGCAATGCACCGTCACCACCTCCCCATCCGCCAGGGCCACATCGGCTAGAAAGCGCTTGTAGCGGCGGATCAGCACCCCTTCCACCAGGGGCCCCACCGGCAGCACCAGCACCGCTTCGGCGTTGGCCGCCGGCGGGGAGACGGAGGGGCTGGGCATCACCATGACGGCCGGGCCCCCCATGGTGCCCCGGGGGCCGGGCCGGGGGAGAATGCCGCCTTTGATGGCCCAGGCCGTGAAGAGGTCGGCATGACCCAATCCCTGCGCCGCATTGCCCTGGTGGTGAGCATCGCCACCCTGCTCAGCAAGCTGGCAGGTCTGGTGAGGCAGCAGGTGATTGCGGCCGCCTTCGGGGTGGGTCTCGCCTACGACGCCTACAACTACGCCTACGTTCTGCCCGGTTTTCTGTTGATCCTGCTCGGAGGGATCAATGGTCCGTTTCACAGCGCCATGGTCGGTGCCCTGGCTCGCCGCAGCAGGGAGGAAGGGGCCCATGTGCTCACGGCGATCAACACATTGGTGGGGGCGGTGCTGCTGGTGGTCACCCTCGGCCTGGTGGTGGCCGCCGATCCCCTGATCACCCTGGTCGGTCCGGGACTGGACGCCCAGCGCCACGCCATCGCCGTGGTGGAGCTGCGCTGGATGGCTCCGATGGCCCTGTTCGCCGGCCTGATCGGCCTCGGATTCGGGGCCCTCAATGCGGCGGACGAATACTGGATTCCCTCCGTCAGCCCCCTCCTCTCCAGTCTGGCGGTGATCGGCGGCCTCGGCCTGCTCTGGTGGCAGCAAGGTCCTGCCATCGCCACCCCCGACCTGGCCTTGCTCGGAGGGATTGTTCTGGCCGGCAGCACGACCCTCGGGGCGGTCTTCCAGTGGCTGGTGCAGTTGCCGGCCCTGGCTCGCCAGGGGCTGCACCGTTTCAGGTTCGTCTGGGATTGGCGGCATCCCGGCGTGCAGGAGGTGTTGAAGGTGATGGGGCCGGCGACCCTCTCCTCGGGGATGCTCCAGATCAATGTGTTCACCGATCTGTTCTTCGCCTCCGGGATCGTCGGGGCTGCCGCCGGGCTCGGCTACGCCAATCTCCTGGTGCAGACGCCCCTCGGCCTGGTGTCCAATGCCCTGCTGGTGCCGCTGTTGCCGGTGTTCTCCCGACTCACCGCGCCGGAGGATCGACGCGAGCTCGTGGCCCGGATCCGGCAGGGTCTGATGCTGTCCAGCGCCTGCATGTTGCCCCTCGGAGCCCTGATGGTGGGGCTTGGGGATCCCCTGGTGGCCCTGGTCTATGAGCGCGGGGCCTTCGACCACGAGGCGGCCCAACGGGTCGGGACCCTGTTGATGGCCTACGGCATCGGCATGCCGGCCTACCTCGGTCGGGATGTGCTGGTGCGGGTCTTCTATGCCCTGGGTGATGGCACCACCCCCTTCCGCTTCTCGATGGCGGGCATCGGCCTCAACGCCCTCTTCGACTGGTTGCTCGTCGGTGCCCCCACCCCCTGGGGGCTGCGGCTGCCGGCCCTCAATTTCGGCGCCCCTGGCCTGGTCCTCGCCACGGTGCTGGTCAACATCGCCACCTGTGGGGCCCTGCTGCTGGCCCTGCGGCACCGGCTCGGTGGTCTGCCCCTGCTGCAGTGGTTCCAGGACACCCTGCGGTTGTTCGGGGCGGCCGTGGTGATGGCCGTCGTGGCCTGGTCGGCCAGCGGGTGGCTGGGTGGCCCGGGTTCGCTGCTGCAACCCCTCGTCCCTGGCCTTGCCCCGACGCCCTCCCTGGTGACCCGGGGTGGCTGGGTGCAATCCCTTGGTGGTCTGTCGCTGGAGCTGCTGGTGGGTGGTGGTCTGGCGATCGTCACCTACTGGCTGCTGGCCCGGCTCTCGGGGGTGCCCGAGGCGAATCAGCTCTTTGCGCTAGTGCTCAACCGACTGCCGCGCAGGCGTCGCTCCTGACCCAGGCCCTCAAGGGAGGGTCTTCACCCTTCAGGGCAGCCGTACCTGGCGGTCTTCCCGCACATGCAGGGGGATTTCCAGGTGGTTGCGACCCACCAGCTGGGGGCCATCCACCGACAGGATCCGCGCTTCGATGCCGAAATCCTTGAAGGCCGTTTCCAGTTCCTGGATCAGGGCTTTCTCCACCTGCACCTCGGCGTCGACGACCTTGCCGATCAGGCGGCTTCCCAGGGGGCCGATCCGCTGGCGGACCACCTCTCGGGCGTTGGTGATCTCAATGACCAGCACTCGACCCTGGCAGCTCTGGTCACCCTATCGGCTTGACCCGGTAGCGCCAACCAAGGCCCATCGGGCGAGGCTCCTGAAGCGGGCGGCGCTCAGGCCAGCTCCTCGAGCAGTTCCTCCAGATCCCGCAGCTGGCCGCTTGGGAGGAGCCGGGCCAGGGGCAGTCGGGTGGCTCCGCCACCGATCGGCACCTGCACCGCCTCCAGGGACTGGCGGGCGCAGACCGCAGCACCCTGGTCGATCCTCGCGGCGCATTCGATCGCCAGGGCCTGGGCCAGGCCCGCATCCCCCAGGTAGAGATGCCAGTTGGCCACCTGCAGGTAAAGCCGGTCGGCAAGGCTTCGGCTGAGCGACTCAATGGCGGCAGCGTTGAGGCTCATGACGTCGGGGGCTCCTCGGGTGTGCGGGTGGGTCTCAGGGCGATGACCACGGCCAGGTGGACCGCCAGGGCCGCTCCCCAGACCAGGGTGACCACCTGGAGCTGGGGCCACGGGTGCCGCATCTCCTCGACGAACCACAGGCCGCTGTTGACGGCGGCAAAGATGCCGCCATGGAGGCAGAGGTTCACCACGCGGCTGAAGTGCCGGTAGGTGGGGTCGACGGGGTCGGCGGGGCCGTACCAGCGGATTGGCATGGGCGCAGGGCCGCAGGTGGCCTCTGGGGGTGTGGCTTGATTGTGAAGCCTGGTCGTGGCTGTGGGGGAGTTGACGGAAGGGCACTCCGTGAGGTGAGAATGGATTCATGCGCTTGTAGCTCAGCGGATTAGAGCATCTGACTACGGATCAGAGGGTCGGGAGTTCGAATCTCTCCAGGCGCGCTTCTCAAAACCTCCTGGCGGTGCCGCTGGGAGGTTTTTTTCATGGTTCGGTCGGCCTGTGGGGGTCGGCGGATCAGGGGCCATGGCAGGGCCGCGGCTCCCCTTGTTCTTTACGATCGAGCAACCGATGTCCGTGCCCCGTATCCATGGCGGAGAGCCCTTCCCAGGCCCAGCAGCCTTCGCTGAATGCCTCCCTCGCCAGCAGTGATCCGGCGATCGCCGCCCTGATCAGCAAGGAGCTTCACCGTCAGCAGAGCCACCTCGAGCTGATTGCCAGCGAGAACTTCACCTCCCGGGCCGTGATGGAAGCCCAGGGATCCGTGCTCACCAACAAGTACGCCGAGGGACTCCCCTCCAAGCGCTATTACGGCGGCTGCGAGCACGTCGATGCGATCGAGGAGCTGGCGATCGCCAGGGCCCGGGAGCTCTTCGGTGCCGCCTGGGCCAACGTCCAGCCCCACAGCGGCGCCCAGGCCAACTTCGCCGTCTTCCTGGCCCTGCTGCAGCCCGGCGACACGATCCTGGGCATGGATCTCAGTCATGGCGGCCACCTCACCCACGGTTCGCCCGTGAACGTGAGCGGCAAGTGGTTCACGGCGGTCCACTACGGCGTCGACCCCGAAACCCAGCAGCTCAACGTCGACACGATCCGCCAGCTGGCCCTGGAGCATCGGCCCAAGCTGATCGTGTGCGGCTACTCGGCCTACCCCCGCACGATCGATTTCGAGGGCTTCCGTGCCATCGCCGATGAGGTAGGTGCCTATCTGCTGGCAGACATGGCGCACATCGCCGGCCTGGTGGCCGCCGGTGTGCACCCCAACCCGGTGCCCGTCTGTGATGTGGTCACCACCACCACCCACAAGACCCTGCGGGGTCCTCGGGGTGGCCTGATCCTCTGCCGGGATGCCGAGTTCGGCAAACGCTTTGACAAGGCGGTGTTTCCGGGTAGCCAGGGCGGTCCGCTCGAACACGTGATCGCCGCCAAGGCGGTGGCCTTTGGTGAGGCGCTGCAGCCCAGCTTCCGCACCTACAGCAAGCAGGTGATCGCCAACGCCCAGGCCCTGGCCGAGCGCATCCAGGAGCGCGGCATTGCCGTGGTGAGCGGCGGCACCGACAACCACCTGGTGCTGCTTGATCTGCGCTCGATCGACATGACCGGCAAGGTGGCGGATCTTCTGGTCAGTGATGTGAACATCACGGCCAACAAGAACACCGTGCCCTTCGATCCCCAGTCGCCGTTCGTGACCAGTGGCCTCCGGCTCGGCACCGCGGCGCTCACCACCCGAGGGTTTGATGAGGCCGCCTTCCGCGAGGTGGCCGATGTGATCGCCGATCGCCTGCTCAACCCCGAGGACCCGGCGATCGAGCTCCGCTGCCGGGAACGGGTCGCTGCCCTCGCCCAGCGGTTCCCTCTCTATGGGGGAGAGCGTGTGCTTCAGAACGTCTGACCAGGATTCGGCCGCTTAAGGTGTCGCCATCGGGCCTGTCGACGTGACCCTCGCCCACAGTCCCAATGCCGCGGCTCTGCTGACCGGCTTGGTCGCCACCCTGATCACGGCCCTGGTGGTGCCGCTGGTGCGCTGGGCAGGTCTTCGCTGGGGCGTGATCGACCGTCCCGACGCGCGCAAGCAGCATTCCGTGCCGATGGTCCGCCTGGGCGGCATCGGCATCGTCGTCGGCTTCAGTCTGGCCCTGATGGTCACCTGGCGCTTCGGGGGCTTCGCTGAGCTGCCTCCCGCGAAGGATCAGCTGATCTGGACCACCCTGGCCGGAGCGCTCTGCTATTTCGTGATCGGCCTGGCCGATGATCTGTTCGCCCTGCCCCCCTTACCCCGTCTTGCCGGTCAGCTGGCGGTGGCCATGGCCGTCTGGAGCCAGGGGGTGCGGATCGGCAGCCTTGATCTTCCAGGCGAATGGTTCGGGGTCCATGCCCCGTCGTTGTCCCTGCCCGTCCCACTCAGCCTGCTCGCCACCGTGCTCTGGCTGGTGGGGATCACCAATGCCATCAACTGGCTCGACGGCCTCGATGGTCTGGCGGCGGGCGTCAGCGGCATCGCCGCCGCCGGCCTGCTCTCGGTCAGCTTCAGCCTCAGCCAGCCCGCCGCCGGTCTGCTGGCGGCCGCCCTGGCCGGCGCCTGTCTCGGATTCCTCCGCCACAATTTCAATCCCGCCCGGATCTTCATGGGCGATGGAGGGTCCTATTTCCTTGGGTTCTCCCTGGCGGCGATCAGCATCGTCGGCCCGGCCAAGGGCCTCACCAGCGTCAGCCTGCTGCTGCCCCTGTTGATCCTCTCCCTCCCTGTCGTGGACATGTCGGCGGTGATCATGGGGCGCCTCAGCTCCGGCCATTCCCCCTTCTATCCCGATCGGCGCCATCTCCATCACCGCTTGCTGCGCTCCGGTATCAGCCACCGCCGCACCGTGGTGCTGATCTATGCCTTCACCCAGTGGCTCGCGGCCCTGGCCCTCGTGGTGGCCAATGCTGAGAACCGCTTCCTGTGGCTGGCGCTGGCCACGGCCATCCTGGTGGCGGCCGTCGTGATCGCCCGCCGCCAGATTCAGAACGAACACCGCCGTCCCTGAGGTTGCGTGAAGCAGGCTGAGCTGCTCTGCATCGGCACTGAGCTCTTGCTCGGTGACATCGTCAATGGCAATGCTCGCTGGCTGGCCCGGCAGCTGGCAGCCAGCGGGATCGCCCATCACCGCCAGGTGGTCGTCGGTGACAACCGGGAGCGGCTGATCGCTGCCCTGCAGGAGGCCGCAGGCCGCTGCGATGTCCTGATCACGACCGGTGGCCTCGGTCCCACCCCCGACGACCTCACCACCGAGGCCGTGGCGGCAGCCTTCGGGGGCACCCTGGCTGAGCGGGTCGAGGTCTGGGCCGATATCCAGGCCAAGGCCGCCAGCCGGGGTCGCCCTGCGGCTCCGTCGACCCGACGCCAGGCCCTGCTGCCCTGGGGCGCTGCGGTGTTGCCCAATCCCACCGGTACGGCCCCTGGGATGATCTGGCGCCCCGATCCTGAGACGCTGCCGTTTCCGGTCCGTCCCGGCTTCACCCTGCTCACCTTCCCCGGTGTGCCCAGCGAGATGCGGGCCATGTGGCACGGCACCGCGGCGCCCTGGCTGCAGCAGCAGGGCCTGGCCCAGGGGGGGGTGTTCAGCCGAGAACTGAGGTTCTGGGGCATCGGGGAATCCACCTTGGCCGAGAGGGTGGCCGATCTCCTCGAGGGCACCAATCCCACCGTTGCCCCCTACGCCGGCGCCGGTGAGGTGATCCTGCGGCTCACCGCCAGGTCCGCCACGGACGACGACGCCCGGGTCCTGCTCGATCCCCTGGAGGCGGAGCTGCGGGCCCGCACGGCTCCCTGTTGCTATGGCCTTGATCAGGAGTCCTTGGCTTCGGTGGTGATCGATCGGCTCCGAAACCGCGCTGAAACGGTGGCGGTGGCGGAAAGTTGCACCGGTGGTGGCCTCGGTGCGGCCCTGGCGGCGGTGCCGGGCGCCTCCGATGTCTTCCTGGGTGGGGTGATCTCCTACGCCAATGCCGTCAAGCGGGATCTGCTCGGGGTGTCCGAGGCCCTGCTGGCCGCCCATGGCGCCGTCAGTGATCCTGTGGCGCTCGCCATGGCCGAAGGGGCCCGACGCCTCACCGGCAGCACCTGGGCCCTGGCCGTCACCGGCATCGCCGGACCGGGCGGCGGCAGTGTCGACAAGCCGGTGGGCTTGGTGCACATCGCCCTGGTCGGCCCTGATTGTCGCCAGAGCGATGCGGTTCGCTTCGGTGAGAGCCGGGGCCGGGCCTGGATCCAGCAGTTGACAGCCGGTGAGGCCCTGAATCGGCTGCGGCTGGGTCTGCTGGAGAGGGATTCCCCGCCAGGCCCCTGAGCGCGCCCCGTTGAGAGGGGTTCTCCGCATCCCCCTCCCGGGCCAAGGGCCCGGATCGGCCACGCTGGTGCCACCTGCTTGCAACAGATGAGCACCTCACTGATGAGTGTCTCCAGCAGGGCGGTGCCCCGCCTGGTGGTCCTCGATGGCTACACCACCAACCCCGGCGATCTGAGCTGGGAACCGCTGCAGCGGCTGGGGGAGCTCACGGTGCATGCGCGCACTCCGCCGGACCTGGTGGCAGCACGTATCGCCGAGGCCGATCTGGTGATCACCAACAAGACCCGCCTCGACGCCACCGACCTGGCCGCCGCGCCTGCTCTGCGCGGCATCTGCATGCTGTCCACGGGCCATGACGCCGTGGATGGCGCCGCCGCCGCCGTCCGGGGCATCCCCCTGTCCAACGTGCCCGACTACGGCACCGCCTCGGTGGCGCAGGCCGTGTTTGCGCTCCTGCTGGAGCTCACCAACCGAACCGGTCACCACAGCGAGAGGGTGCGGCAGGGGGAGTGGAGCGCCGGTTCCGATTTCTGCTTCTGGGAGGGCAGTCTCACCGAGCTGGCGGGCCTCACCCTGGGCGTGGTGGGCCCGGGGAGGATCGGGAGCGCCGTGGTGGCGATCGCCCGTGCTTTTGGCATGGAGGTGCTGGCCCATCGCCGCAGCCAGCCGCCTGACATCCCCGCAGGGCCGGTGCCGCTCCGCTGCGTCGAGCTGCCCGCCCTGCTGGCGGTTTCGGATGTGGTGAGTCTCCACTGCCCGCTGACCCCTGAGACCCGCGGCCTGATCAACGCCGAGCGGATCGCCCTGATGAAGCCCGGCGCCCTGTTGATCAACACCGGCCGCGGCCCGCTGATCACGGAGGCCGACCTGGCGGCAGCTCTACACAGCGGCCGGCTTGGGGGCGCTGGATTGGATGTGCTCAGCATCGAGCCCCCCGACCCCGCCAACCCCCTGCTCACGGCCCCCAACTGCGTGATCACCCCCCACATCGCCTGGGCCACCCGCGCCGCTCGCCAGCGGCTGCTTGCCGCCGTGGCCTCCAATGCGGCTGCGATCCTGGCAGGAAGTCCCCGGCACGTGGTGAATGGGGTCTGGGCCCCCCGCTCCGGTGGCCGGGAGGAGGAGACCCTTGGCTCTTAGGCTTGGTGACTCCTTTTCTGAATCGTCCGCGTGAGTGCCGGCACCCTCTACGACAAGGTCTGGGAGCTGCACCGGGTGGCGGATCTGCCGGGCGGCGGCACCCAGTTGTTCATCGGGCTGCACCTGATTCATGAGGTGACGAGTCCCCAGGCCTTTGCCGCCCTGAAGGATCTGGGCCTCGGGGTGCGTCATCCCGAGCGCACCGTGGCCACGGTGGATCACATCGTGCCCACCACCTCCCAGGCACGGCCCTTCGCCGATCCCCTGGCCGAGGAGATGCTGGCCACCCTGGAACGCAACTGCGCCGACCATGGCATCACCCTGCATGGTCTCGGCAGTGGCCGTCAGGGCATCGTTCATGTGATTGCCCCGGAGCTCGGCCTCACCCAGCCCGGCATGACCGTGGCCTGCGGCGACTCCCACACCTCCACCCACGGGGCCTTCGGTGCGATCGCCTTCGGGATCGGTACCAGTCAGGTTCGGGATGTGCTGGCCAGCCAGAGCCTGGCGATGGGCAAGCTCAAGGTGCGCAGGATCTGGGTGGAAGGCCAGCTGCAGCCGGGGGTTTACGCCAAGGACCTCGTGCTCCACATCATCCGCAGCCTTGGGGTCAAGGGCGGCGTTGGTTATGCCTACGAATTCGCCGGTCCGGCCATCGATGCCCTGTCGATGGAGGAGCGGATGACCCTCTGCAACATGGCGATCGAGGGGGGCGCCCGCGTGGGCTACGTCAACCCCGACGAGGTCACCTTCGCGTACCTGAAGGGCAGGCCCGCTGCCCCCACTGGCGAAGCCTGGGAGCGGGCCGTCACCTGGTGGCGCTCCCTGGGCAGCGGGCCAGACGCCGTCTTCGACGACGAGGTGGCGTTCGACGCCAGCGCGATCGCCCCGACCGTTACCTGGGGGATCACCCCGGGGCAGGCCATCGGCATCGACGAAACGGTGCCGCGTCCGGAGGAGCTGGAGGAGGGGGAGCGCGCGATCGCCAGCGAGGCCTACCGCTACATGGATCTCGAACCCGGGCGGCCCATCGCCGGTGTGTCGGTGGATGTCTGCTTCATCGGCAGCTGCACCAATGGTCGCCTCAGCGATCTGCAGGCGGAGGCAGCTGTGGCCAAAGGGCGCAAGGTGGCGCCTGGCATCAAGGCATTTGTGGTGCCCGGCAGCGAACAGGTGGCCGCCGCGGCTGAAGCCGAAGGCCT
>JBEINY010000124.1:0-4189 GCA_040377855.1 Prochloraceae cyanobacterium | reverse complement strand
GAAGAGGGCGTGAAGCTGTTCATCAGCTGCAACGACCACGACTCCCTGTTGCTCTTCTCCGATCGCGGGGTTGTGTACTCGGTGCCCGCCTACAGGGTGCCGATCTGCAGCCGGGCCGCCAAGGGCACTCCCGTGGTGCAGCTGCTGCCGATCCCTCGCGAAGAACAGATCACCTCCCTGCTGGCGGTGAGTGCCTTTGAAGATGATGCTGCCCTGGTGATGCTCACCAGTGGTGGTTACATCAAGCGCACCCGTCTCTCCGCCTTTTCCAACATTCGCTCCAATGGCCTGATCGCCATCAGTCTTGAAGATGGTGACGCCCTCTCCTGGGTGCGGCGTGCCTTGCCGGGCGACAGTGTCCTGATCGGATCCCTGAAGGGGATGACGATTCACTTCCGCCTCAGTGATGAAGAGCTCAGGCCCCTGGGTCGCACCGCCCGGGGCGTGCGGGCCATGACCCTGCGGGCCGGCGATCAGCTCGTGAGCATGGATGTGCTGCCGGTGGAGCTCGCCGATCGGGTGGCCAACAGCAGCATCGCCACGGATGAGGACCTGGAGGAGGATGGCGAGGAGGCTGCCGCCAGCGAAGGTCCCTGGGTGCTGGTGGCCTCCGCCAGCGGTCTCGGCAAGCGGGTACCGGTGGATCAGTTCCGCCTGCAGAAGCGCGCCGGCATGGGTTTGCGGGCGATCAAGTTCCGCCGGGATGGGGATGCGCTGGTGGGGCTGAAGGTGCTCGGCGCTGGTGAGGAATTGCTGCTGGTCAGTGACCGCGGGGTGATCGTGCGGATGAAGGCCGATGCCATCCCCCAGCAGTCGCGGGCGGCCACGGGTGTGCGCCTCCAGAAACTCGATGCCGGTGATCACCTTTCCGAGGTGGTGCTCGTACCCCCGGCGCCCGAAGAGGAGGCCGAGGAGGAAGCCGAGGGTGCGGCGTTCTCCGTCACCGACGGGGCGGCTGAGGTCTCCACGGATGATGAGCTGCTGGCGGCCCAGGAGGATGACGACGCGGACGGCACCGTCTAGCAACCGCCAGGGGCGGCCTCGTTCCAACGTTCAGCGGCTTCAGTGACCAGCTGGTCCAGCAGGCATTGTTTTCTTGTTTCGAGGGAACCGGTGATCCGTTGCCGCCCGCTCGTCAGACGGCACCCCGCATGGGATCAGCGCATCGGGGCCGGCGAGGGCTGGATGGGGACGCCGTTCATCAGCAAGGTGTTGCCCGGGCCGATCGTCAGAGCGTTCTCGAACTGGCCCTGCTCGATCACCTTTTCGAGAACCGCCCCTTTGCCGCTGCCGGCGCCGTGGGTCACCGCGATCCGGTTGCCGGTGAGCGTCAGATTCAGTCGTCCGGAGTGAAAACGACCGTTCTGCAGCACGGTGCCGTCCTTGTCCTTGAACAGCACGCTCCCCATGAGCAGGCCGATGGCATCACTTTCGGGATTATCGGCCTGATTGATCACCGTGATCCGATTTCCCTTCAGGGCCACAGCCACATTGAAGCCAGTGGTTGGTGTGTTGCTGCCCTGGACCTCAATCTCCACACCAGTGGACCCATTGTCCTGCTGTTTTCCGGCCACCAGCCTGGGGTTGGCCTGGGTGTCGGCCAGGATCGTGTTGGTCTCGATCGTGGCCGTCAGTCGGCCGGTGTTGATCGGAGTGCCATTCAGGTTGCCCACTTCGATGCTGATGCCGGTGTCGGCGATGAACTGATTGGCGTGAATCGCCTCCTGCATTCGGCCATCCCCGCGCAGGTCCACGGTGTAAGCGCTGTTGCCCTCGCCGATGGCGCTCACCTGGTTGGCCTGGGTGCGTGCGATCAGTCGTCCGCCCATGCCGATGTTGTAGTCGATGCCATCGGCGTCGCTCTGCCGCCCAGGCTGGATGCGGTTGCCGATCACCTCCAGGTGCAGCACGGCTGGCCCCGGGCAGTCGCCGCTGCCGTAGGCGGGATCGCCATATTTGTCTTCAGCCCGTGGAAAGGTGCGATCGCCGCGGCAGAGACCGATCTCGATCGGATCGATCAGGTTTCGCACATCGAGCACCTGGCGCAAGCCGCCCCGCAGGGCCATCGGTCCATCGGCCGGCTCCAGGATGCCGGTGGCATTGGCCTCGATCCGGTTGTGGTGGATCGAAACCCGCGCCTCACCTTCGCTGATGCGGGTGAAGATCGCCGCCTGCATGTTGCTGTCCGGCCCCTGACGCATCGCCTCGATCTGATTGCCGGCCACCTCGATCGCCCCTTTGGGGTTCTCGATCCGGATCGCTTCATCGAGGGCTTCGCTGATCTGGTTGTCGATCACGCGGCTGGCGCCGACTCGTTCGAGGCGGATGGCATTGCCGCTCAGGCAGGTGTCCACAATCCCAGGCGGGCGGTTGTTCCGTTTGACGCTGCTGCTGCCGCAGACCGACACCAGCGCCGCGGGCGGCTTGTCACGCATGCCCAGGGCTGACTCCAGGCTGCGCACCTCAGGCCGCTCGAAGCGGTTGCCGATCACCAGGGCGCCTGCGCCCCCCTGCAGCCAGAGCGTTGGCAGGGCCAGGGGTGAGAGGCCACCGGGGTTGTCGCTGTACGACCCCAGAAAGTGATTGCCGCGGATCTCCACCGCTGGATGGGGGCCTGGAGTCTCGCTCAGCTGCACGGAGACGCCGCGGAAGCGCAGCCCGATCACCTTTTCGCCACCGCTCAACACCAGAACCCCCTGCTCGATCGGGGTGATCGCCGGCGGCAACAGGTTTGCCAGGCTGATCCGGCCCTGGGACGTGGGCAGGACCGGAGCGCTGCGGGCCGCCAGCAGCTGAACCCCCGGAGGCAGCGTCAGCTTGGCGCCCTTCAGATTGAGATCGGCGCCGGCGCCGATCAACACCAGATCGCCGGCCCCACTGGCCGCCAGGGCGGCGCTCAGGCTGCGGTAGCGGCAGCCCGGGGCTGCGGTAGCGGCCGCCACGCAACGCACCACCCAGGACCGACCGTTGTCGATGCGGCGCGCCAGCTGCCCTGCGAGCAGCAGCCGATCGTTGCGCAGCTCAGGCCTCGGCGCCGCCACCCGTGGGGCCGCCACGGCGGGGGCGATCCAGGCTGTTGTGGCTGCTGCGAGCAGCAGCGCGGTGGCCCACAGACCTGGGGCTGGGCCGCGACCTCGGCGATCGGGCAGGGGCTGACGCAGGGCCATGGCAGGAGCTGGGGTCAGGCTCAAAACATAATCAGAGCGTTGGTTTTTGGCTGCTGGTTGCGGGCCTGGCCTCCCCCGCCACCGTCCCCTGGGCCGGAGCTGGCGGCCTGTCCCCCTACGCTCTGGTGCTGCGATCTGCGCGCCCGTGCCCTCCCCCAGTGAGCCTGTCCCGGTGGCCGTGGATCGGGCGCACGATTCGCACCGCGATCCGGATGTGCTCGTGGTGGGGGCCGGTCCGGCGGCCCTGGCGATCAGTGCCGCCCTCGCGGGACGGGGTCTGAGCCTGGCCGGCCTGAGCGAAGCCGATCCGGAAGCTCCCTGGCCCAACACCTACGGCATCTGGGGGGAGGAGGTGGATCGCCTCGGCCTCTCGGAGCTGCTGGAGCATCGCTGGTCGCAGACGATCAGCGATTTCGGCACTGGCTTCGGCGATGACACCGGTCAGGTGCGCCATCAGCGTGATTACGGCCTCTTCGATCGCCGCAAGCTCCAGGAGCATTGGCTGGCCCCATGCCGGGCCGCCGGCATGACCTGGCATCGGGACCGGGCCCTGGCGATCGAGCATCACAGCCATCACGCCATCGTCACCACCGCTTCGGGTCTGCCGCTGCGGGCCCGGTTGGTGGTCGATGCCACGGGGCATCAGCCGGTGTTCGTGCAGCGGCCGACCTCAGGGCCGATCGCCGGCCAGGCGGCCTACGGCATCGTCGGGCGCTTCAGTGCGCCGCCGGTGCAGCCGCAGCAGTTCGTGCTGATGGACTACAGCGCCGATCACCTCAGTGAGGCGGAGCGCCGGGAGCCGCCCACCTTTCTCTATGCGATGGATCTGGGCGGCGGTCGCTTCTTCGTGGAGGAAACCTCCCTAGCCCTGGCACCACCACTTCCCTTTGAAGTGCTGCGCCAGCGGCTGGAGAGACGGCTGGCCCAACGGGGGGTGCAGGTGGTGTCGGTGGAGCACGAGGAGTTCTGCCTGTTTCCGATGAACCTGCCCCTGCCGGATCTCGACCAGCCGGTGGTGGGGT
>JBEINY010000068.1:0-10988 GCA_040377855.1 Prochloraceae cyanobacterium | reverse complement strand
AGCAACGCAAACAGGACGGCCGCCCCGGCGCCCCCACCGAACCGTTCGTGTGCCTGGGGTTTGCCACCTACGAAAGCCACGAAGGTGAGCGGCCGATGGCGTGGGGGATCTCTCTGTGGCGGCTGGAGCGGGAGATCCCGGCGGCCTGGCTGCCGGTGATGGCGTTGGCGGTTTGAGGCAGTTCAAACTTCTAGGACTGCCGGCGCTGTGTCATCCCAGCGCCGGCAGTCCGGCCGGATCACCGCGCCAGAAGATGTCGGGCTGCAGGGGGGTGAGGGAAGCGCCGCCGGCATGGACGTGGGCCACATCCGTGGGCCATTCCGCCGGACCAGAGATCTCAGCCTCGAGATCGTTGGCCACCTCACCCGCCAGCCAGTAGTAGGTGCGACCGCGGGGATCGATCCGCTGATCAAACTGATCGGTGTAACGGCGCACGGCGTTGCGGCACCAGCGCAGGGGCCCGATCGACTCCAGGGGCCTGGGGGGGACATTGAGGTTGAGCAGCATCCCCTCCGGCCAGCCCTGGGCGTGCATCCTCTCGGCCACATCGAGGGCCAGCCTGGCGGCGGGGCCGAACTGGCGCCACTGAAAATCGGCGCTGCTCACGGCCAGGGCGTTGAGCCCCTCGATCGTGCCCTCCATCGCCGCCGATACGGTGCCTGAATACAGCACGTCAGTGCCGAGATTGGGGCCGTGGTTAATGCCGGAGAGCACCAGATCGGGCCACTCATCCAGCAGGGAGAACAGGGCGAGCTTGACGCAATCACTCGGGGTGCCGCTGCAGGCCCAGGCCCGCACGCCGTCATCGAACAGCTCATCGGCCCGCTCGGCCCGGATCGGGGTCTGGAGGGTGAGCCCATGGCCGGTGGCGGAGCGCTCCTGATCGGGACAGACCACAGTCACCTGGTGGCCGCGGGCTATGGCCGCATTCGCCAGGGTGCGGATGCCCTCGGCGAAGACCCCATCATCGTTGCTGATCAGAATCCGCAGGGGGGCCAAGGCTCCATCCGCCGTAGGGGCTGGCGGCAACTTAGGCGCCGGGGCTGCAGCTGACGGGCCGCTTCCTAAAGTCACGACCCGTTCCCTGTTCACCGTGAGCGCCTCCACCAGCCTGCAGCAGCTCACCGATCAGCTCGAGCAGCTGGAAGCCGAGGCCGCTGCCACCATCGCCGCCACGGCATCGGCCACCGAGCTCGAAGAGCTGAGGGTCAACCTGCTCGGCAAGAAGGGACGCCTCTCCGCCGTTCTCGGCGCCATGGGGCGGCTTCCGGGGGAGGAGCGCCCCCTCGTGGGCCAGCGCGCCAATGGGCTCAAGGAACAGGTGCAGACCCTGCTGGCCGAGCGCCTCAGCGCCGTCAAAGGGGCCGCCCTCGCCGAGCGGATCGCCCGCGAAACCCTCGATGTGACGGCCGCATCCAGCTACGTGCCGGCGGGCCACCGACACCCGCTTCTGAGCACCGTGGAGGAGATCGTCGACATCTTCAACGGCCTCGGTTATCGGGTGGAGGAAGGGCCGGAAATTGAGAGCGACCACTACAACTTCACCGCCCTGAACATCCCGGAGAACCATCCGGCCCGGGACATGCAGGACACCTTCTATCTCTCGGAACACCAGCTGCTGCGGACCCACACCTCCCCGGTGCAGATCCGCCATCTGGAAACCAATCCTCCGCCGGTGCGGATCGTCGCACCGGGCCGGGTGTTCCGCCGCGACGCCGTTGATGCCACCCATTCACCGGTGTTCCATCAGGTGGAGGTGCTGGCGATTGATGAAGGGCTCGACTTCAGCCACCTGCGCGGCACGGTGACCGCCTTTCTGCAGCAGTTCTTCGGGGATCTGCCGGTGCGTTTCCGGGCCAGCTACTTCCCCTTCACCGAACCCTCCGCCGAGGTGGATGTTCAGTGGCGGGGGCGCTGGCTGGAGGTGATGGGTTGCGGCATGGTCGATCCGGCGGTGCTGGAGGGCCTTGGCCTCGATCCTGAGCGCTGGAGCGGTTTTGCCGCCGGTCTCGGCGTCGAGCGCTTCTGCATGGTGCGCCACGGCATCGACGACATCCGCCGGCTTTACACCAGTGACCTCCGCTTCCTCGAGCAGTTCTGACCGGCTGACCTGCTGAACTGCTGACCGGCTGACCGGGGAGATTGATCGATCCGCCCCGACCGCCTCCCAGCGGCCTCGCTCCTGTAAAGACGTCGGGCGATGACCGGTTGAAGCCCCATAAACTCGATTCACCCCTCGCATCCCGATCGGTGCCCCGTGTCGGACTGATCGTGAATGACGGCAAGGAGCTGGCCATGGCCACCGCCGATGCTATCGAGCGCCGCTTCCGGGCGGCGGGCCACGAGGTCGTCAGGGCGAGCAGCGCCGGCGGCATGGTGGGGTTCGCCAATCCTGATCAGCACCTGCGGATCCAGTCGTACAACGCCTGTGTACCTGGGAACTTTGATCGCGAACTGAAGCTGGCGGTGGTGCTCGGGGGCGACGGCACCGTGCTGGCAGCCGCTCGCCAGACCGCCCCGATCGGGGTGCCGATCCTCACGATCAACACCGGCCACCTCGGCTTTCTGGCGGAGGCTTACCTCAAGGACCTGGACCGGGCGATCGACCAGGTGATCAGCGGCAGCTGGACCGTGGACGAACGCACGATGCTGATCGTGAGCGTGATGCGGGGGGAGCAGCGCCGCTGGGAGGTGCTCTGTCTCAACGAGATGGCCCTGCACCGCGAACCGCTCACCTCGATGTGCCATTTCGAGATCGCGGTCGGTCGTCACGCCCCCGTGGATATCGCCGCCGACGGTGTGATCCTGGCCACCCCAACGGGCTCCACCGCCTATGCCCTCAGCGCCGGCGGGCCGGTGATCACCCCAGACTGCCCGGTGCTGCAGCTGACGCCGATTGCGCCCCATTCCCTGGCCTCCAGGGCCCTGGTGTTCAGCGACCGGGAGCCCGTGACGATCTTTCCGGCGACGCCGGAGCGCCTGATGATGGTGGTGGATGGCAGCGCCGGCTGTTACGTCTGGCCGGAGGACCGGGTGCTGATCCGCCGCAGCGAGCGGCCCGTGCGGTTTGTGCGCCTCACGGACCACGAGTTCTTCCAGGTGCTGCGCAACAAGCTCGGCTGGGGGCTTCCCCATGTGGCCAAACCGTCCAGCAACCAGGGCGGCGGCCTCGGGGACGCCGCTGAACAGGAGCAGGCCGCACCGGAGCAGGCCCGTCCGGGGCCACCAGGCAACCCGCTGATTGATTCGATCGCCGTAACGACCCCGGAGACACGCCAGGCCCCCAGCCCACGCCACAACCAGGACGGAATCAAAACCGAGGACACCGTCGCCCCGGGGCGACCATGAGCAACGCTGTCCCCCAACCGCTGGCGGGCCCACCGGCGGAAGCCGTGCTGCTGCTCGGGGAGCAGACCCTGGCCCTGAAGCCGCGCCTGGAGGTCTCTGGCTACGTCTGCCTGGAGGAAGCCGGAGCTGAACAGGGAGGAAACGACGGTGCGCTCGAACCGACACTCCTGCTGCTGGCCGCCGACCAGGCCGGCCGGATCGGGGAGCTGCGGCAGCGCTGGCCCGGTTGCCCGATCCTGCTCGACATCACCGTGGACAGCGTTGAGGCCCGCAGTCGCTGCCTGACGGCCGGTGCCGATGACTTCTGGCAGTCGTCCCTGGGGGCATCCGATCTGCTGGGCCGCTTGCGGATCCACCTGAAACTTGTGGCCCGCCAGGCCCGCCGGCCGTCCAGCCTGCGCCTGGCCGACCTGGAGGTGGATCCAGCTCGGCACCTGGTGCGACGGGGCCAGCGCCAGGTGCCCCTCACCAGCCGGGAATACAGCCTGCTGCTGCTCCTGCTCCAGAACCAGGGGCAGGTGCTCAGCCGGGACACAATCCTGTCGCGGATCTGGTCGGACCAGAACGGCACCGCCAGCAACGTGATCGAGGTGTACGTGCGGTACCTGCGCCAGAAGCTCGAGGAGGACGGAGAACGGCGCCTGATCCACACGGTGCGAGGTGCCGGCTACTGCCTCAGTGAGCGCCCCCCCGCCCAGGAGGGAGCCGCAGGCCCTTCCAAGCCTGCTTAGCTGGGCGACATCGCGATCGATCGATGCCGCTGCCGGTTACCCCGCCTCAATACCTACCGATTTCGGCCCAGTGGTGCCTGGAGGCACCGGCCGCAGCAACCCCGGCAAGAAAAGTCCAACCATGCATCGGCCTGGAGGTGGCCAGCACGCCCCAACAGCAGATCTGGGGTCTGATGGCACGACCGCCGCTGCCGCCGTTGCGGGGCATGTGGTTCCCCTACCAGCAGGCCCAGACCCTGCGCTTCTGGATGCACCGCACCCCAGCCCCGCTTGACATGTTGTTCCTGCGGCAAGGCCGGGTGATCGCCATTGAGGCCGGCGCCCTGCCTTGCCCCCACCTCCCCTGCCGCAGCTACGGGCCCGACGAAGCCGCAGATGGGGTGATCGAACTCGGCTCCGGCCAGGCCTCGGCCCTGGGGATCAAGGTGGGCAGCCCCGTCGTGATCGTGCCGATCGCACCGGCCAGGCCGATCGTGCCGGCGAAAGGGGGCCGTTGAGATGTCGAATTGAAGGCAGGCCAAACCCAGCCTTCCGGGAGGATTGAGCTGAACAACCAGATTCTCCTCTCCTGGATCTCCCCCGCACCCCAACCACCATTGCGCTGAACCCTCGATCCATGACCTCCCGACAACGATTCAGACATCTCACCAGGATCACCCTGACCCTGGCTGCCTGCGCTGCCGTGCTGATCGGCGGACTCACCTCCATGGTTCATGCTGAACCGCTGAAGGTGTCAACCCGCAACATCGAACCCTTTTCATTCATCAAAAACGACCAAAGGACGGGTTATTCCATCGAACTTTGGGAAACGATTGCCAAGGAACTGGGCATCAGCAACGACTACCAGGTCGAAGGTTCAGCCAAACAGATGATCAAGGCGGTCGAGACCGGTAAAGCCGAAATTGCCGTTGGAGCGCTATCAATCACATCGGAACGGGAGAAAATTGTTGATTTTTCGCAGCCCTTTTTTGAATCCGGGCTGCAGGTTCTTGTTCGCAAAAATCCCGGCGGAACCTCCTCTATTCTGGCCGCCATCAGCACGAACCTCCTGAACTGGAGAGTGGCATCAGGATTGGGCATCGCCTTGGCCGTGATGTTTGGCGTCTCCCATCTGGTCTGGAAATATGAGCACCCGGTCAACGAGGAGATGTGGCCTCGCTCCTACTGGGAAGGGATGGCAGAGTCCTTCTGGTGGACGATCAGCATCTTTCTGGTGGGCGGAGCTGACAACAAAGGCCCGATCGGCAAAGGAGGCAGGATCGTTGCCACCCTGTGGATGTTTGCAAGCGTGATTGCCGTGTCGCTGCTGACGGCATCCCTGAGTGCGGTCCTCACGGTCAATTCGCTTCCCGGCGAGATCAATGGCCCCGACGATCTCTACGGGCGCTCCGTCGGCACCGTGGGTGGCAGCGTGGCCGAATCCTGGCTTTCCAAACAAGCCAGCCCATCCGGCGAAAAAATAGATATCAAAGCCTATCCAGACGTCAAAGGAAGCATCGACGCATTGAAAAAAGGAACGGTCAAGGCCGTTGTCTATGATTCTCCAATCCTTGACTATCAAATTCATCGCTTCAAGGAGGATGACTTCGAGCTTGTGGGCCCCTTGTTTGACAAGGGGAGTTATGGATTCGCCGTCAAACGCGAAAGCCCCCTACGCGAACAGATCAACCAGGTGATGTTAAAACTCAACGAGAACGGGACCATGGATCAATTGAAAACCAAATGGTTCGGCCCTCGCTCTTGAGTAGGCCATCTCCATCCCTTCTGTCCGCTGATCAGAGGCCATGAAAGCGCTAGTCCTTGCTGAACCAGGAACCCGGTGGGTGTTATCGCTGAAGGACGTGCCATCCCCCCTGCCGGGCCCGGGAGACGTGCGGATCCGGGTGCAGGCCTCAAGCATCAACCCTGTCGACTACAAATTCGCCCGCGGCGGCTCCGGACTGACCTTCCCCCACGTGCTCGGCGCCGATGCCGCCGGTGAGATCGATGCCCTCGGAGATGGGGTGAGCGACTGGACCTTGGGCGATCGGGTGATGGCCCTCACCAACGTGTTCCGCTGGGGTGGATTCGCGGAGCAGGTGATCGTCGATGCCCGGGTGCTCAGCAGGCTGCCGCCAGACCTTCCCATGGAGCAGGCGGGTGTCCTCCCCTGCGCTGCCCTCACGGCCTGGCAGGCGGTGCATCAGAAGCTCCGTCTCCAACCGGGTCAGACCGTGCTGATCACCGCGGCGGGCGGCGGTGTGGGTCGCTACGCCGTGCAGATGGCCCGTCACAGCGGGGCCCGGGTGCTCGGCACCGCCTCCCGGGATCAGGCTGCCCTCCAGGCCCTCGGGGTGGAGGCCGTCATCAACTACCGCGAGGAGGATGTGGCCCAGCGGGTGCTGAGCCTCACGGAAGGCCGCGGTGTGGACGCCGTGATCGATCTGGTGTCATCGGAATCGGCCACGGCGATGACCCACCTGCTGCGCCACAACGGCGCCATCGCCAGCGTCGTCGGGCGACCGGTGGCCGGCGGCCTGCCCCCCTGGGGTCGGGCCATCTCCTGGCATGACCTGGCCGTGGGCTTCGCCTACCAGCACGGTGACGGCGACAACCTCCGGGACCTCGCCCGGGCGGGAGAGACCGTGGCGGGCTGGGTCGCCGATGGTCGGCTCGATTCCCAGATCCACCGGACCATCGACCTGGGCGATGTGCCCGAGGCCCTGCGGGAGGCAGAAGCCGGCACCACCCAGGGCAAGGTGGCCATCCGGATCTGAACACCGCTGGCAAGCCATTCACCGGCAAGCCCCCAACCGGCCGGCCAGCAGGCCCCAAGCCCCAACCTTCAGCGGCGCTGCCCCTTGAGGATCAGCACCGGGTTCAGCGGCGCCAAGCGGGTGCCGTCCGCAAGGGGCGCGCCTCGCCAGGCCTGATGCTGGGCGACAGCCACCGCCAGGCCGGCCTGCTCGAGCAGCGGCCGCAGCTCCGCCAGCGCCTCCAGGGTGGCCAGGGGAATCACCACCGCGCCCCCGGGCCGCAGGCGGCCGAGCACCGCCGCAAGCACCGCGGCGCGCTCACGGCCGCCCCCACCGAGCAGCACCCGATCCGGATCCGGAAGCTGGTCCAGGGTCTCCGGGGCCCTGCCCTCGAGCACACCGGCCGGCACCACGCCCAGCCGTTCGGCGTTGGCGCGGATCAACCCCGCCGAGCCGCCGCGCTGCTCCAGGAACCAACCCTGCAGGGCGGGACGCAGCCTCAGGGCCTCCAGGCCCACCGATCCCACACCGGCTCCAAGATCCCAAAGCACCCCCCGTTCAGGCAGGGCCAGCTCCGCCAGCAGCTGGATGCGCACCTCCCGCTTGGTCATCAGACCGGGGCGATCGCCGTGCTGCAGGAACATCCCATCCTCCAGGCCGAACAGGGGCAGAGCCCCTGGATCAGCCACGCGGGCGGGAGCCTCCGCCACCAGCACGACCAGATGCAACGGGTCGGTGTCGGCCGGCAGGGCAACCGCCGGCGCCAGCCGCTGCACGCGTTCGGCCGGATGGCCGAGCCGTTCACACAGCCAGAGGTCATAGCTGGCTTCCAGGCCGGAGGAGGCCAGGATGCGCCGCACCTCCTCAACACCACCCCGACTCGGATCGGTGAGCACCGCCAGGGCGGCGGGACGTTTCTGGAGAGCGGCCGCGAGGGGTTCGGGATCGCGCCCGTGCAGGCTGATCCAGCTGGCGTCCTGCCAGGGGCGGCCGATGCGGGCAAAGGCCAGCTGCATCGAGCTCGGGGCCGGATGGAAACGCAGGACCCCCACCCCGAAGCGCTGCAGCAGCAGGCGACCGATGCCGAACCAGAGCGGATCCCCACTGGCCAGCACCACGGCCCGGCGGCCCCTGGCCAGGGCCTCCGCCAGGGGGGCCTGGATCTGCTCGGGCCGATCGCTGGCCAGGGCCTCTGGGCAGTCGGTCGCCCATGGAATCCGACCCGCCTCCTGCTCCGCCCGCCACCAGGGCTGTAACGGCCCCAGCAGGCGCTGCGGTGCCACGAGCAACTGGGCGCGGCGCACCAGGTTCTGCTCGGCCGCAGGCAGGCCCGGCAGGCCACCGGCATCGGTGCCGATCACCTCGATCCACAGCTGCGGCTCCAGGGTGTGCGCCCCCACTGGGGCCATGATGCCCATCCGCTCGCCCGATCGGCCTGGCCATGAGTGACCGCCGCCAGCGCATCCATGAGCTGGTGCTTGCCCTGCTGGCGCAGCAGGGGGAGCTGGACCTCCTGGCCGGGGATGGCACCGGCCTGCCGAGCGGCGACACCGGCAGCTGGCTGGAACGCAACCGGCGGGTGGTGCAGCGCTACCAGGCCCTGGTGCGCTCGGCCGTGACCCTCGATGCGCTGGTGGATCAGGAAGTGGGGGAAGGATTCCAGGCGCGCTCGACCCCGACACCCCTGGACTGACGGGGACGATCCCTGGAGGCCGGCCCCCCCTCGACCCCATGGGCAGCTCTGACAAGCTGGGGGCAACTCCGACGGCTCCATGGCGCGTTTCGGTCTCTCCGCCCTTCAATCCCTGCTGGGGGAGCGTGGCCCGGGCGACTCTGGCGCCGACACCACCGCCGCCTGGCAGCGTCCCCTGGGCCTGGGCTGGGAGCGGCCCTACACGGTGCGTTACGCCAGCAACCTCGATGACGGTCCGGCCCACGGGGCTCCCCTGGGGGGGTTCGGCGCGGGCTGCATCGGCCGCGGCCCCGATGGCCAGTTCAACCTGTGGCACCTCGACGGCGGCGAGCACTGGTTCGGCACCATCCCCGACTGCCAGTTCGCCCTGTTCGAGGGCCAGGGGGAGGACCAGCGCGCCCATGCCCTGGCCACCGCTCCCGAGCGCGACGATTCCCTGCCCCAGGTCGCCGGTGCGCCCCTGCCCGCCTGGCAGTGGTACCCCGCCAGCACCCCCGACCACAGCACCGGCACCTACGCCGCCCGCTACCCCCTGAGCGCCTTCACCTACCGGGGGGTCTTCCGTTCAGCGGTGCGTTGCGAGGCCTTCAGCCCGATCCTGCCCGGCGATTACGAACGCACGAGCTATCCGGTGGCAGTGTTCCGCTGGACGTTCCACAACCCCGAACGGGACGCCCTCGACCTCTCCCTGCTGCTGAGCTGGCGCAACACGGTGGGTTGGTTCACCAACACCGATCCCAGCGCCGAGGTGCACTTCCGGGACGACGGCAGCCCGGAACACGCCTACGTGCCGGCCATCGGCCGCAGCGACGGCCAGCGCCAACGGCTCGTCGATGGCGCTGGCCTGACCGGGTTGCTGCTCGAGGGCGACCGCCATCAACCGATCCGGGAGGGAGAAGGCCAGTGGTGCCTGGCCACCGCCGCCGACCAGGAGGGCGTGGAGGTGCTGCGCTGCAGCCACTGGGATCCGAGCGGGGATGGCAGCGAGCTGTGGGCCCCTTTCGCCCGGGACGGCTCCCTGCCCACCGCGCAGCAGGAGCAGCGCCGGGGTCCCGATCAACCCGGCAGTGCGGCCATGGCCCTGCGCTTTCGCCTGCAGCCGGGCGAAAGTCGCGAGCTGGCGGTGGTGATCAGCTGGGACCTGCCGGTCACCGCCTTTGCCAGCGGCAGCCAGAGCCTGCGCCGCTACACCGATGTCTTCGGGGGGGAGGGGGAGCATGCGGCCGCCATCGCCGCCGAGGCCCTGCGGGACTGGCCCACCTGGCGCGAGCGGATCACGACCTGGCAGGCGCCGGTGATCGGCCGCACCGACCTGCCGGAACCGCTGCGGATGGCCCTGCTCAATGAGCTCTACGACCTCGCCAGCGGCGGCACCCTCTGGACCGCCGCCACGCCGCTCGATCCGGTGGGGCAGTTCGGGGTGCTCGAGTGCCTCGACTACGCCTGGTACGAAAGCCTGGATGTGAGGCTCTACGGCTCCTTTGCCCTGCTGCAGCTCTGGCCGGAACTCGACAAGGCCGTGCTGCGCAGCTTCGCCCGGGCCATCCCAGCCGCCGATTCCACCCCGCGGCCGATCGGCTGGTATTTCACCCAGGGCCGGGGCCGGGTGGAGGCAGCCCGCAAGGTCGCTGCTGCCACCCCCCACGACCTCGGCGCCCCGAACGAGCGCCCCTTCCAGGCCACCAACTACACCGCCTACCAGGACTGCAACCTCTGGAAGGATCTGGCGAGTGACTACGTGCTGCAGGTGTGGCGCACCTTCCGGCTGGCCCCCAGCGGCGAAGACCTGCGCTTCCTGGCCGACTGCTGGCCGTCGGCGGTGCAGGCCCTGCGCTACCTGAAGACCTTTGATATCAACGACGACGGCCTGCCCGACAACGGGGGCGCCCCCGACCAGACCTTTGACGACTGGCCCCTGGTGGGGGTGAGCGCTTACTGCGGCGCCCTCTGGATCGCGGCCCTGGAGGCCGCCCTGGCCATGGCCCAGCGCCTGCAGCTGGAGCTGGGGCTCGACACCGGCGAGGAGCAACGGCAGTTCTCAGGCTGGCTGGAGCAATCGCGGCGCCACTTCGATGAGCTGCTCTGGAACGGTGAGTACTACCGGATCGACGCCGGCAGCGGCACTCCGGTGGTGATGGCCGACCAGCTCTGCGGCGACTTCTATGCCCGTCTGCTGGGTCTGCCGCCGGTGGTGGCTGACGAGCGGGCCCGCTCGACGCTCCAGGCGGTGAAGGAGGCCTGCTTCGAGGGCTTTGAGGGCGGCCGGCTGGGGGTGGCCAATGGCCTGCGCCGGGACGGGACCCCCCTCGATCCCAACGGCACCCATCCGCTCGAGGTCTGGACCGGCATCAACTTCGGCCTGGCGGCCTATTACCGGCTGATGGATGACCGGGACACGGCCCTGGCGATCTGCTCGGCGGTCGTCGAGCAGGTGTACGGCGGCGGCCTGCAGTTCCGCACCCCGGAGGCGATCACGGCGGT
>JBEINY010000115.1:0-5066 GCA_040377855.1 Prochloraceae cyanobacterium | reverse complement strand
CGCTCGGCTTGGGGACGTGTCCGCGGGCCCTGACTCCGACACTAGATGGAGGCGCTCCCGGGGGTGATCCGCCGCAGATCCGCCCCCGTTCGTCGCCTGACGCCCGATTCCCTCTTCTGGATCAACGGCTGGCCGCGCTGGACCCTCTGCCCGCAAGGCAGGATCCCATGGCAGGCCTGCCAGCATGGATCGGGACTTCCTGATCCGCTGACGTTTCAGAACGTCCTGAACCGGTGGCTCCTGAGAAGCCTCGGATCTCCCGACAACCCGGATCCCGTGACGCCTTCCCGACCCTCCCCTGATCGCTCCCCAGGTCTGGGGCGATCAGCGGCGCCGATCTGGCGTCAGGCCCTTGATGGGCTGGGCAGAAGCCTGCAGCTGGTTGCTGCGCCGCGGGCGCTCGACCAACGGCAACAGGCCCTCGAGCGGGATCTGGAGGAGGCGATGCGCCTCGGCCGTTGGGTCGGCGAGGAGGAGCGGGCCCTGATGGAGGCCCGGGCTGCTGCCGACCTGGGGGCCAGGCGCCAGCAGGAGCAGCTCATCCTGCGTCGCCGCATCCTGTTGGTTCTGGCCTGCCTGGCGATCCTGGTGCCGTTGCTCTGGCCCCCGGTCATCGTCGGCGCCGTCTGGCTCTTCCCCCGCACCTTCCGGCGCCTGCTGCTCGGGGGCATCACCCTGGTGGCGGCGGTGGTGCTCACGGTCGGGCTGCTGGTGGGCCAGATCCTCCACCGCCCGCCCGCACCGGTGGCTCCCCAGGCTCCCCCAGCCCAGCCGGCAGCGCCGGCTGTCAGTCCCGCGGTGTCGCCCAGTTCTCCTTGATCAGTTGCCGGGCCCTGCCCAGGGCGAGGGCCCCACTGGGAACGTTCTTGGTCAGCGTGGAGCCGGCCGCCACGGTGACCCGCTCCCCCAGTTCGATCGGGGCGACGAGCACGGAATTGGCGCCGGTTTTGCTGCCGCTGCCGATGACGGTGCGGTGCTTGCGCACTCCATCGAAATTGGCGGTGATCGTGCCGGCTCCCACATTGACGTCGCGGCCGAGGTCGGCATCGCCGATGTAGCTGAGGTGATTCACCTTGCTGCCGCTCCCCACTCGGCTGTTCTTGATCTCCACGAAGTTGCCCACCTTGCTGTCGTCGCCGAGGTCGCTGCCAGGCCGCAGGTGCGCGAAGGGGCCGATGTCGATGCGATCCCCCACCCGGCACCCGCGCAGCACCGAGTGCAGCACCGTCACCTCCTGGCCTACTTCGGCATCCTCCAGCAGGCTGCCGGGCCCGATGCGGCTGCGGTCGCCCACCACCGTGGTGCCACGGAAATGGCATTGGGGTTCCACGATCACATCCCGCCCAAAACGGGTGCCCTCACTGAGGGTGCAGCTGCCCGGATCGACGAAGGTGACCCCTTCGGCCATCCAGTGGCGGCGCAGCCGATCCTGGAGCACCGATTCGCAGGCGCTGAGCTGCTGGCGATCGTTGATGCCGTTGATCTCTTCGGCATCGGCCACCTCCAGGTGCATGGCGCCGTTCAGCATCGCCACCGTGTCGGTGAGGTAAAGCTCCCCCTGGTCGTTGTCGGTGCTCAGCCGGGGCAACACCGCCGCCAGAGCTGTCCAGCGGAAGCAGTAGATGCCGGCATTGATCAAGGGAATCAGCCGCTGCTCCGCCGTGCAGTCGCGGTGCTCAACGATGGCGCTGACCCGGCCATCGTCCGTGGCTACCACCCGGCCGTAGCCGCTGGGATCGGCGAGGCGGGCGCTGAGCAGGGTGACGTCGGCCCCACTGGCCCGGTGCTGCTTCAGCAGCGCCTCAAGGGTGCCTACCCGCAGCAGGGGCACATCCCCGTTCAGCACCAGCAGGTCGCCGTCGAAGGACTCCAGGGGAGCCAGCAGCTGCTGCACCGCATGGCCGGTGCCGTTCTGGGGCTCCTGAAGCACATAGTCGAGGTCCGACTCGCCCGATAGGGCCTGGCGAACCCTGTCGGCGCCATGGCCGACGATCAGCAGGCGGCGCTCGGGCCGCAGATCGGCGCAGCTGGCCAGCACCCGCTCCACCAGGGTGGCTCCCGCCAGGGGTTGGAGCACCTTGGGCAGATCGCTTTTCATGCGGGTGCCCTTCCCGGCGGCCAGAACGGCAATGGCAAGCATCGGATCCGGGTTTCTCTGGCCGGGAATCTACCCCTCGTCTCCGGGGCCCCGGGCCACGGCCCGCCAGCGGGCCCGCCAGGCGGTGGTGCTGGCGGCACCACTGCTCTGTTGCGCGGTGGCGCGGCGGGCCAGGATCGTTGCGGCCTCAGCGCTGCCATCCGGATCCCGGTAGGGCTCCGCGGCCCGGGTGGCCAGATGCTCCACCTCCATGGGGCTCAGGGGGCCGTGGCAATCGCTGGTGGGCAGGGGACCCGGGCTGGCGATCGTGCCCCCGCTCCAGCGCTCACCCCAGGGATCCTCGGCCCCCAGGGCTGATGCCCGCAGGTTTGCAAGGTTCAGCCCAGCCGCCGCCAGGCTGGCCCGCACCGATGCGGCGGCGCTGTAGGTGATCAACCGGCCCTCAGGGGCCAGAAGATTTGCCAGCTTCTCCAGAAAGTCGCTTGTCCATAGTTCCGGGCATCGTCTGGGCGAGAAGGCATCCAGCAGCACCAGGTCGAAGCGGCAGGCCTGGCTGCTCTGCAACGACTGGATCCGGTCGCGGGCATCTCCCCAGAGCAGTTGGCCCCGGTGGGATCTCCCGTGGCAGCTGCTGGTGCTGCCAGCTTCAGCCCCCTGGGCCAGGGCCTCGAGCATGGCCAGGCTCGAAGGCTGCCACAGCCGCCGATAGGCCGGATCCTTCAGGATCAGGGTGAGGGGGGCTGGATCCAGTTCCAGGCCCCACCAGCGCAGGCTGAGCCCCCGGGCTGTGCAGGCCTCCAGCAGGGCGGCGCTGTTGTAGCCGAGGCCGACGCCCACATCGAGCACCTGCAGGCAACGGCCCCTGGGGAAGCGATGCAGTTCCGCGGGCATCACATAGGTTTCCAGCGCTTCTCGGTAGGCCCCGCGGCCGCTGTGGAAGGCTTCACCGAACCGTTGGCTGTAGAGGCTCGGGCTGCCATCAGCGGTGGCTTGGGGCCGATCCGGTGGGCTGTTGTCCCCAGGGGAGGCGATCACGGGGCGGTGGCGGTGATGCAGCTCCGGCTCGCCGCTCAACCGAGCAGGCGGCCGAGGTCGTCGAAGAAGCTCGGATAGGACACGGCCGCTGCTTCGGGCCGGGCGAGGGTGGTGACACCGCTGGCCAGCTGGGCGGCCACCGCCAGGCTCATCGCCACCCGGTGGTCGGTTTCGCTGTCTACGGAGGCCCCCCTCAGGTTCGCGCCTCCCTCGATGTCGAGGCCATCGGGGTATTCCGTCAGCCGCGCCCCCATGGCGTCCAGCTGGCGAGCCATCACCGCCAGGCGATCGGTTTCCTTCACCCGAAGCTCCGCCGCTCCCCGCACCCGACTGGTGCCCTCGGCCATGCAGGCGGCCACGGCCAGGATCGGGATTTCGTCCACCAGCCGCGGCATCAGCGACTCCTCGATCGTGAAGGCCTGCAGGGGACCCTGGCGGACCTCCAGATCTCCTACCGGCTCGCCGGCCACATCCCGCTGATTGACCACCTCAATCCTGGCGCCCATCTGGGCCAGAACTTCGAGAATGCCGGTGCGGCTGGGGTTGAGGCCCACATTTTCAATCGTCAGTTCCGAACCTGGAATCGTGGCCGCGGCCACCAGCCAGAAGGCCGCGGAGCTGATGTCCCCGGGCACGATCACGCCCTGGCCCCGCAGGGTCGGCCCCGGGGTCACGGTGACCGTGTTGCCGCCTTCTCCGGCCACCACCAGATCGGCGCCGAAGGCTCGCAGCATCCTTTCGCTGTGGTCGCGACTCTGCTGCGGCTCGATCACGGTGGTGGGGCTCGAGGCCGTCAGGGCGGCGAGCAGGATCGCGCTCTTCACCTGGGCCGAGGCGACCGGCGTTTGGATCACGGTCCCGTGCAGGGTCTGACCCTGCACCGCCAGCGGGGCCAGGTTTCCGCCCTTGCGGCCGTTGATCTGGGCGCCCATCCGCGCCAGGGGCTCCCCGACCCGGCGCATCGGCCGGCCCCGCAGGGAGCCATCACCGCTGAGGACGAAGTGGCGGCCGTCGCGACCGGCCAGCAGGCCGAGCATCAACCGCATCGTGGTGCCGGAGTTGCCGCAGTTGAGCACGTCATCGGGTTCCTGGAAGCCATCCAGGCCCACCCCATGCACGGTGACGATCTCGCCGGCCACGATTGGCGACACCTGCACCCCCATCGCCCGCAGGCAGGCGGCGGTGCTGAGGGGATCCTCGGCTGGAAGCAGCCCTTCAATCCGGGTGACCCCTTCGGCGATCGCTCCGAACAGCAGGGCGCGGTGGGAAATGGACTTGTCCCCGGGTACGCGCACCCTTCCCCGCAAGGGCCCGCGGGCCGACAGCTCCAGGGATGCGGACGAAGCAGGACTGGACACACGCGGCCGGCGGGGACGGGCCCGATCCTATGGATCTACGGCAGCATCAGACCGCCCTCTTCGTCGAGGCTGGCCCGGGTGCTCCGCAGGTCGAACAGCAGATCCTCCAGGCTGATCAGGCCCAGTTCCCGGTCGAGGGCCCGCTGCAACCGCCGTTCGAGCGCGGCGGCCACCTGGCCGGCCGCCGATGGATCGGCCATCACCGGTTCGGGCCTCTCCTCCTGGGGAGGGGTGAGAGCCAGCAGCACGGTTTTCAGTGGGATGGCTGCCGGGGCCTGGCTGAGGCGGTAGCCCCCGAGCCGACCACGGCGGGATTCGAGCAGGCCGGCTCGTCTCAGCCGCAGCAGCAGTTGCTCGAGCATGGCTGCCGGCAGTTCCTGCTGGGCCGCCAGGGCCGTAACCGATTTCCAGGCGGCAGGTTCAAGCGCCAGGACAACCAGGGCCTTGAGGGCATGGATCTCCTGCTTGCCCAGCCTGGCGGCCCGCTCCATCGCCCTGGCCCCTAGGAGATCTTCCGGCTCGCCAGTCGCTCCAGCACATGTTCAAGGCAGTAGCCGAACAGGGCGGGATCGGGG
>JBEINY010000139.1:0-1708 GCA_040377855.1 Prochloraceae cyanobacterium | reverse complement strand
TCAGGCCCTCCGGATCCTTGAACTTGTCGATGTCGAAGCGCAGCAGCCTGGCGAACAGGGCGTGGAAGGTGCCGATCCAGAGCTCCTTGATCACCTCGCGGTAGATGCGGGAACGCAGCTGGCGCTGGTCTACTGGCGGGAGGGTGCTGTAGGGCTGCCCGAACTGGCTCTGGGCCAGCTTCTGGGCCAGCAGCAGCTCCAACCGCTCCTTCATCTCCCGGGCGGCCTTGTTGGTGAAGGTCACCGCCAGCAGCTCCGCCGGATCAACACCGTGCTGGCCGATCAGGTGGGCGATGCGATGGGTGAGGGCGCGGGTCTTGCCACTGCCCGCCCCCGCCACCACCAGCAGCGGCCCGACGTGGTGATCCACGGCCTGCCGCTGGGCATCGTTCAGGCCGGCGAGAAATGCGCTCATGGTCACCAACCTAGAAACCGAGACGGCCGGCGGCCCGGCCCAGGCGGAAGCTACGGGTCATGGGCCGAATCGAGCGCCCAACAGCCATGCCATCATCATCCGGGCGCATCGGCATGAATGAACGAGCAGCGCAAAGGGATCATCCTCGCCGGTGGCACCGGATCGCGCCTGCATCCGATCACCCGGGCCGTGAGCAAACAGCTGCTGCCGGTGTACGACAAGCCGATGATCTATTACCCGCTGAGCACCTTGATGCTGGCGGGAATCCGTGAGGTGCTGATCATCACCACACCCCACGACCAGCAGGCCTTTGAGCGCTTGCTTGGCGATGGCAGCACCTGGGGAATGACGATCCGCTACGCCCTGCAGAACAGCCCTGACGGACTGGTCCAGGCGTTCCTGATCGGCGAGGCCTTTCTCAACGGAGCACCGGCGGCCCTGGTGCTGGGCGACAACCTGTTCTATGGCGACGCCCTGAGGGCCCAGTTGCAGCGCGCCAACGGCCACCCGGGAGGAGCCACGGTGTTTGCCTATCCCGTTCGTGATCCCCAGCGCTATGGCGTGGTTGAATTCGGCCCTGACGGTGTGGTCAAGAGTCTGGAGGAAAAACCAGCCCATCCACGGTCGCGCTATGCCGTCACCGGTCTCTACTTTTACGACAACAGCGTGGTGGATCGGGCACGAAGGGTTGTGCCATCTGATCGTGGAGAACTGGAAATCACCGATCTGAACAACCACTATCTCGATGATGGACTTTTGCAGGTGGAACTGATGGGCCGTGGCATGGCCTGGTTGGACACCGGCACCTGCGATTCCCTCCATGAAGCCAGCAGCTTCATCCGCACCCTCGAACATCGACAGGGCCTGAAGGTGGGCTGTCCCGAAGAAGTGGCCTGGCGGATGGGTTGGATCAGCGACGGGCAGCTGTCGACCTTGGCTGAGCCGCTGCTTAAGAGTGGTTACGGCGAGTATCTGATTCAGCTTGTTGAGCAGGCTGATTCGATCTGACCAGCCTGAGTTCCCCAGGATCAGGACTCGATCATGAGTCCTTCTTCCACCCCCTGGCCATCTCAGCGGTTGGCCAATTCCGCCAACCGATCTCCTCACCTCCATCGGTGCCTGCATGTACACCCCTCTTCCCCCAGTCGTGAACCGCGTACTGGTGACAGGCGGTGCAGGCTTCATCGGTGGAGCCGTGGTTCGCCGCTTGCTGAGGGACACCAAGGCCTCGGTGTTCACCCTCGACAAATGCGGCTACGCCAGCGATCTCACCGGCATCGAGCGCCTGGGGCC
>JBEINY010000056.1:0-12616 GCA_040377855.1 Prochloraceae cyanobacterium | reverse complement strand
CTCCTTCATCAGCTTCTTGAGCTCGTCGGTCACTTCGGTGACGCGATCGAGACAGGCGTTCAGCAGGGCGGCCGCTTCATAGCGGGTCATCGCCTTGCCACCGCCGTAGGTGCCGTTGGGATAGCCGGCGACGCAGCCGTACTTCTGCACCAGGTTGCTCAGCGCCTGATAAGCCCAGTCGGTGGGCTTGACGTCGCTGAACTGGCTGATGCTGGTGACTTGCTCGTCAGCAGCGGAATACTTGCTGAGTGCTTCCGAATTCACGCCAGGGCCGGCGTTGGCGGCCAGGGGGCTCAGAAGCCCCAGCGCGGCCGGAGCCAGCAGCAGGGTCTTGAAAAGATTCATGGTGTCCTCACACACAGGAAGGCGTAATACGCCGAACCGAACCTACGGGCGAAGGCTGGGCCCACCCAGGTGCTCTGGGCCAGTGCCCTTACCGGAGAACGCGGTCGTTTGCCGCATAGCAGGCCCAGATCCTCCCTGCCCTCACCCCAGCGGGGCTGGCGCCGCGTTCACCGTGACAGCCATCCAATCGGATGGGAGCCTTTCACCCGATCGGGTGGCAAGGGTCTGGGTCGAAGGGTGAACCGTTGGCTGCTCGGACGATCGACGGTGAAATCACGGACCCTTCTTTATCACCCATGGCCCGTTTTTCGTTCCGTGGCTCCGAGGAGCCTTTGCAGCTCAACCGCCGCCTGCTCAGGCAATACGACAAGCACCGCTCTCCGGATCAGCGCAACGCCGTGGTGCAGGCCAACCTGGCGCTGGTGGCCCGCATCGCCAGCCAACAGGCCCGTCACACCGATCTCTGCTTCGACGATCTGTTCCAGCTTGGCTGCCTCGGTTTGATCCAGGCGGTCCAGCAGTACAGCAGTGACCGTTGTGCCGCCTTGAGTACCTACGCCGTGCCGGCGATCAGGGGGAGCATGCAGCACTACCTCCGCGATCGTCATCAGCCCCTGCGCAGTCCCCATCGCCTGCGCACGCTCCAGGCCCAGGCTGAAAAGCTCCAGACGCAACGGCTGCAGCAGGGCATGACTCCCTTGGGGGATGCGGCCCTGGCCGAAGCCCTCGGGGTTCAGGAGGGGCGGCTCCAGGACGCCCGCAGGCTGCAGCAGGCCCTCCGGCTGCGGAGCCTCGATGAACCGATTCCCCAGATGGATGGGCGCCCCCAACCCCTGGTGGAACTGTTGCCGGCCCCCGGCAGCGAACCCTGGCCCGATCCTGCCCTTGCCTGGCTCCGCACCCGGCTGGCTGGCCTTGGCGACGACGACCGCCGGTTGCTGCTCGGTCGCTTCCGGGACAATTGCTCCTGGATCGAGCTGGCCGAGCGCCACGGCCAAACACCTCGGCAGCTGCAGCGTCGCGTGGCGCAACTGCTCGAGGAGTTGCGTCAGGCCAGCCGAAGGACCTGGGACAGCCCCATGGCCAACAGGGCAGCCAGCAGGGTCTGAAGCCCATTCACCAGCTCGTTGCTGAGCCAGCTGATCCGGGCCTGAAGGGTGGCCCCGATCAGGCTCTCCAGCAGCGTGGCCACCAGACCGACCAGGGTCACCAGGATCCAGCGGGGCCCCCCATCCAGCAGGCCCAGGGCCGCCATCACGGTGGCCATCAGGGCACTGCCCACCAGGCTGGCAACCGATCCCTCGAGGCTGATCGCCCCTTCCGTGCCAGGCGGGACGGGCCGCAGGGTGGTGATCAGCACCGTGTGGCGGCCCCAGCGCTTGCCGATCTCACTGCCGAAGGTGTCGGCGAGCTTGGCGGCAAAGCTGGCGGCGAAGCCCAGCAACAGCAGGGGCACCGGGGCCCACAGCCGCGTCGTTAGCAGGGCCAGCACGGTGCCGACGGCGGCCGATCCCCAGACATTTTCAGGCCCCCGGCGCCCTCCCCGCGCTTCGGCCAGCCCGGCGGCAGCCTTGGCCCGGAAGCCGATGCGGGTCACCAGGGTGCCCAGACCCAGATAGCTCACCACCGCCCACCAGCCCGCAGGCCCGAGGCAGCCCCAGAGCACGGTGCCGAGGATGCCGGCGTGGATCCAGCCCGTGGCTGTGAGCACCGGCAGGCGCTGGGCGAGGGCGATCAGCAGGCCATTCAGCGCGAAGGCCGTCAACCAGTGCTGGCTGTCCTGGACCGGCAGGTTCATCGCAGGCGGGACCGTTGTGTTGCACAGGTCTAAGCCGAAAGCCTCCCGATGACCTGGGGAGCGGATAATCGGTGCACCAGCCAATGCGCCGGCGCCGGCGATCCCCAGATGGTGTTCAACCGCAAGGGTTCTTTTTTCCTTGATCTGAGTGGCGAGGCGCCCCAGCCCCCCGTCAGCGTTGCTCCGGTGAAGGAGCCTGCAGCCGCCCCCAAGGCCGCCGCCCCCAAAGCAAAGGCTGCAGTTGAAAACGTTCCTGCAGGGGGGGCTACCGCGGCTCCAGTCGCGGCTCCGGCCGCAGCGGCTCAGCCTGCTGCGGGGGGGCTGACCACCGCCGAAGAGATCGCCGCTGAACTGGCTGCCGCCCAGGCCAGTCGCCCTCCGGTCAGCACGGCCACCTTCGCTCCCGAGAATCTCACCCCCGGAGCGTTCATTCCCCGCCGCCGGCGCGGTGGCGCCAACCTGGCAGGTTTCCGCACCATGGCCTCGTCCCTGTTCGGCAGCTGATCGGATCTGAAAATCTGGCGGCCCCTTTCGGCTCAGCGACCTCGCCAGTGGCTGATCAGGCCGATGCCGGCTACGGCCGCCGTTGAGCTCCTCAGGATCGTGCCGCCGAGTCTCACTCCCCGCCAGCCGCTCGCCTCGGCCAGGGATTCCTCCCGTTCGCTCCAGCCCCCTTCGGGGCCGATCGCCAGCGCCAGATCCCGTTGCCGATCGACATCCGCCTCCAGCAGGGTCAGCAGGCCCGGCAGGTCGTTGCGACGGGTCGTGGCCAGCAGACCCAGGCCTTCCGGTGCTGTGGCCAGCCATGGGCCCGCCGGGACCGGATCCGCCAGGACGGGCAACCAGAGCCGCTCGCATTGTTCGGTGGCTTCCCGCAGGATCGCCTCCAGCCTCTGCCGCTGAAACCGCTCGCCGGTCACGGAGTGGTCGGCGATCAGTGGTTGCAGCCGATCCACCCCCAGTTCGCAGGCCATGCGCAGCAGCAGTTCGCTGTCGCGTTTCGGCAGGGCGATCGCCAGGGTGATCGCGGCCGAAGGGGCGGCTTCGCTGGCTGCCGGCTGATCGATCGCCTGCAGCAGGGTCAGGAGGCGCTGGCGCCGATCGCCACCGGAAAGGCGGGCGGTCCAGAGCTTCCCCTGGCCGTTGACGATCGCGAGTTCCTGGCCATCGCGCAACCGCAGCACCCGGCTGGCGTAATGGCTTTCCTCAACCGTGAGCAGAAGCTGCGGCAGGGGGCCATCCGGCTGGGCGGCAGCCTGCAGCCGCTCCGGTGCGATCAGCAGGCGGCGCCGCTCCCGGGCCATCCTCAGCGTCCGGGTCTGGGGCGATGGCTGCCGTTGCGGGGTCGATTCCCAGGGCCTCCGTCACTGCTCTCGTAGCGGTCATCGTCCCGGTCGTCAGGTCGCCCGACACCATGGGGATCCGGGTCGTCTTCGCTCTCCTCCTGATCCTCTTCCTGTTCGGCCAGGCGATCGAGCTGATCCATCAGGGGCAAGAAACGGTCGTCGTCGTCGTCCACCGGCCAGTCGTCGTTCATGCCCCCGATCACCACCTCCTGGATCTCGAAGAACTCGTGGTCGAGCTGCCGCAGTCCGTTGATCAGCACATCGAGGCCGAGGCCGTCGCTGGTGCCCAGGTCGATCCAGCAGCGGGCCCAGGCCCCCTGGTACTGCGGTGCTGCAATCGCATGCATCAGGGCCGGCTGGGCCCGGGTGGCCTCCTCGCTGTCGTAACCCATCCAGCTCAGATCGACGCCCTCCTCATGCACCTGGAGGTTCTCGGCGTTGAAGCCGCCGAGCTTGCCGAGGAAGAACCAGCTGTCGAGAAGGGTTTCGAGGTACTCCCGCTCGCCCCGACCCGGGGGATTGGCGAAGTGCACCCACAGCCAGCAGCTGAAGGGGTCAACCTCGCGAAAACGCACTTCCATGGACCCGGCAGCGACGGCATCCCCTCCACCCTGGCGCCGCGACCCCGGCTTCGCCAGGCATGCTGGATTGCTGTGATCTTCCCCCCGTGCTCGAGCTCCGTTCCCTGCGCTATCAGCCGGCCACGGCCGGGGTACCGCTGCTGCGGAGCATCGACCTCAGCCTGGAGATCGGCCAGCCCACCCTGGTGTCCGGGCGCAGTGGTTCAGGGAAGAGCACCCTGCTCGATCTGATCGCTGGCCTGGCCAGCCCGGCTGCCGGCCAGGTGCTCTGGGAGGGACAGCCCCTCAACCTGCGCCAGCGTCGGGCCCTCTGCGGCCTGGTGTTTCAGTTTCCGGAACGTCATTACCTCGGCCTGACCGTGGGCCAGGAACTGAAGCTCGGCCATCGCCGCCTGACGGGGGAGCGGGCCGCCGAGGTGCTCGAACAGGTGGGGTTGCAGTCGTTGTCGCTGCAGCAGGTGCCCGAGCGCTTGAGTGGGGGCCAGCAGCGGCGGCTGGCCTTGGCGGTGCAGCTGCTGCGTCAACCGCGGGTGCTGCTGCTCGATGAGCCCACGGCCGGACTCGACTGGTCGGTGCGCCATGAGGTGCTCGAGCTGCTGGCGAACCTCAGCCGGGAGCGGGTGCTGCTGGTGGTCACCCATGAACCTGAGCTGTTCCAGCCCTGGGCCCATCGCACCCTTGAGCTGGTGGATGGGATGCTGCGCCCGGCCGTCAGCGCCGGCCAGCCTGTCCCCATACGATGAGCCGATCGACGGGGGTGTTGATGGCCGACCAGCTGCTGCGTGCCACTGCCGCCGGCGGTGGTATCCGAATGGTGGCAGCCACCACCACCGGCCTCAGCCAGATGGCCCGAGAGCGCCATGGCCTCTCATTCCTGACGACCGTGCTGCTCAGCCGGGCGATGACGGCGGGCCTGCTGCTCGCCAGCTCGATGAAGGTGAGCCATGGCCGCGTCAACCTGCGCATCAGTTCCGACGGCCCGCTGCGCGGCCTGATGGTCGATGCCGGTCGTAACGGCACGGTGCGGGGCTATGTCGGCAACCCTGCCCTGGAGCTGGACCCGGTCCGGGATGCCGAGGGCAGTGCCCGGTTTGATCTCAAGCGAGCCACCGGCACGGGCTACCTCCATGTGGTGCGCGATCTCGGGGAGGGCGAACCGTTCAGTTCCACGGTGGAACTGGTGAGTGGCGGCATCGGGGAAGACGTGGCCTCCTACCTGCTCCATTCCGAGCAGACCCCGTCGGGGTTGTTCCTGGGGGAGACGATCGACAGCCAGGGGGTGCGCTGCGCTGGCGGGGTGCTGGTGCAGGTGCTGCCCAAGGCCGCCCGGGAGCCGGCCCTCGTGGCGCTGCTGGAGGAGCGTTGTCGGGAGATCACAGGGTTCAGTGCCCGCCTGCATGAGGCGGAGGGCCATCTCCAGGATCTCCTCGAAGACATCTTCCCCGACCTCGATCCGGTTCCCCTCGAGGATGCGGCCAGCCGCCAGACCCTCCACTTCCGGTGCCCCTGCAGCCGCCGCCGCAGTGTCAATGCCCTGAAGCTTCTGGGGCGCGATGAACTCACCGAAATGCTGGAGCAGGAGGGCCGTGCTGAATTGGTCTGCCATTTCTGCAATCAGACCTACGAGGTTCTGGCCCCTGAGCTTCAGGAGCTGATTGCGGAGCTGACCCCGGTGGAGGCCTGATCCCGCGGTGGTGCTCCGGGGGCTGCTGGCGTCGGTGCTGCTCATGGCCGTTCCGCCGTTAATCCTGAAGGCCGCGGAGTCGAACCCCGACCCCGCGGCGTCGACGGCCGTGGCGATCACGGTGCAGATCCTCGGCCCGGTGCCCAGTTCCGGCACCCTGGTGAAGCAGGACGACGACCGCTACACGGTGCTCACCGCCTGGCATGGGCTGGCATCCGTGCGGCCGGGTGAGGAGCTTCAGGTGCAGACCGCTGACGGGCAGCTCCATGGGCTGATCGAGCCGCCCCGGCGCCTGGAGCCGGGGGTGGATCTTGGCGTGCTCGTGTTCCGCTCAAGGCAGCCCTACAGGCTCGCCCGGCTGGCGGCGGTGGGGTTGGCGGCCCCTGGGCAGGCTGTTTTCGTGGCCGGTTTTCCCTTGGCCACGGCCACGATTGCGATGCGCACGTTCCGATTGAGAGAGGGACGGATCGAGGGGGTGCTGCCCCCCCAGGCGGCCCAACAGGGGTATCGCCTGCTTTACAACGTGATCGGCTCGACCCTGCCGGGCATGAGCGGTGGCCCGGTGGTGCGGGCCGATGGTCTGGTGGTTGGCATCCATGGCCGCGCCGAGGTCAGTGCCAGCCCCACGGCCCAGGAGGATGTGTGGATTAAATCGGGCACCAGCCTGGCGATTCCCTTCGATGGCCGCCTGGCGGAGCGCCTGGCCCTGCGGCTTGTCACCGAGGTTCCCACCCCTGGAGCCCAGCCTGCGGAGCAGGTGCGGGAGAGGGTGGTGATTCGTGAGCAGGTGCTGATCAGGGAGCCCCAGCGGGAACCGGGTGATCTCGGGGCCCCCTGCATCAGTTATCTCTACAGCGGACCATTCGGCATTCCCAGCCGCTGCCAGCGTGAGGTGGAGATGCTCAACCGCCTGCGCTGATCCGGCCTCCGTCCGCTTGGTTTCCGCTTCCTGGTCCCAGCGTTCACGGCTCCCCGTTTTCCCCACCTCCCTCGCGATGAACCACACGCCCGACTCCTTCCATTCCCTGCATGTGAGGCTGCCGGCAGGGTTGTGGGCGGCCCTGCAGGCCCAGTGCCACCGCACCGGTGAGAGTGCCAACCACGTGATCACGGCAGCCCTGGCGGAGGCCCTCGATCTCGATCACCACACCCTCTATCAGGTGTCCACCTCCGGCGCCCTGGTGCAGGGGGTGTATCAGGGCTGTGTGCGGGTCGGGGACATCCGCCGCCACGGTGACCTCGGCCTCGGCACCTTCGATGGCCTGGATGGGGAGGGGATGATGCTGGATGGGGTCTGCTGGCAGGCCCGGGGAGACGGCACGGTGCGGGTCGCTCCCGATGATTGCCTCGCCCCGTTCTGGGCGGCGACCCGTTTCCAGGCGGATCAGACCCATCGGCTCATCGATGTGACCAGCTGGAGCGACCTGATGGCCCGCATCGATGCGTTGCGGCCGAGCGCCAACCTGTTCATGGCGATCCGGATTCGCGGTCAGTTCGACTGGATCCAGGCCCGCACCGCCTGCAAGAGCCCGCCCGGCACCGATCTGGCCACGGCCACCAGCCACCAGGTGGAGTTCGAGTGGGAGCATCTGGCTGCCACCTTGATGGGCTTCTGGACGCCGCCCTACGCCAGCACAATCAATGTTCCCGGGTACCACCTGCACCTGCTCAGCGACGACCACCGCCACGGTGGCCATGTGCTCGATCTGAGGGCGCAGCGGCTGGAGCTGGAGCTGCAGCTCGACACCCAGCTGCAGTTGGCGCTCCCGGAAACGGAGTCGTTCCTGAAGGCTGATCTCAACGGTGATCCCTCGGCGGTGCTCAGCCAGGGCTTGGGCGGCACCGAATGAGGCCGTCCCGTTCACCCCCTGGGTTGGGCCTGGGGTGATCCCGGCGGCCGGCGGTCAGGCGAGCAGCAACGAGGCCAGGGCCAGGAGCACGAGGGCCGGCAGGCTCTGGATCTGCTGGTTCCCGAGGGGCAGGCCCAGGGGAAGGTGCGGGTCGAGCAGGCCGGCCAGCAGGCCACCGAGCACCAAACCCACGATCAGGAGGCCAAAGGCCAGCCCGGCGGCGGCCGGTAGCCTGCGGCCGCGCCAGAGCAGGCTGATGGCGGTGATCAGGGTGGCCAGGGCCAGCAGAGGCTCCGCCGGCGTGGTGGGTACCAGGAGCAGCAGGAGGAAAAGGCCACCGAAGCCGGCAGCGGGCACCCAGAGGCTTCGGCCCTGGCCCAGGGCGAGGGTGGGGGCCGAGAGGGCAGGCACCGGCAGCTTCGGCAGGGTGACCTGGGGCAGGGCCGGCAGCGGGTTGCTGCGGGGGGGGGGCTTGATGGCCTGTTCCCGTTGGGAGGCACTGGCGGCGGCGGTGCTCACCCGTCCCTGCTGGCGCTCCTTGAGGCGCTCCATCAGCACCGCGTCGTAGGCGGCTTCCACCCGGGCCCGGGCCAGGGTGTCCTCCCCGGCTTCGTCAAGGCGGGTCTGGCGGGCCAGCTGCACCTCGTCGAAGCTCGCGGTGGCTGCAACCCCCAGCCGCCGGTAGGGCGTGTCATCCCCGGAGGGGGTCTGCGGCTGGTCGGTGCCCTGGTTCATCGTTCGAGCGTATCGAGGTGTCGGCGTTCCTGCCGCCGTCCCACCCGATCCCGGTGGTCGGCAGCCTCAGAAAAGGGGCTCAGAGGATTGGTAGCCACCCTCGTTCTGAAGCCGACGGCAACGGGCTTCAGCTTCCTCACAACCGAGCCGATGGCGGCGTTTGAGCAGGGGCATCTGGGGAGGCAGATGGCTGCCCTCTCGCATTTCCACGGTGCCGGATCCGGGGGCACCGTCATCGGGGAGGAAGCTCACGTAATCGCAACCTCCATCGGGACGGGGCCGCACCAGCCAGAAGGGTGTTGCCATGGCTGTCACGTTTCGTTGCACCATTCTGGCGCCGTCGCCTGGCCGGCCGTGGCTGCCGGCGACGGCTACAGCGCGATCGGTTCAACACCGCTCACCACCGGTGCCACGGCGCTTAGTTCGAGGTCCGGATGGTCCTCGTGGAGCTGGTTGAGGTTCCAGTCGTTCTTGAACAGCAGCACCGGGCGGTCCCAGGCGTCCCGCACGGTCTTGCAGTTGAAGATGCGCCCCACGGTTTCGAGGGCGGGCCAGCCCCCCACCACCCAGCGGGCGACGGTGAAGCCGAGGGGTTCCAGCCGGGTTTGCACGCCGTATTCGTGCTCGAGCCGGTACTGCACCACCTCCAGCTGCAGCTGGCCGACGGCGGCAAGAATGGGGTCCCGCTTGCTCTGGTCGGTGTCGTAGAGGATCTGCACAGCCCCTTCTTCCCGCAGTTCGTTCACCCCCTTGCGGAAGCTCTTGAAGGCGGAGGGGTTGGGATTGCGCAACCAGGAGAAGATTTCCGGGCTGAAGCAGGGGATGCCCTCGTATTCCACCTTCGCCCCCACATAAAGGGTGTCGCCGATGGCGAACATGCCGGGGTTGTTGAGGCCGATCACATCCCCTGGGTAGGCGTCCTCCACCACCTCTCGGTCCTGGCCGAACAGCTTTTGCGGTCGGGAGAGCCGGATGGAGCGACCGGTGCGGGCATGTTGCACGGTCATGTCCTTCTCAAACCGGCCGGAGCAGACCCGCACGAAGGCGACCCGATCGCGGTGGCGGGGATCCATGTTGGCCTGCAGCTTGAACACGAAGCCACTGAAGCTGGGGTTGAGGGGATCCACTGGACCCTCGCGGCCGCTGCGGGCGATCGGCCGCTGGGCCAGCTCCAGGAAGGCATCGAGGAAGGGCCGCACCCCGAAATTGGTCATCGCCGACCCGAAGAACACGGGACTGAGGTCACCCCCATGCACCAGCTCCAGGTCGAGGTCGGCACCGGCTCCATCGAGCAGCTCCAGTTCCTCGAGGGCCTGATCCAGGAGTTCCGTCTCCACGGCTCCCGAGGCGCGGGCCTCCTCCACCGTCCGGGAGATTTCGGCGGCCTGGCGGCCCCGTTCCGCCCGATCAAACAGGATCACCTGGCGGCTGCGGCGATCGATCACGCCCCGGAAACGGTCGCCGCTGCCGATCGGCCAGTTCACCGGCCAGCAGGCCAGCTTGAGTTCACTCTCGATCTCATCGAGCAGCTCCAGGGGGTCCCGCCCCGGACGGTCCATCTTGTTGATGAAGGTGAAGATCGGGATCTGCCGCAGGCGGCATACCTCGAAGAGCTTCCGGGTTTGGGGCTCGAGGCCTTTGGCGGCGTCCTCAAGCATGACGGCGTTGTCGGCGGCCGCCAGGGTGCGGTAGGTGTCCTCCGAGAAGTCCTGGTGGCCAGGGGTGTCGAGCAGGTTGATCGTGCTGCCGGCGTAGTCGAACTGGAGCACGGTGGAGGTGATCGAGATGCCGCGCTGCTTCTCGATCTCCATCCAGTCGGAGGTCACCTTGCGCTGCTCGCCCTTGGCCTTCACGGCCCCGGCCTGCTGGATCGCACCCCCATAGAGAAGGAGCTTTTCGGTGAGGGTGGTCTTGCCGGCGTCCGGGTGGGAAATGATCGCGAAATTCCGCCGCCGGGCCACCGCCTCCGCCAGGGAGGGTTCCGGGGGCATGCCGCCGGGAGCGACGGCTCCTGGGATGGCGCCGGGACTGCTGCTGCTCATCGGCCCAGCCTGCCAGGCGATCCGCCTGACGCGGCGCTTTCCTTGGGCCCCAGGCCGCTGCGGCGCTGGGGATGGTGTCCTTTGTGTCTTGCGCCCCCCACCCGTGGGGTTTACCGTGGGCCCCATCGCCGAGACCCCCCGTGACGCTGACGCCCGCCCGCCCGATCCCCACCCCGGCCGTCTCCGGCGGGGCGGCCGATTCCCAGGTTCCGGTCGCCCCGGATGCGGATGCCCAGGCCGGCACCAACGCAGCCTCCAGTCCGAACGCCGACTTTCCGGCCACCGCACCGGCTGCCAATCCGGTCTTTTACCGCACCTACAGCCGCAAGACCCCCCAGGGCCGGGAGAGCTGGCACCAGGTGGCTGAGCGCAACCTCGGTGGCCTGCGGCAGCTGGGCCAGCTCAATGATGGGGAGGTGAGCCTGCTGCGGCGCATGCAGCAGCAACAGCTGGCCCTGCCCTCGGGCCGCTGGCTCTGGATCGGCGGCACCCCCTGGATCGAGCAGCGTCACAACTTCTCGGGTGCCTACAACTGCACCTCCACCAACCTGGTGGATTGGGAAGCCTTCGGTCTGATGATGGACCTGGCGATGATGGGCTGCGGCACCGGCGCCATCATTGAGCCGCGCCTGATCAACCGGTTGCCGGCGGTGCGGCAGCCCCTGGTGATCGAGGCCGTCACCGACATCGGCCAGACCCCGGCCGGCGAGCGCCAGGAGCACACCAGCCACACGATCGATGGCCAGCGGGTGGCGATCAAGGTGGGGGACACCCGTCGCGGTTGGGTGGATAGCTACCAGCTGCTGCTGGAGCTCAGCAGCGATCCCCGCTTCGACGGGCCGGTGCAGGTGACCGTTGATCTCTCCGACGTGCGGCCGGTGGGCGAGCGTCTGAAGGGCTTCGGCGGCATGGCCAATCCGGTGAAGCTGAGGGATCTCTACGGCCGGGTGGCCCAGATCCTCGGCAAGGCGGTGGGCCGTCAGCTCACCTCCGTGGAGTGCTGCCTGCTGATTGATGAGGCCGCGGTCACGATCGTGGCTGGCAACATCCGCCGCAGCGCCGGCATGCGCCAGTTCTCCGCCGACGACGTGGCGGCCTCCACCGCCAAGGACAACCTCTGGCAGCAGGACAGCGACGGCAACTGGCGGATCGATCCGGAGCGGGATTCCCTGCGGATGGCCAACCACACCCGGGTGTTCCACAGCCGTCCCAGCCGGGAGGTGGTGCTGGAGGCGGTGACCAGGCAGTTCCAGAGCGGCGAGGGGGCGATCCAGTTCGCTCCCGAGGCGATCGCCCGCTCCAATGCCGATCTACTGCCCACCCCCGAGCTGCGTCGTCAGTTCATCGACATCTACTGCGAGCAGGGCCGGGAAGAGGCCGGCCGTTGGCTGCAGCTGCACCAACCGGAGCTGTCGGCGGCGGAGCTGGAGCACCGCCTCGGCCGCTATGGCCTCAACCCCTGCGGTGAGATCCTTGGCGCCGATTTCCACTGCAACCTGGCGGAGATCCATCTCAATCGCATCGACCCCAGCGACCACCAGGCCCAGGCAGACGCCTTCCGCGCCGGTGGCCTGGCGGTGGCCTGCCTGCTTAACCACGATTTCGAGGTGGAGCGTTACCGCCAGAGCCGTGCCTGGGATCCGATCGTGGGGGTGAGTTTCACCGGCCTCTTTGATTTCTTCGTGCATGCCTTCGGCACCCCCTGGCTGCAGTGGTGGGAGGCCGGCCGCCCCGAGACCGAGGCCGGTCAGGCCTTCAAGCGCCAGGAGGCTGAGTATCTGGCCCGCTGGAAGGAAACGGTGAATGGGGCGGTGTGGGACTACTGCGATCGCCATGGTCTACGCCGCCCCAACCGTTGCACCACGGTGCAACCGGCCGGCACCAAGAGCCTGCTCACCGGGGCCTCCCCGGGTTGGCATCCCCCCAAGGCCCAGCGCTTCATCCGCCGCATCACCTTCCGCAAGGATGATCCGGTGGCCCTGGCCTGCATGGAGTACGGCTACACGATCGTGCCGTCGCAGTCCGACAAGGACGAGCAGGGACGGCTGCTCGATGATCCGTTCGATCCGCGCTGCACCGAGTGGCTGGTGGAGATCCCCACGGAGGTGAGCTGGGCCAACCTGCCCGGCGCCGACCAGGTGGACATCAACAACTTCTCGGCCCTGGCGCAGTTCGACTTCTACATGCAGGTGCAGCGGCATTACACCGCCCACAACACCTCGGCCACGGTCGAGT
>JBEINY010000027.1:0-23865 GCA_040377855.1 Prochloraceae cyanobacterium | reverse complement strand
GGCCTTCTGCACCTTCCTCGAGCAGAGCCGCCGCCGGCTGGAAACCGCTGAAACCCTCTACCGCTCCCAGGCCTGTCCGGCCTCCATCACGGCCTTCAGCCTCAGCCTCTACCACTGTTTTCGCCAGGTGCAGGACGCGGTCACCGACCTGGAGCGGTACACCCTTGGTTACGTGGATTCGTACCTACGGGATGGTCGCGAGCTGCTGCGGGAGGCCAAACGGCTCCGCACCGATCTCCACGCCCAGCGCCGTCAATTGGAGCTGGTTTAGGCCGGGTAGGGCTCCAGCTGGTCGAGCCGCAGCCACACATCGGGTACCGGCCGCCGCAGGCGCAGCTGGGCATGCTCGCCCTTCACCGCCAGGATTTCGGCCGGGCCCTCCAGCAGGTAGGCGGGTGGGGAGGGATCGCTGGCGCCAGCCTCAAGGCTGCCCTGATAGGTCGCCAGTTTGAGCCGCACCAGGGCACCTTTGCGGAGGGCTGCCGCTGGCTTCGCAGGGGCTGCCGCTTCGCTGCCACGGCTCGTGGCTGGGGCGGCAGGGTTGGGCGTGTCAGCCATCGCGGTTCCGGTACGGCTCGGGGGTTCCCACCAGGCTAGGTCCACCGCCCCTGTCCCTGGTCTGTTGGATCGGCCTTGGTTAGCCTTCGAGGCCCTCTCCAACGGCGTCCATGCACCTGCTGCTGATCGGCTGCACGGGTTTCGTGGGGCGCGCCCTCGTGCCGGCCCTGTTGCGGCGCGGCCACGAGCTCACCCTCCTCAGCCGCCGTCCCCAGCCCCTGCCCGCCCTGGCGGGCTCCCGGGGCCTCACCCTGCTGCAGGGGGATCCGGGTGAAGAGCGCACCTGGCAGGATCCCTCCCTGCTGGCGGCCCTCCAGGCGGCTGATGGTGTCGTCAACCTGGCTGGCGAGCCGATTGCCGAGCAGCGCTGGACCCCTGCTCACCTCCGGAGGCTGAGGGACAGCCGGGTGCAGACCACGGCGCTTCTGGTGGCGGCCCTGAAGGCCCTGCCCACGCCGCCGGCGGTGCTGGTGAATGGTTCCGCCGTCGGCTACTACGGCACCAGTGAGGAGGCCCGCTTCAGCGAGGCCAGTCCAGCCGGCGATGACGTGCTCGGCGCGCTCTGCCAGGCCTGGGAAGCCGCCGCCGACCAGGCGCCTTCCGCCACCCGGGTCGTCAAGCTTCGCACCGGCATCGTGCTCGCTGCCGATGGCGGTGCCCTGGGCAAGATGCTGCCGATCTTCCGCTCCGGCTTTGGTGGGCCGATCGGCAGTGGCCGCCAGTGGATGAGCTGGATCCACCGCGACGATCTGGTCGCGATCGTGATGGCAGCCCTCGAGGATGCCTCCTACCGCGGCGTCTACAACGCCGTGGCCCCCGTCCCAGCCACCATGGCCCAGTTTTCGGCAGCCCTCGGTCGCAGCCTCGGCCGCCCCAGCCTGCTGCCGGTGCCGGGGCCGATCCTGCAGCTGCTGCTCGGGGATGGGGCCCAGGTGGTGCTCAAGGGGCAGCGGGTGCTGCCGGAGCGGTTGCAGCAGCAGGGGTTCCGCTTCACCTATCCCGAACTCAGCGCTGCCCTCGCCGCTGCCACCACCCCAGGATCCCGCTGAGCACGGCCGCCCCCATCAACAGCCCGATCGCCGGGGTGAACAGCGGCTCCCACAACGTCTGAAACAGGTTCAGGGGGCCCTCCAGCTTCTGGGTGTGCAACAGCAGCGCCACGGCAAACCAGAGGGCTCCGGCGATCACCACGAAGACATCGATCACCAGCAGGGTGTCGATGGCGTTCTTGATCCGTCTGCCAACCGTCAGGGGGACACCCCCAGGGGCTGGCGTTGTCGTGGTTGGGGCATCCAGAGCCGGTTCGGGAGTCTTCAGGGCGGGTTCCGGAGTGGGATCAGGCATGGGATCAGGGCCGTGGGCGGGGCGGTGGTCGGGGCCCTCAGGCATCGCCCAAACCTAAGGTTGGCCCAGTTGGAGAGCACCGTGCCCCAGCCCCGTCCGCCCAGGATTCTGCTGATCAGCAATGGCCATGGCGAGGACCTCAACGGTGGTCTGATCGCTGACGAGCTGCTGGCGCTCCGACCCGATCTGGAGCTGCAGGCCCTGCCGATCGTGGGGGATGGTCAGGCCTATCGCCGTCGGGGCCTCACCCTGCTCCATCAGGGAGCTCCCCTGCCCTCCGGTGGGATGGTGTATCAGGGCCTCAACCTCTGGCGCGATCTCGCCGCCGGCCTGGTGCAGCAGACCCTGCAGCAGTTCTGGGTGGCCTGGCGTCTTGGGCGGCAGGCCGATCTGGTGCTCTGCATCGGCGACCACGTGCCGATGGCCTTTGCCCTGCTCACCGGCCGGCCTGCGGTGGTGTTTCTGGTCTCCACCTCCAGCCATTACGAGGGCCGGTTGCGGCTGGCTGCCTTCAGCCGCTGGTTCTGCCGGCGGCCGGCGGTGCGGGCCGTGCTCACCCGGGATGCCTTCACCGCCCGTGATCTTCAGGCCCAGGGTCTGGATCGGGCCCGCTTCAGGGGCTACCCGATCATGGATCTGGCCCCTGCACCGGATGCGGGCGCAGGCCCTGATCTCGCGATCCCAGCCGGCGCCACGGCCATCGCCCTGCTGCCCGGCAGTCGGTTTCCGGAGTGCCTTCACAACCTGGTGTTGCTGCTGCGGCTCTGCGCCCTGCTGGAACAGCAGGAGCCCCAGCGCCGCTGGTGTTTCCATGCCGCCGTGGTGCGGGGCACCGAGGGGGAAACCCTCACGGCCCTGGCGGCGGCGGCGGGCTGGAGCGCCGAGACGGGTCGGCTGAGGTCGCCCGATCGGCGGGTGGAGGTGCTCCTACGCAGCGATGCCTTCGCTGCGATCCTGCGCAGCAGTTCCCTGGTGCTCGGCATGGCCGGTACGGCCGTCGAGCAGGCCGTCGGTCTCGGCAAGCCGGTGGTGCAGATCCCCGGGCGGGGGCCCCAGTTCAGCTACGCCTTTGCCGAGGCTCAGATGCGTCTGCTGGGCCCGGCGGTGTTCACCGTGGGCAAGGGCCCGGCGGGCGATGCCGAGCTGGAGGAGGCCACCACCTTGATCCGGCAGCTGCTGGCGGATCCGGAGCTGCCCGCCCGATGCGCCGCCGTTGGCCTGGAGCGGGTCGGGGCCCCGGGCGGTTCCCGGGGGATCGCCGAGGCCGTGCTGGCGACCCTGAGGCCCTGAGGGCGGCAGGTGGTCGCGGAGCTGCGGCGGGGCGTTCAGCCCTCCAGCCAGGCCTTCACCTTCTGCAGGGCGGTCCAGCCGGGTCGACGGGTGAGGCCGTCGCCGATCGCGTCATCGAGCTCGGTGGCGAGCTCCGGGGCCAGGGCCTTGACGCGTTTCACCAGGTCGATGTGCTCACGCACCCCCTTGGCCCCGGTCTCGAGCATGGCCACACTCAGGTTGATGCGGGCCTGGGGATCCTGGGGGTTGAGGCGCACGGCCTGCTTGGCGGAACGCAGGGCTGTGATCGGTTGATCGTTGAGGAGCTGCAACCAGGCCAGGCAGGTCCAGGCGGCGGAGTTGCGCGGCGCCATCTGGGTGAGCGCTTCGAATTCCGGCACCAGCTCAGAAGCGGGCAGGCCCTGCTGGTAGCGGCCGAGCGCCTGGTTGAAGAGTTCTTCGTAGGTGGTGGCCGGGGCCTCGGTCGAGGTGTTGCTCGAACCCGTCATGGGGGATGGTCAGGCGGTGCCCTCAGATTGCCACCAAGGGTGCCCGGGCTGGGAAGCGACCCGGTGGCCCTCAGACCGCAAACGAACTGCCGCAGCCGCAGGTCTGGGTGGCGTTGGGGTTGGTGAAGTTGAAGCCGCCGCCGATCAGGGCGCTGGAGAAATCCAGCTGCATTCCATAGATGTAAAGCAGGCTCTTGGGATCACACACCACCTCGAAGCTGGGGGCCCCGGCCGGCTCGTAGGTGTAGCGCGCGTCATCGCTGCGGATGGCGTCCTCGCCGATGAAATCCATCGTGTAGCTCATGCCGCTGCAGCCGCCGGAGCGCACACCCACCCGCAGCACCTGCCCGGCCTGCTGCTGCATCAGGGCGGCCAGCTGGGTCATGGCGGGGGCGGTGACCAGGATTCCCTTGCCATCGCGGGCGGTGTGGGCCGGGGCCGACGTGTCGGCCGCCGGATTGGTCGGGGCCGAAGCGTTGGTTTCCTGGGTGCCGGTTGCTGAGGGGTTGGTGGTGCTGCTGAGCATGGCCATTCTCGCGGGGGCTGACAAGGGCCATCAGGCCGCATCCCCCCACTTTATGGAGATCCTGGTGCCCACGCCGATCCCGGGGCCGGCCGGTTCCCCCCACCCGGCGGTCTCGACCTCTCCATAGAGTCGGGGCCTGTCAGGGAGAGAACGGGTGCGGGTCGCCATTGTCGGTGCGGGGCTGGCCGGTCTGGCTGCAGCGGTGGACCTCGTGGACGCCGGTCATCAGGTCGATCTCTACGAGGCCCGTCCGTTCCTCGGGGGCAAGGTCGGCAGCTGGGAGGATGCCGATGGCAACCACATCGAGATGGGGTTGCACGTGTTCTTCTTCAATTACGCCAACCTCTTCGCCCTGATGCGCAAGGTGGGGGCGATCGACAACCTGCTTCCCAAGGATCACACCCACCTGTTCGTGAACACAGGTGGTGATCTGCGGGAGCTCGATTTCCGCTTCCCGATCGGGGCCCCCTTCAACGGCCTCAAGGCCTTCTTCACCACCCCCCAGCTCACCTGGATCGACAAACTGCGCAATGCGCTGGCCCTCGGCACCAGTCCGATCGTGCGCGGTCTGGTGGATTACGAGGGGGCCATGGGGGTGATCCGGGCCCTCGATACCGTCAGCTTCCAGCAATGGTTTCTGCAGCACGGTGGCAGTGAGCAGAGCATCCGTCGGATGTGGAATCCGATTGCCTACGCCCTCGGTTTCATTGATTGCGAGGCGATCTCGGCCCGCTGCATGCTCACGATCTTCATGATGTTCGCCTCGAAGACCGAGGCCTCCAAGCTCAACCTGCTCAAGGGTTCGCCCCATCGCTGGCTCACCGGTCCGATCCTTCACTACATCGAGGAGCGCGGCGCTCGGCTGCACCTGCGCCATCGGGTCACGGCCGTGCACCACGAGGAGGCCCCATCGGCGTCCGGCGCCCCCCAGACGCGCGTCACCGGCCTGACGCTCGGCACCCCGGAGGGTGAGCGCCAGGTGGAGGCCGATGCCTACCTCGCCGCCTGTGACGTCCCCGGCATTCAGCGCCTGATCCCCGCGGCCTGGCGAAGCCATGCCCTGTTCGACAACCTCTACCGGCTTGAGGCGGTGCCGGTGGCGACCGTGCAGCTCCGTTATGACGGCTGGGTGACCGAACTGGGCAGTGATCAGGGGGCCGTTGCCCGTCGCAGCGACCTCCAGCACCCCACCGGCCTCGACAACCTCCTCTACACGGCGGATGCCGACTTCAGCTGCTTCGCCGACCTCGCCCTGGCCAGTCCTGAGGACTACCGGCGTGAGGGGCTCGGTTCCCTGCTGCAATGCGTGCTCACCCCCGGTGATCCCTGGATCTCGAAGTCCAGCGAGGAGATCGTGGCTGCCACCGATGCCCAGGTGCGGGCCCTGTTCCCATCGGCTGCCGGTCTCCAGCTGGTCTGGAGCAACGTCGTCAAACTGGCCCAGTCCCTCTACCGCGAGGCCCCCGGCATGGAACCATTCCGGCCTGCCCAGCGCACCCCGGTGGCCAACTTCTTCCTGGCCGGCAGCTACACCCGCCAGGATTACATCGATTCGATGGAGGGTGCCACGATGAGTGGCCGTCTGGCCGCCGCCGAAATCCTCGGTCAGCCCGTCAGGCTGGCGACCAACGCCGCCGTGGCGTAAGGAGAACCGCCATGGGCCGTTGGCTTGAACACAGCGTCACCACCGAGATCAATGCCCCGGTCGCCCGGGTCTGGGCGGTCTGGAGCGATCTCGAGGCGATGCCCCGCTGGATGCGCTGGATTGAGTCGGTCACCACCCTCGAGGATCCGGATCTCACCGACTGGACCCTGGCGGCCCAGGGCTTCCGGTTCCATTGGAAAGCCCGGATCACCCAGCGGGTGGAGGCTCAGCAATTGCACTGGGAATCGGTGGGGGGTCTTCCCACCCGCGGTGCTGTGCGGTTCTATCCGCTCGAATCCGATCGCACGGCCGTGAAACTCACCGTGAGTTATGAGCTGCCGGCGGCCCTGGCACCCCTGATGGAACCGAAGGTCCTGGGGGGCATGGTCACCAAGGAGCTGCAGGCCAATCTCGACCGTTTCCGCGACCTGGTTCAGAGCGGTTACGACCCCGTTGCCTGACCATGGTTCCCTGTCCGCCACTCCGTTCCCTGCCCATGGCCCTGCTGGGGCTGGCCCTGCTCCATGGCTGCGGGTCCCCCTCCACCGATGACCTGTCCCAGGCCGGATCCGCTCCGCTGCCGCCCGGTTCCCGCCCCGGTGTCGACCGGGGCAACGGGGGCGGCGCCGGCCAGGCTCCGGGCGCCGATCTGACCCCTCTCCCCAGCCCCCAGGCGGTGTTGGGCCAGGTGCCGATCGGCCGCACCGATCCCTTCGCCCCCCTGCAGGGTCCCAGCAACGCGGCGCCCGCGGTGACCCTGCCCGCCGGGTTCCGCCTGCGCGGGGTGTTGCGGGTGTCGGGCCGGGATCAGGCCTTTGTCCAGTCTGTCGCCGGTTCGGGGGTGGTCTGCCTCGGCCCGCAGGGGCGCTGCTCCCCATCCTCCGAGCCTTTGCTGCCACGGGGCACCGCCGTGGTGGCGATCCAGCCCCGGCTTGGATGCATCACCGTGGCGGCCTCCGGCCAGCGGCAGCGCTACTGCCTGCAGGAGTCCTGAGCCTGGTTCAGGGCCCGCACCGTGGCGGCCACCAGGCCGGCCAGGTCGTGGGGATTGGCTTCCTCATCAAGACGTCCAAGCTGCCCCCGGCAGTGGCGGCTGGTCTGGGGGCCGATCGACACCAAAGCCACTCCCTCGAGTCGTGATCGCCAGTCGGGACCGAAGCTGGCCTCCAGCAACCGGCAGGTGTGGGTCACCGTTTTGCCGCTGCTGAAGGCGATCGCATCCACCCGCCCCCCGGCAAGGGCCTCCAGGGTGGGGGCAGGCAGGTTGTCGGGGCAACGGCTTTCGTAGGCCGCCACCTCCACCACCCGGGCCCCGGCTTCCCCGAAGGCCTCCGCCAGCACGGGGCGGCCGCCGCTCTGCACCCTGGGCAGCAGCAGCCTCAGTCCCCAGCCCGACACCGGGAAATGGTCAATCAGGCTGTCGGCCACAAAGTCGGGGGGCACGAAGTCAGCCGGTGCTCCGAGGGCCTCCAGCCGTTCGGCCGTCCGCTGGCCCACGGCCGCGATCTTCAGGCTGCGGGGCCGATCTGCCAGCCGGCTGCCCCGATGCCTGAGCCGTTCGTCCACCGCCTCCACCCCGTTGGTGCTGGAGAGGATCAACCAGTGGAAATTGTCGAGGTCCGCCAGGGCGTCATCGAGGGGACCGAAGCTATCCGGTGGGCCAATCACCAGGGCTGGCAGGTCCAGCACGGTGGCGCCCTGCTCCTCGAACAGCCGGCGGGCCTCCCCGAGTTGTCCTTCCGCCCGGGTCACGGCCACGGTCCGTCCCTGAAGTGGGGTCTTCCCGCGATCGGTTGGGGGTTCGGGCGTGGGCATCGACGGCGGGGCGCTGTCAGGGATTGGTTCAGCCATCCAGTTTCACCAGTTCACCGGCCTGCTGGCGCAGCTGAGCGGCGGCGCCGGATTCCCCCTGGCTCTCCAGGAGGCTGATGGCCAGCAGAAAACCACTCCGGGCCCGGTCGATCTCCCCCCGCAGCAGGGCCACCACGGCCCGGTTCCGCACGCTGGGGATGTGCAGGGGATCCCGGTCCAGGGCCGTGTCATAGGCGGCAGCGGCGGCCGGGAGGCGGCCCAGCTGGCGCTCCGCCAGGCCCAGCTGATACCAGCAGAGCGCCAGTTCCGGAGCGGCATCACAGGCCTGTCGGGCCAGCTGGCAGGCTTCGGCGGGTTGGCCATGCTCCAGCAGCAGCCCGGCCAGGTTGATCCGGGCCGCCAGGGTGAGCCGCGGCGGCAGCGGCAGCCGCAGGGCTTCCTGGTAAAGCCGGGCTGCCCGGGTGGGGGTGTCGGGCGCCAGGGCGAGGGCCAGGGCTAGCAGCAGCTCGTAGCGCTCCGGATGGGCCGTCGGCGGACAGTGGCGCAGGCCGCCCTCCAACAGGGCGATGCCCCGGGCCCGATGCCCTTCCGCCACCTCCAGGGCGCCGAGCTTGGCGCTGGCGTAGGGGTCGGTGGGGGTGCGGGCCAGTTCCGCTTCCATCGCCCGGCGCAGCCGGCCTGCCTTGTCGCCGGTCGCCAGCAGCTCCGGCCGGTAGCCGTCGTGGTGGAGGGCTGGTTCGGGGCAGTCGGCCAGACGCCAGTGGGGTTCTGTGGCCAGCAGCTCGCTGACGCTGGCATCCACCATCGCGTGGTAGTCACCGCTCCAGCGAATCGCTGGATGGCGCCGAAACAGGCGACTGACGCTCGAATAGGGCGACTGGCTGGCCCCGACCTCCAGCCGCAGCAGGTTGATCAGCAGCAGCTCGGGTCTCGCCATCAGGCTGTTGAGGGCTGCTTGGGCGGATGGCAGGAGCTGTTCATCCGCGTCGAGCACCAACACCCAGTCGCCCCTCACCCATTGCAGGGCCTGGTTGCGGGCCGGGGCGAAGTCGCCCGGCCAGGGGATCTGCCGCACGGTGGCGCCGCAGCGCTCAGCGATCGCCACGGTGTCATCGCTGGAGCCCGTGTCCACCACCACCATCTCGTCCACGAAGCCGGCCACCGAGCCCAGGCAGCGCTCCAGCCGCTCGGCTTCGTTGCGCACGATCATCGAGAGGCTGAGGCGCCCCCTGCCGGGCTGGGGCTGATCCGGTTGATCCATCAGTCGGTGAACCCTCCGTCGCCCGGGGCCTGGCCCAGGCCGATGGCCGCCAGCAGGTGCTCCTGGGCCAGGGGCATCTGGCCCGGAGAGTAGGCCGCGGGCAGGTTGGCTGGCAGCAGGGGCGCCAGGCTTTCCCAGAGGTAGGGGCTGCCGTAGACCGCCAGCCCCGCGAGCCGTCCGCTGGCCAGGAGCTGCCGCAGGGCGGCGGCCCAGGGTTCGCCGCTGCCGGCTTCGCCGCGGAAGGGATTGCCCCGCACGAACAACTGCAGCAGCACCGGACCGGGGCCCAGGCGGTCCAGGTCGAGCGGAGCATCGGCCAGGGCGCCCCAGGCGGAGGGCGTATCCCCCGCCAGCAGGCAGGCCCGGTAGCCGTGGCGGGCGGGGGTCAGCAGGGCCGGTGCGGTGGGTGGCAGGAACGGGCAGGCCAGGCTGCGGTCCACCCGGATCAGGTTGAGGCCTCCCCTGGCTGCGGCTGCGGCTGCCGGTGACGCGGGCTGGGCCAGGCCAGGGGCCTGGGGCATGCCAGCAGTCATGGCACGGGTGTGCACCACCAGGCTCTCCCGCACCAGCCTCGCGGCCAGGTCGCGATCCTCCTGGCAGGGGCCGCCCCCGAGCTCCGGGTCGTCGCAGGGTGGTGCCGCCCACCGCTCCAGGGCCTCCAGGCGCCTGGAGGCACTCCTTGCCAGGGCGGCCTCGCTCAGCCGGCCGCTGGCGAGGGCGGCCTCGATGGCGTCGATCGCCTCCCAGGGATCGGCGGGCATCAGCACCAGGTCGGCGCCGGCCTCCAGGGCCATCACCGCCGCTTCGCCGCCGCCATGGCGGGCACGGATCGCCTCCATCACCAGGGCATCGGTCAGCACGAGGCCATCAAAGGGCAGCCCGTGGCGCAGCAGGTCGGTGAGCACCGGGCGCGACAGGGTTGCGGGCCGCTCCGGGTCGATCCTGTCGAGCACCAGATGGGCGGTCATCACGCTGGCGATGCCGGCGGCGATCGCGGCCCGGAAGGGGGGCAGCTCCACTGACTCCAGGCGCTGCCTGTCGTGGTTCAGGTGTGGCAGATCCAGGTGCGAGTCGACGCTGGTGTCGCCATGGCCGGGAAAATGCTTCGCGCAGCCGAGCACCCCCTGCTGCTGCAGCCCCCGGCTGAAGGCACTCACCAGGGCGGCGGCGGTGGCGGGGTCCTCCCCCCAGGCCCGGACATTGATCACCGGATTGTCGGGGTTGTTGTTGACATCGCACACGGGCGCCAGCACCCCGTTCAGGCCCACCCGCCTGGCTTCCCGTCCCGTGCAGTGGCCATAGCGTTCCGCCAGGGCCAGGGCCAGGGCCGGATCCCGGCCATGAAGCCGGCCCAGGGCCAGGGGGGGCACCAGCCAGCTCAATCCCTCAAAGCGTTGGCCCACCCCTTCCTCCACATCGGCGCAGAGCAGCAGCGGCCTGCCGGCCCAGCGGCGCAGCTGGTCGGTGCGCAGGCGCAGTTCCGGGGCCCCGGCGCCGAGCAGGATCACCCCACCGACGCCGGCCTCCAGCAGGAGCCTGAGCTCGTGATTGGTGGTTTCCCACTGGGGGTAGCGGCGCTGATCATCCCCGAGGTGGCCGCTGGCCCTGACCACGAGCAGGGAGGCGATCAACCGGCGACGATCGCCAGAGGTGTGCGGCGGCATCTCAGCCTGCACCGTCCCCATCACCATCCGGGATGTCGCCGCGCTCCTGGCGTTCCTCCCCGAGGCGGTTGAGCAGGCCGATCACGGCGGTGCCCTTCTCGATGCCGCGGTCGAGCTGGAACACCACCTCGGGGGTGCGGCGCATGTTCAGGCGCCGACTGAGCTCCCCCTTGACATAGCTCGATGCCGACCGCAGACCCGCCAGGGCCTGCTGACGATCCTCCTCACTGCCGAAGATGCTCACGAAGATCTTGCAGTGCTGCAGATCACCGGCCACCTCCACCTCCGTGACACTCACCATCCCAAGAGTGACGCGTTCATCCTTGATGCCATTCACAAGAAGTTCGCTCACTTCGCGGCGGATCAGGGATGCCACCCGCTCCACCCTGCGGCCGTGTGCCATGCCTATGCCATCGGTGCTGTTGACACCATGGCACGCAGCACCAGGGTCAGGCTGAGGAATCCACTCACCAGGGCCCCGATCAGGGCCACGGCGGTCACCGGGTTGCGAGCCCGGGCCACCAGCGGTTCGAACACCGAATTCATCACCCCGAGCCCGAAGGCAATCAGATACCGGGGGTAGCGGGTCACGTTGACGAAAAAATCCCTCATGGCCCGGGGCGACGGTGATCACGGCGTGGGGGCTACTCTGCCGCCCAACGGCCCGATCTGACGATGCTGCAGTTGCACCAGTTCAGACACTCGGCCTTCTGCGAAAAGGTGCGCCTGGTCCTGGCGGTCAAGGATTTGCCCTACAGCCCAGTGGAGGTGACCCCAGGCCTCGGTCAGATAGGCCTGTTCCGCCTGTCTGGCCAGCGCCAGGTGCCGGTGCTCGTCGATGGATCCACCGTGATTCCTGATTCGACGGCGATCGCCCTTTATCTCGAGGAGCTCCAGCCGGCGCCGCCGCTGCTGCCGGCCGATCCGCTGCTGCGGGCCCGGGTACGCCTGCTCGAGGACTGGGCGGACACCACCCTGGCCGCCGGGGTGAGGCTTGCCCTGCTGCAGGCGGCGGTTGTCGATCCCCTGTTGCGGACGGCATTGCTTCCCGATGACCTCCCCTCTCCCCTGCGCAGCCTCGTGGGGGGGCTCCCGGCCGGGCCCCTGGCGGGGGTTGGCGAAGCCCTCGCCCAGGGATCCCGTCAGGATCTGCAGGTGGCCCTCGAGCAATTGGTGGTGCTGGTGGAGGCCGGTCCGTTCCTGGTCGGTGATCAGCTCTCCATCGCCGACCTGGCGGTCGTGGCCCAGCTGTCCCTGCTTTCGTTCCCGGCCCACTCAGGCGAACCGCTGGCGGGCCATGGCGTCCCCGGTCTCGCCGACCATCCGATGCTGGCTCCCCTGTTCCAGTGGCGCGATCAGCTGCTGGCCAACCTTCCCCTCGCCTGAAGGCTGCAACAGCAGCTCCCTGTGGCTGGTACGGAGGGCTTCGGCCCGCTCCCCGGGGGCTCCGTAGGTTCCTTGCCATTGCTCGATCCGCACGGTGCCCCCGTCTTCCTGGCTGTAGCGGGTCAGGGTCTCCACCTGGCTGATGGCCGGCTGGCCAGGGCCGTGGAGGATCTGCAGGGCCAATTCATCGGAGACGAAGGTGGCGGGATTGGCCTCTCCGCTCCGTCGTCCGATCACGGTTGATTCGAGCAGGCGATCGCCCTGCAGCCGGGCCAGCTGACGGTTCGGATTGGCGGGGTCATTCACCACCGACAGCAGGATGTCCCCCAGCGCCGCCCGGCCGATCGCCAGGGCGTTGAAGGCCCGATCGCCAACCACCTGCCCCTGACGGTTGCTCAGAAAACGCACGGTGATGGCCGGGGCGGGGGCCATCCCATCCCCCTGGGGTTCCGTCAGGTCCCAGCTGCCCTGCATCCAGGGCGGCAGCACCAGATCCCCCTGGCCCGGTCGATTCAGGGGCGCTGGCAACGACCAGCCGGGCCACTCCGCCTGACGCTGCAGCAACGGAGCCAGTCGATCGAGGGCCAGGGCCGCCGGGGCCCCCAGGGTCAGGGCCGGCAGCAGCAGGGTGAGCACCACGATGGCCTGCAGGGCCTGCCCCAGGCGGTGGGGGCTCCCGGTCGGGATCCAGTGCCGCCGCCGCGATCGCACGTCCCGGACCGCAGGGCCGATCATGCTGGGCGCTGCCAGGGGCGCTGCATCGTCATGTCCGATCCATTGATCCGGGAGTGTGACCACTATGTGGTGCTGGAGCCGGATGGCACGGCGGAGCGCATTCTCACGGTGGAGGAAACCCTGCGCTGGCTGGAGACCCGGCTGGCGTCGCTGAGCGAGTGCCCCGCCGATCTCAGCGGCCTTGCTGATCACCGCAGCCGGGCCGAACGGCTGCTGGCCACCGCCTGTGAACTGGAGCTGTCGCCGGGGCGCGCGATCCAGTGGTTTGCGGTCCGACTGGAGCCCGGCGGTGCCTGAGGGGACCTTCAGTTGAAGGTGGTGGTGGCCCTGCCCTCGCCATCCACCAGTCGGGCCGGGGTGAGGGGGGCCTGGGGCGTCTCCTTGATCAGGGCCGGCAGCCCCTCCAGCACCAGGGCGGCCACCTGCTCCGGTGATTCGCCGGCCTGGGAAATGTGGAGATCGGCCTGGGCGTAAAGGGGGCGGCGGTGGTTGAGGAGTTCCCTCAGCCGCGCGGCCGGGTCGGGGCCCTGCATCAGGGGCCGGGGGGTGGGGTCCGCCTGGAGGCGTTGCAGGATCAGCGGATCCGGAGCATCCAGCCAGATCACCACCCCCTGGCGCATCACGCCCCAGTTTTCCGGCTTCAGCACCACCCCGCCGCCGGTGGCCACCACCAGGGAATGCCAGTTGGCGATGCCGGTGAGCACCTCAGTTTCGAGTTGGCGGAACCCCGCTTCACCGTCGCTGGCGAACAGGTCCGGAATGGACCGTCCGGCCACCTGGGCGATCGCCTGGTCGGCATCGAGGAAGCGGTAGCCCAGGGCGGAGGCCAAGGGGCGTCCCACGGCACTCTTGCCGGCGCCCATCATTCCCACCAGGTACAGGTTGAGTCCCTGGAGGCGGCTGGCCAGCGTCGTTGGCATCGATCTCCACCGTCGATGGGCCTCCCTAGGATGCACCGCCAAAGCCACCTTTCCGATGACGGCACCCGGGATGATGGTGCCCCTGGCACCCGGGATGATGGTGCCCCCGGCACCCCGCATGACCATGCCCCCGGCACCGTTGAACCTGGTGCCCCCCCAGGGGCCGCCAACCCACTCCCCCGCAGCCCACGGCCGGGGACGCCCCTGCGTGATCACCCGCCGGGCCACCTTCAGTGCCAGCCATCGCTACTGGCTGCCGGAGCTGGATGCCGAGCAGAACCTGGCCCGGTTCGGTCCCTGCAGCCTTGCTCCAGGCCATGGCCATAACTACGAGCTGATCGTGGCGATGGGGGGGGGGCTCGATGCCGACGGCATGGTGCTCAACCTCTCCGATGTGAAGCATGCGATCCGGGAACAGGTGACGGCCCAGCTCGATTTCCGCCATCTCAATGGCATCTGGCCGGAATTCGACCTTGATCGCCCCGAGGGTCAGCTGCCCACCACCGAGGCCCTTGCCCAGGCGATCTGGCACCGACTGGCACCCCATCTGCCCCTGCTCGGATTGCGCCTGCAGGAGCAGGAATCCCTCTGGGTCGATGTGCTCGGTCCAGCCCCCCATTCAGCCCCCGTTCCCTCCCTGCCCCGCCCCGCCATGGAAGCGTTCCTGTCGATCCGCACCCACTTCGCCGCCGCCCATCGCCTGGCCCGACCTGAGTTGTCCCAGGAGGCCAACGAGGGAATTTATGGCAAGTGCGCCAGGCCCCATGGCCACGGACACAACTACCTCCTGGATGTGACGGTGCGCGGGCCGATCGACCCCCGCACCGGCATGGTCTGTGATCTCGCTGTCCTGCAGCGCCTGGTCGACGACCTGGTGGTGGAGCCCTTTGATCACACCTTCCTGAACAAGGACGTGGAGCACTTCGTCACCTGCGTGCCCACCGCCGAGAACATCGCCCTGCACATCGCCGATCTTCTGGCTGCGCCGATCGCCGCCTGCGGGGCTCGGCTGCACAAGGTGCGGCTGCAGGAAAGCCCCAACAATGCCGCCGAGGTGTTCGCCGAGACGGCCCAGCTGGGGATGGTGCCGGAGGCCCTGGAGGCCCTGGCTTCGGCCTGATCGGTGCCTGGCGGGAGGGTGCCTGGTGGATCTGCCAGACCCCGGCTGAGGCTGGTGCTGGCCATCAGCCTGGACGGTCGCCTGGCCCTCCCCCAGGGAGGTGCCTCCCCGCTGGGTGGGAGGGGAGATCGACGGGTGCTGGAGGAGGCCCTGGCCTGGGCGGATGCTTGCCTGATCGGCGCTGAAACCCTGCGCATCCATGGCACCACCTGCCTGATTCATCATCCCGACCTGCTGGCCGGGCGGGCCGAAGCCGGTCGTTCGCCCCAGCCCGTGGCCATCGTGGTCAGTGGCAGCGGCCGCTGGCCGCTCGACCTCCCCTTCTTCCACCAGCCCCTGCGCCGCTGGTGGATCCAGGGTGTGGGCGCTGATGGGGCAGACCCCGCCTGCGCCGAAGGGTTTGAGGCCTGCCTGGTCCTCGGGTCTTGGCCGGAGACCCTGGCGGAGCTGGGGTGCCGGGGGGTGCGGCAGCTGGTGCTGCTGGGCGGGGCGAGGCTGGCCCAGGCGCTCCTCCGCGAGGATCTGGTGGATGAGCTGCAGCTCACGCTGGTGCCCAGGTTGTTGGGTGGTCCCCACGCCTGGTTGCCCGCTGGCAGTGGCCCCCTGCCGGAAGGATCCTGGCGGCTGCTGGAACACCGGGCCCTGGGGGAGGGGGAGCTGCTGCTCCGTTACGGCCGAGACCCTGGTTAGGTTGCTAAGACCCGCAGGGTTGGGCCGGATTGCCGATGGCTGAGTTGGTGGCCCGCTGGCATCAGGGCATGGCTGAACTGCCGGAAGAGCAGTGGGATGCCCTCCTCAGCGGCCAGGAGCTGCCCTTTTATCGCTGGCGCTGGCTGGAGGCCCTGGAGCGTTCCGGCAGCATCGTGCCCCGCCAGGGGTGGCAGCCCCTGCACCTGGCCCTCTGGCGCGATCGGCGCCTGGTGGCGGTCGCGCCGCTGTATCTGAAGGGCCACAGCTACGGCGAATTCGTCTTCGACCAGTCCCTGGCGCACCTGGCCGAGCAGCTCCAGCTGGATTACTACCCCAAGCTCCTCGGCATGAGTCCCGTGAGCCCGGTGGTGGGGTATCGCTTTCATATCGCTGCGGATGAGGACCCCCAGGCGCTGACGACCCTGATGCTGCAGGTGATCGATCAGTTCTGCCGGCGGCAGCAGATCCTGAGCTGCAATTTCCTCTATGTGGATCCTGCCTGGCAGCCCTTGGCGGAGGCGGCGGGTTGTGCCACCTGGCTGCATCAGCAGAGCCTCTGGGGCAATCCGGGCTATGGCGGCTTCAACGATTACCTGCAGGGGTTCAATGCCAACCAACGCCGCAACATCCGCCGCGAACGCCAGGCGGTGGCCGCCGCCGGCCTGGAGGTGACCCCCCTCGTGGGGGAGGAGATCCCGGCGGGGCTGGTGGAACGGATGCATGGGTTCTATGCCCAGCACTGCGCCCGCTGGGGCCCCTGGGGCAGCAAATACCTCACGGAGGCCTTCTTCCAGCAGGCAGCCGATTCCCTGGTGGAAAACCTGGTGCTGTTCAGTGCCCACCGCGGTGATCCGGCCGATCCGGTGGCGATGTCCCTCTGCGTCCACAGCGCCACCGACCTCTGGGGCCGTTATTGGGGCAGCGATGAGGAGGTGGAGAACCTCCACTTCGAGGTCTGCTACTACGCCCCGATCGCCTGGGCGATCGAGCGGGGCCTGTTGCGCTTCGATCCCGGAGCCGGTGGCAGCCACAAGCGCCGGCGGGGCTTCCTAGCTCGACCCCACGCCAGCTTGCACCGCTGGTACGACGCCCGTTTTGACGGTCTGGTGCGACGTTGGCTGCCCCAGGCCAATGGTCAGATGCTGGAGGAGATCGAGGCGATCAATGCCGAGCTGCCGTTCCGGGCGGGCACACCTCCCCTGGTCGGCGAATGAGCGAGGGGGGGGCTTTCTACGATGGCCCGATGGCTTTTTCCCCTGCTGACCGCGCCGCCCTCGACGATGAGCTGTCCCACCGCAGCATCGCCCTCGATCCCAGGGGCTATGTGTTGATCCGGCTCGACCGGGAGAGGGGTGAGCTGGTGGCGGAGCATTACTCCAATGGCATCGATGACCGGGGGCGGGCCACCGATCCCCACACCGGCGAGGTGATCGGCTGCCGCGATGCCCGTCCCCGCACCCCTGGGGCGATCTACCGCGGACGTTCCGCCAAGGAGCTGGGCATGCTCCTCAGTGAGGGGGAGGGTCCGTTGCCCCTCAGCTGCCTCGACCATGCGATGTATCTCGGCCGGGAACTGCAGAAGGCCCAGTGGGCTCTCGAGCAAGGGCTTCCTTACATCCAGGATTGATGTTCCGGCGAAGACGGGCTTCCTTCTGCTGTAATGGCCCCAGTCGTTCAACGCGTCCATGGGCCCCGTCATCTATCTGGCTCTGCTTGCAGCCGGGCTCGTCGCCGCTGCTGCCATCTCCTTCGTGCTGCGGAGCGTCAAGCTGATCTGATCCATCCGCACCCCCCTTGCTGCGAGGGTCCGCTCAGCCGGTCGGCCCCGGGGCGAGTTGCTGCCGCCCCCGTTGCAGCAGTTCCTGGGCGCCGATCAGCATGCCCAGGCCCCCGAGCAGGGCGAAGCAGGGCCAGAGGCCGATCAGCTGGCTGATCACGGCGGCTGCCAGCCCGCTCAGCCCCCCGCCTCCGAGAAAGGCGATCTGGCCGAGTCCAGCCATGCGACCCCGCAACACCTGGGGTGCCTGCACCTGAATGATCAGGTTGGTGCCCGCCAGAAGGCAGGCCGTGCCCGCTCCGATCAGGAAGGCCATCGCGAGCCCCCAGACCTGCAGCCCTCCGATCGGCAGGCCGCCCAGCACCATGCCGAGCTGGGCCAGCCCGGTCACCAGCACGCTCGCGCCCAGCAGCAGCCCGGGACGGCGGGCCAGGGTGGTGGCCCGCCGTTGGAGCACCATCCCGCCCGTGATGCTGCCGGCGGCCACCACGCTGGTGAACAGCCCCAGGGCCAGCGGGCTGGGCCCGATCAGTTCGCTCGCCATCAGGGGGGCCAGACCGGGATGGAAAAACCCCACCAGGCAGGCCAGGCCTGTGAAGCGCAGCACGTGGCGCAGATCGGAGCCGCAGTCTCGCCAGGCGGTGCCGAGGCTGCCGGCCCTGCCCTGGGCACTGCGTTGCTCCAGGTCGCGATTGGGCGCCATCAGCCAGAGCAGGCTGGCGATCGGCAGCAGATAGCTGGCGGCATCGAGGCTGAGGGCCAGGGTCGGCCCGGTGAGGGCCAGCAGGATGCCGCCCAGGGGTGGGCCCACGAGCTTGCCGACGTTGAACACGACCGAAAAACTGGTCAGGTAGGGACCGAGCTGCTCCGGGGTCTCCACCAGCAGGGCCACGTATTTGTTGCGGGCGGTCAGTTCGTAGGCGCTCGCCACCCCGATGCAGAGGGTGCTCAGCAACAGCAGCAGGGCCCGCTCGCGGCCCTGGCTGATCGGGATCGCGATCGCCCCGAGCACGGCCGCGGCGAACAGGGCCCACTGGGCGCGGATCAGCAACCGTTCGCTGCCGATCCGATCGGCAAGCACCCCGGCCGGGCCACTGACCACGAGGGTCGGCAGGGTGAGCAGGGCAAAGTGCAACGCCAGCACCAGGGCATTGTGGCTGCCATCCATCAGCAGCCAGCCCTTGGCGGTGAGGCCGGCGAAGGAACCCGCCGTGCTCAGCCCCGACGCCACGAGGAAGGTGGTGCGGTGGTGACGGGTGAGCTGTTCACGGCTCCGCCCGAGAGCCCGGCGCAGCCCCTGCCAGGGACCGGAGCGATGGCGTCTGCCGTTGGTGGGGGTCAAGCGCCTGGCTGGCGGGCGGCAAGCGCATCGCCCACCATTGCCCCCACGCCCACCACCTCACCAATCAGGTCGTAGGTGTCGGCGGCCGTGATTCGGACCGGCACCAGGGTGCCGGGAGCGGCACTCAGGCCCCCCTCACCCGGCATCACCCGCACCTCTCCATCCACCTCCGGCGCGAAGCGGCCACAGCGGCCCAGCATCTCGCCACTGCCGGGGTTCTCCTGCTCGATCAGCACATCCACGATCCGGCCCACCCAGGCTGCATTGCGCCTGGCGGCGATCGGCTGCTGCAGGGCCATCAGCCGGTCCTTGCGCTCCTGGGCGAGCTCGGGTGGCACCTGGTGCGGTAGCTCGGCGGCCGGGGTGCCCTCCTCGGGCGAGAAGGTGAACACCCCCACATGGTCGAACTGTTGCTCCGCCACGAAATCGAGCAGGTGCTGGAAGTGCTCGTCGGTTTCGCCTGGATAGCCGACGATGAAGGTGGTGCGCAGCACGGCGTCCGGCAGTTCGGCACGGATCCGTTGCAGCAGACCTCCCGTGACCTCCGCCTGCCAAGGACGGTTCATGGCCCTGAGCACGTCGGGATGGCTGTGCTGCAGGGGTAGATCGAGGTACGGCAGCACGTTGGGCACCTCCCGATAGGCCGCCAGCACCTCGGAGGTGAGCCCGGTGGGGTAGGCGTAGTGCACCCGGATCCAGGGGATCTCGACGTCCCCGAGGGCCCGCAGCAGCTCTCCCAGCTGGGGCTTGCCGTAGAGGTCGAGGCCGTAATTGGTGGTGATCTGACTGATCAGGACCAGCTCCTGTACTCCTTGGCTGGCCAGTTGCCTGGCTTCGGCCACGATGCTGTCGATCGTGCGGGAGCGCTGGTCGCCCCGGAGTCTGGGAATGATGCAGAACGCGCAGCGGTAGTCGCAGCCCTCGGCCACCTTCAGGTAGGCCACCGCTTCGCTGGTGGTGCGGTAGCGGGGCAGGTGTTCGTCGCCCACGAAGGTGGGGACCGCGCTCACCTGGTTGACCCGTTCGCCCGCCTGCACCCGTTCCAGCACGCTGACGATGTGCTGGTAATCGCCGGTGCCCACGATTGCCCGGGCCTCCGGTAGGGATTCGAGCAGCTCCTCCTTGAAGTGCTGCGCCAGGCAACCGGCAATGATCAGCTCCTTGCCCTGTTCGGCGAGCTCCACCAGGGTGCGCACCGATTCCTCACGGGCGTCCTGGATGAAGCTGCAGGTGTTCACCACCACCACGCTGGCCTCGGTCTCGTCGGCGCTGACGCCGTAACCGGCCTCGGCCAGCAGGCCAAGCATGTGCTCGGTATCCACCCGGTTCTTTTCGCAGCCGAGGTGGGCAAAGGCCACGGTGGCCCTCGGGCTGGCCTGGGGGCTCGTCATGGAATGGATGCGCCCTTTTGTTCACCCTACCGAGGGGGGCGGTACCCAATCCTCTGGAGCCGGGCAGGGGCTACCTGTTCCCTAGGAGAGCAGGGGCTGCCACAATCCCAGCAATCCCTGCCCTTCGTGTCCGGTGACCAGCAGCCGACTCAGTGATCGCCTCGCCAGTGGGCGGCGGCGCCCGGACATGGGGCGCCGCTGGGTTCGGATCGTGATTGCGGTGCTGGCCACCATCGGTCTGATCGACACCGGTTCGATCGTGCTGAAGCACTGGGGTGTGCTCAAGGTGCTCAGCTGCGCCAGCACCGGGCTCTTCGGTTGCAACGGCTGTGATCGGGTGCTGAGCAGCCCCTGGGGACAGCTGTTCGGCCAGCCCCTCGCCCTCTACGGCTGGCTGGCCTACGGGGCAGTGCTGCTGCTGGCCCTCGGACCCCTCGTGCTGGGGGGGGAGGCCAGGCTGCGCATCGCCCGGGCCAGTGGCTGGGGCCTGTTCCTGATCAGTACGGCGATGGCCGTGTTCAGTGCCGTGCTGCTGGGGGTGATGGCCGTGGCCCTCAAGGCCTGTTGTCCCTTCTGCATCCTGTCGGCTGTCCTCAGCCTGTCGCTGTTTGTGTTCAGCCTGTTGCTTGGGGAACTGGAGGATCCGGCCCAGACCATCTTCATGGGGGTGATCACCGCCATGCTGGTGGCCGTGCTCGGCCTGGGCTGGGCGGCCTCCACCGGTCAGGCCCCTGCAGCTTCGGCCACGGGCAAGAGCGCACCCCTGGTGATCAGCGAGAGTTCGGCGGCCAAGGTGGCCCTGGCGGAACACCTCACCGCCCGTGGCGCCGTGATCTACACCGCCTGGTGGTGTCCCCATTGCCACGAGCAGCAGGAGCTCTTCGGTCGTCAGGCCGCCGCCAAGCTCAAGGTGGTGGAATGCGCCACGGATGGTCGCAACAGCCAGACCGCCCTCTGTGAACAGAAGAAGATCCAGGGTTTCCCCACCTGGGAGATCAACGGCAAGCTCGATTCCGGTGTCAAACCCCTCAAGGAGCTTGCGGATCTGAGCGGCTATACCGGCAACAGGCAGTTCTGATCGGGCTGTCTTCAAACGGATCGAGGACCCGCCCCGCCTGGGCGCAGCGGGCCCTACTCCCCTCGGGGTCGGCGCACAGGGGCTGTTCGGATTGGAGCAGCGGCCCTCTGGAGGGTGTGACGCTGCCAGAAGGCCTGGCTGGCGGGGGCATCGATGCGATGGTGACCGCCCCGGCTTTCCCGCCGGAACAGGGCTGCTTCCAGCAGCAGACCCGCCAGCACCTGCCGTTGCTGCAGCTCCTGCAGCCCCTTGAACATCGACAGTTGCTGCGGGTCGATCTGCAGCTGGTCCCCGGGCTCGAGCCCCTGGGCCGCCACCAACCAGGGATGGCTGGCCAGGCAGGCCCGCTCCTGCTCCAGTCGGTGTAGGCCCTGCGCAAGGGCATTGGGTCGGCGCTCGACCCCAGCCACCTCCCAGATCCAGCCCCGCAGGCAGGCGATCTCAGCGGTGGTGTCGAGCATGGGGGCCCCAGCCTGCAGGGCCCTGGTTCGCGATGAACGGACCGCTGGAGGGCCGGCGGGCGACATCACGGGCCGCAGATCCTGGAGCTGCCGCGCAAACACCAGGCATTCCATCAGGGAGTTGCTGGCCAGCCGGTTGGCTCCGTGCACACCGGTGGAGGCCACTTCACCGATCGCGTAAAGCCCGGGCAGCGTGGTGGCCGCCCTCAGGTCGGTCTGGATGCCCCCCATCCAGTAGTGGGCGGCGGGCGCCACCGGGATTGGATCCCGGCTCGGCTCCAGTCCGTACTCCCGGCAGCGCTGCAGGATCGTCGGGAAGCGTCGCTCCAACGAGGCCCCTACGGGGCGCAGGTCAAGCCAGAGCCTCGACACCCCCTGCTCGTGCATGCAGCGCACCAAGGCCCGGCTCACCTGGTCGCGGGGGGCGAGATCGCCACCGTCCAGATCGGCGACGGGGCTCCGACCCCGTTGATCCATCAGGCGTGCCCCCTCCCCACGCACCGCTTCTGAAATCAGGAAATGGGGGGCCCCCTCCAGCATCAGGGCCGTGGGGTGGAACTGCACGAACTCCAGGTCCCGCAGCACGGCCCCGGCTCTCCAGGCCATCGCTACCCCGTCACCGCTGGCGTGGGATGGGTTGGTGGTGTTGGCGAACAGGTGGCCGCCCCCGCCACTGGCGAGCACCACCGCAGCGGCCCGGATCCAGTGCACCTGCCCGCCCTCCAGCACCTGCAGGCCGACGCAGCGCCCGCTCTCCACCCAGAGCTGCAGGGCCCGCATGCCACTGCGGCGCTCAAGATGGGGGCGTTGATTCACCTGCCGTTCGAGCGCATCCACGAGGGCACCGCCGGTGCGGTCCTGGGCATGCAGCACCCGCCGATGGCTGTGGGCGGCTTCCAGGGTGGTGCTCAGGCTTTCGCCCTCACGGTCAAAGGCCATGCCCAGGTCCAGCAAGCGCTCGACACAGGCCGGGGCTTGATGCACGAGCAACTCGACAGCATCGGCATCGCAGAGGCCGGCACCGGCGCGCAGGGTGTCGGCGATATGGCTGGCAAAGCTGTCATCCGACCGGGTGACGGCGGCGATTCCCCCCTGGGCCCACAGGCTGGCGGAGCGGGGAGCACTGCCCTTGTGGAGCTGCAACACCCGAAGATCGGCCGGAAGTTCAAGGACGGCCATCAGGCCGGCGGCACCACCACCCACGACCACCACGTCCCAGGGGTTGTTGCTGGGAGGAGACGGCTGGGCTACCTGCATGAATGGACCGGAAATGCCAACAAAAAAAGCCGACGGGATGGCCCGACGGCTTTCAACCTGATGGGAATGTAAGCCCGAAAAGGGGCTGAAAATCAGCGGTACTGACCGTCGTTGATGCGATCAAAGCCTTCGTTCAAGGCAATTGAGGGGGGGGTGACGGTGAAGTTGTCGCGGTACTTCTCGATCAGCTCCTTCTGGCGAGCTGTGAGGTCGAGCTTGAGGAGGTCGTCGACGCTGTTGTAGGGGCCGCCGGTGACGATCTTCCCGGCCAGGGTGGGATACATCCCTGGGAAATCCTGGAAGCGACGGACGGAGCAGTTGTTGAGGTCGATCTTGCCGGCACGGGCGGCGATCTTGTCATCCGCCACGTTGCGGGGATCAGCCGCGTGGGCGGCGGGGGCCAGCACCAGGGTGAGCAGCAGCCCGGCCAGCACCACCCCACCCATGAGCCAGGCAACCAGCCGTTTCATCGTCAAACTCCCTCTCGGTTCGGTGGGCGGCAAAACGACCGCCAATGGCATCAACCCTACCGAGAAGCTCCCCATCTCAGCCTGTTCGTCCCAGAGCTTTTGCAGTTCTTCAATCGCCAGGCTGGAGAAGGGGGCTCGAGGGCACCTTGGGATGGTTCAGATCAGACCGCTCAGCCTGGGTGCCACCAGGGCTGCCGCCAGGAACAGTCCATCCACAGCCAGGGTGGTCGCCAGGGCGGAAGCGGCGATGCGGTGGGCTTCCCTGCCCTGCTGCAGTTGCCGGCAGATCAAGCTCAGGACCAGGCCGGCCGCCAGGATCAGGGCCAGGGGCTGGGGGTGCATCAGGCTGAGGCCGGCCTCATGCAGCAATCTCGGCGCCTCGTCGAGGCTGCCGTTCACCACGGCGGGCCAGCGCTGGATCACGCCACTCAAGGCCATCACCAGATCGGTGGCGGCCGTGCCGGCCAGGGATCCGAGGTAGAAGCCGCAGGCCAATCTCCAGGGGCTGCGAAGTCCGGTCAGGGCCAGGGGCAGGGCAAAGGCCTCAATCGGTAGGTGCCAGAGCGGTTGATCGCGAAACCAGCCCCAGAACAGCGATCCGCCAAGCCAGCTGCCACTGAAGCCCACCAGCAAGGCGCCGATCGGGATCC
>JBEINY010000077.1:0-9835 GCA_040377855.1 Prochloraceae cyanobacterium | reverse complement strand
TTGCCAGGGAGGAGGTCATGCGGATGTCGACAATCGTTTGGGCTGATCGGGCCTCGGCAGTGATGCATCTGCAGTTCTGCTGAAGGACTTATCGGTGATATCAATTGCCGCGGCTTACGCAGAAGGAGGGCAACAACCTGACCAAGCTTTCTTTCGGTAGGCCCCGGGGGAGATGGCTGAGACCAGGAATGGGTCTTGTTTGAGACTTCCTGGGCTCTTTGACGCCGTGTCTGGGGGTGTCCAACTGGGGCGGGGGCTGCCTAAGTCGGGGGCTGCCCAAGTCGTCGCATCAGTGTTCTTTTCCTTGCTCTTAGGTGAAGTCTTTTCCAGTAGGGCCGAGACGGTCATCAGTTGTTCCTTTCTTCGCTTCGATCGGCTGGCGGCGCGGTTGGATCGGTGCTTTTGAGCATCGGTGGGGTGGGTGATAGTCCCTTGGCGTTAGGAGCGATGAACGTGGGCGAGCGCCCAGGTGTTGTCTCTGCGTTGCCAGATGCGTGTTTCGCAGCAGGTTGCCGTTATCGCCTCGCCGTTGCGGGTTCGCTGGGTCAGTCGCGTGTAGCTGATCACCGCTGCGTCATCGCCGAGCCAGCGAACATGGGGTCTGACCATGGTCACCGTGACAGCTTCAGCTAATGGAATCGGGTTCGATCCATCAGTGGACTCGCTGAAGTAAAAGCGATGGAATTCCAGTCCTTCAACGAGATGTCCTGCCGTTTCGGCTTCAAAGCAGGTCAGGTCTGCATGGCAGTATCTGCGGTAAGCATCCCAGTGACCCTGGCAGACGCTTTCCAGCATCTGTTGATTGAGGGCAATGATTTCCGCGTTGTTGTGATTGGAGTTGTTCATCGGTTGAGAGAGATTTCGGATAGGGCTTCGATGGATTGGAATGGACCCGAACTTTGCTCGGGGTTGCCTTTCCTTTTGCTGAAGCGGGTTTTCATGCCTATCTTTTTGGCGGCGACCAGCTCGTCTGTGACATCGCTGACAAATAGCACTTCACATGGTTCTCTGTCCATTGCTGCACAGATATTGGCGTAGCTCGTTGCTTCTTTTTTGTTCCCCGTGGTGGTGTCAAACCAATGGCTGAAAAGTGGTCTGAGGTCGCCATCGGTGCTGTATTGATAAAGGAGTTTTTGTGCCTGGATCGAACCCGAGGAGTAGGACGAGATCGTAATGCTCTGCTTGTTCCAGGCTCGAAGGGTTGGTGCGACATCGTCAAAGATTGGCGCCACGAGGTCTCCTCGTTTGTAGCCTTCATCCCAGATTTTGCCTTGAAGTGTCTTCAGTGACGTCAGCTTTCGATCGTTTTTGATCAACCACTGTAGGTAGGGCTCTGCGGCTTCTATTGGGTCTTCCGCTCGGTTGGCGCGCAGTTCCTTGGCCTCTCTGGCGGGATCGTTCTCCCAGGCTTTGAGGATCTCCGCCACCAGTTCGTGGATCTCATGGTTCCCCCTCATGTTTTCTAGATAGGCCCCTGCCGCTTTTGATGCATAGGGGAAGAGAACCCCGGTGACGTAGTCCACAGGGCAGGTGGTGCCTTCAATGTCCAGGATGATAGTCGTTATCGTTGATTCGTTGATGCTCATGGAAGATGCCTTGTGTCCTTTTGTGGAGTGTCTCCGGGTGATCGGTGTGTCCGTAATGCATCCAGAAGTTGGTGGCGCCAGTGTTGTTCCAGCAGAAACTCCAGGATCTCGAGGTGGCGCAAGCCTTCCTGCAGCGACTTCCCCCAGGCGTACAGGCCGTGGCCAGCGATCAGGAGTCCGTGCGGTGCTCCCATGATCGGTTCCCTGGCCCGCTCACTCAAGCCAATCAGGTCCTGGTCGTTCTCGAGCACCGGAAGGACGATGGAGCTCTCGTGGGTCTTGATTCCATCCAACCCTTTCAGCATCTCCAATCCCTCGATCACCACCCCGGCTACCTCCTGCGTGGGATCCACCGTTCTGGCTTCCCTTAATGCCAGACGGGACAGCAGGGTACCGGCCTGCGAATGGGTATGCAGCACTGATCCTGCCCCGCAGGTCCTGATGATCATCAGGTGAAGAGCCGTTTCTGCGCTCGGCTTGCCGGAGCCCTCGATCACCCTGCCATTGCCATCCACCAGGATCAAGGCATCGGGTTTTACGGATCCTTTGTCGACACCGCTGGGCGCCATGAGGAGTTGTAGGGGCTCCCGTTGCAGCACGCAGCTGAAGTTGCCTCCGGTCCCATCGCACCAGCCCCGGCGGTGGATCGAACCCATCGCAGCAGTGAGTTGTTCGGCAAGCGTTGCTCGCAAGGCCTTGGCCGCCATGGAATTCCTGGATCCAGTGTGCCTGTCCATGAAGCTGATTCGGGTCGATGGAGCCCCCATTCCCCCGGTCCATGCCTGGGGGGCTTCTGCCACGCCCGCCCGATGGGTCCCTGCCTCAGTGCTGGCACTGCGGGCACCAATGGCTGCTGCGTCCGGCTAGCCGGTCTCGCAAGATCAGGCTGCCGCAGGTGTGACAGGGCTTTCCGCTGCGTCGATAAACCCTGGCCTCTCCTCCGTAATTTCCATTGGTGCCGGTGAGGTCCCGGAAGTCGCTGAAGGTGGTTCCCCCTGCCCCGATGCTGGCGCGCAGCACGGACACCAGCGAAGTGTGCAGAGCCTCCAGGCGGCCCAGATCCAGGCTGTTGGCTGTGCAATGGGGGCTGATGCCGGCTCCAAACAGGCTTTCGTCGGCATAGATGTTGCCCACGCCAGCCACCAGCGCCTGATCCAGCAGGGCTGTTTTGATTGGTCGCTTGCTGGTGCGCAGTTTCCTGTGGAGGTATGCGGCGTTGAAGCTGGGATCAAAGGGTTCAGGACCAAGCCGACCCAGGCCGCTGATCTGCATCTCCGGTGCATCCCCTGGGGGGACCCACCACATCTGGGCGAAGCTGCGCATATCAATGAAGCGCAGTTCCTGTCCCTCAGGATTCCAGATTCTGACCCGGGTATGGCTGCAGGGTGGCAAGGGCTCCGGCAACCATAGAAATTGGCCGGTCATCCGGAGATGGACACCCCAATAGCCCCCGGAATCCTTGCCCCTCCGGAGGCTCGCCAGCAGGTACTTGCCGCGTCGCCTCCATTCCTGAATCTGTGATCCCTCTAGGCCCCTGGCGAATGCCTGGTGATCAGCGGGGGCTGCGATTGCCCGCTCGCGCAGAACCTCGACCCGTTTCACCAACAGCCCAGAGGTGCGCTGCTCCAGGCCCCGCCGCACGGTTTCGACTTCGGGCAGTTCAGGCACAGATCACCCTGGCGTGGGCACGTTCTTCGAGGTTGTCGTCGGGATCAGAACGTGCTGAGGGATGTCCACCAGCCCGCCCGGTTTCAATAAAAAGCCCACCATGGTGGTGGGCTTCTCAAACTCTGTTGGCGGGATGCCCTTCAGGCCTTCTCGAGTTCCGTTTCTGCGAAATTGTTGGTGTTGATGCCACCTTCAGAGCCGCTGTAGCCGTTGTAGTTGACCTTGTCGAAGCGGACAACAACCGGGTAGCGGATGCCTGATGTGTCGACACTGGCAACGGTGCCGATTTCGTTGAACCAATAGGACTCAGGGCGCTTGATGCGCACCTTGTCACCGCGGGAGATGGCCATCGCTGCGCTGAAGGTGGGTGGCTGTCCGTCGGACGATAGCCGGAGCGATGCACCCGGTCGATCCAGCGTCACGAATCGTCGTCCCGGGTTGCGAGATGCCTCCGTGGCACGATTCAGGCTCCCGTGCCGCGGTCCGATGGAGGCGCCTGTCCTCAGCCTCGAGCTTCCCGATCCTGAGCGCGATGACATCAGCACGATGGAGTTCCTCGCCAGGCTTGAGGAGGCCTGGGGGGTCTGTGATCGCTTCGATCTTCAGACCGAGATCTGGCGTGGGCGGATTCTCCGGGCGGTCAGGGATCGGGAAAAGCGCGGCGGAGAGGGACGCGGAACCGGTTTCCTCCAGTGGCTGCGTGAACGGGAGATCAGCAAGACCCGGGCCTATGCCCTGATCCAGCTCGCCGAGTCCGCCGATGGTCTGGTTGGGGATGGCCTGCTGCTCGAAGACAGCGTCAATAACTTTTCCAAGCGGGCCTTCATGGAAACGGCCCAGGCGGACCCGGAAGTGCAGCTGATGATCAGTGAGGCCGCCAATGGGGGGCAGCAGATCACCCGCAAGCAGGTGCGGCAGCTCCACGACGAGTTCACGGCGGCCACCAGTCCCCTCTTGCCCGAGGAGATCCGTCAGCGAACGGCCGACAATCTGTTGCCGCCCAAGGTGGTCGCTCCCCTGGTGCGGGAGCTGGCCCGCCTACCGGAACCCCAGCAGGAGGACCTACGTCGCGTGCTTCGCGAGGAGCCGGAACTGGATCGGGTCAAGGACGTCACCCTGACGGCGCGCTGGTTGAGCAAGGCCAGCGAGGCTGGCATCGCCGTCCGCGCCTTCCAGCAGGGGGAGCTCGATCTGGAGAAGGCGATCCAGGAGGCCCAGCGGTTGGATGCCCTTGGAATCCTCTCGGATGCGGTCTACCAGGCCCAGATGGTGGAGCAGGCAGTGCTCAAGCTGCACACCAGTTGGCGTCGTCTCGGGGGGCTTCAGGAGCGCCTTTGGGTGGAGAGCGGCAGCAGCACCCCCCATCTGCGCGAGTTGATCACTGCTCTGCAGACCCTCAGTGGCACCACCATGCGGGTCTCTCTGGGGGAACTGGCGGGAGGTAAGCGGGTTCGGCTCCAGCTTGTGGAGGAGGTGGCTGATCAGCTGCCGCCCCCTGAACTCCCGAAGGCCCCGGTTCTGGATGCCGCCCTGCCCGGCGATACCTGATGGCTGAGTTGCCCGGCATTCAGCCGGCGGAGGGCCAGGGGCCCCTGCACGAGGCCCTGAAGCGTTATTTCGGTTGGGAGGTCTTCCGCCCAGGCCAGGAGCCAGTGGTCTCCTGCCTACTGGAGGGTAGGGACTGTTTGGCGGTGCTGCCGACCGGAGGGGGGAAGTCGTTGTGTTACCAGTTGCCTGCCCTGGTCAGGGAAGGACTGGTGCTGGTGATCTCGCCGCTGGTGGCGTTGATGCAGGACCAGGTCAGTCACCTGGAACGACGGGGAATTCCTGCTGCCTGTCTGCATCGGGGTCTGGATCCAGGCAGTCGCCGGCAGTTGCTCGAGCGGGTGCGGCAGCGACGGCTGAGGCTTCTCTACCTGGCCCCTGAACGGTTGCAGGTGGAGGCCACCCGCCAGCTGCTGGAAGACATCCTTGACCAGGGCCAGCTGGTCGCCCTGGCGGTTGATGAGGCCCATTGCATCAGCGCCTGGGGCCACGATTTCCGTCCCGACTACCGGCGGCTCGGCCAGTTGCGGCAGCTCTGCCCCGGGGTTCCTCTTGTGGCCCTCAGCGCCACCGCCGCTCCTCGGGTGCGGGCCGACATCATCCGCCTGTTGCAGTTGCGGCGCCCCTTGATCCAGGTCCGTTCAGCCCGGCGGGGCAACCTTTCCTATGGGATGCGTCGCCGACCTTCCGATCCCCTGCCTGAGGTCTTGGCAGCGATCGCCGCCGCCAGAGGTGCCGTGTTGATCTATGCCCGCACCAGGCGCTCGGTGGAGCACTGGGCCAATCGCCTCACGGCCGCCGGAGTGGAAGCCATTGCCTATCACGCCGGTATGGATCCCGAAAGCCGCCAGCTGGCCCTGGCCCATTTCCAGGACCATCCCCATCCGGTGCTGGTGGCCACCGTGGCTTTCGGCATGGGCGTGGATCGTCCGGATGTGGGGCTGGTCCTGCACCTGGATCTGCCCGCAAGTCCGGAGGGGTATCTGCAGGAATCCGGCCGGGCCGGCCGCGACGGTGAACCGGCCCGCTGTGTCGTGCTTTTTGATCCCAGCGATCGCACCAGCCTCGGGTGGGCGATCCGCTCCAGCTTGCAGCAGGTCATGCCGGAGCACCAGGAGGCCGAGGTGCTGCGCCTGGAGCTTGCCCAGCAGCAGCTGCGGCGGATGGAGGCCGTTGCCGAAGGGGAGGGATGCCGGGAGCAGGCCCTGCTGTTGGCTGTCGGTGAAATCTCCGATCCCTGCGGTCGTTGCGACAACTGCCAGGGCGCTGGCGAGCGAAGGGATTGGTCCGAGGCCACCCTCGCGGTCCTCGACCTGGTGGACCGCCGGCCCGGTCGGGATCTGCGCAGCCTGGTGGAGGCCCTCGCCGACGGGGAAGGCGGGGATGGGGAGCGCTGGGGGTGGCTCGTCCGTCGCCTCGTGCAGGAGGACCTGCTGGCCGAGAGCGACGATGGGGTTCAGAGACTTTGGCTCAAGCCCGCAGGCCTGAGCTACCGCAACCAGCCCTGGGTGTTGCGTTGGGCCGGCTGATGGGGGTCAGCCCCCCTTGAGCCGGCACAGATCGTTGACCAGCGATTGCTCGAACTCGGTCTGGGGAGAATCCCAGGTTTTCCACTGGCCCGACGCTGCGGTGGTGTTCAGTTTCCTGGCTCCGCAGTTGATGGCCAGGTAGAAGGGTTGGCCGGAGCTGGTCAGAACCGGAGCCACATAGCTCCCGCCCATGCTTTGCCAGCTGGCCCAGTCCACCTGCATCGGTCCGTAGGTCCGCCAGTCGGCCACGACGGGGCGGGTGCGGGTTGATGTTGCGGTTGCGGTTGCGGTGGTGGTGCCGCTGCCCGTGCCGGTGCTGGTGCCGGTCTGGCGTCGGCTGGCCGTGGCGACGGGGGTCGCCGTTGCCACCGTTGGGGTGGTGGCGGCCGGTGTTGAGGCAGAGGCCGGTGTTGAAGCCGAGGCCGGTGTTGAAGCCGAGGCCGGTGTTGAAGTCGAGACAGTGGTTGGGGTTGTCGTTGGCGTTCGCGTTGAGGAGACCGGAGCGGGGGTGCCCGTGGTTTTGGTGGTTGCCACGGATGGGGAGGTCGCGGCAGGGGTGGTTGTTGCTGGGGCAGGGGTGGCCTGGGAGGGGGCGGCAGTGGTCCCGTTGGAGGTTGCTGCCGACGTCCCCGAGGCCGTGGTGGGCGTGGCGGTGGTGGCGCCCGTGCCTGCTCCGCTGGTGGCGGGGGCTGTCGCGGTGGTCTGGGGCCGCTTCGGCGGGGTGGTCGTGGCTGGCCTGGCCGGGGTGGTCTGGGCCACCGTCGGGCTGGTGGTGGCCGGAGGTTTCGGTCGGGTTGTGCTCCTGGGTCGGGTGGTGGTCCGGGGCACCGGCGGGGGTGCTGTGAGGCGCAGCCGGGTGCCGGTGATCAGCTCATCGGGATCCTTGAGGTTGTTGAGGCTCGCCAGGCGTTCCACCGGCACCTTGTAATCGCTCGCGATTTCGGAGAGGGTGTCCCCCGGTTGCACCACGTGCACCCGGGTTCCTGCCGTCTGGCCGGGGGTGCCTGGTCGGGTTGTCCGGGCCGGGGGACGGGTGCTGATCACCAGCTTGTCGCCTGCGATCACCTGGCTGGGGTTCTGGATGCGATTGAGCTGGATCAGGCGCTCGATCGAGATGTTGTAGCGATCCGCGATTTCGGAGAGGGTGTCTCCCGGTTGCACGGTCACGGTGGTGCCACCGCCTCCGTTACGGCCCGGGCCCCCGCCTCCGTTACGGGTGGGGGCGGGAGCCCGCAGAATCAGGGAATCGCCTGCGACAACCTTGGTGGGATCGCTGATGCGGTTGAGTTGCATGAGGCGTTCCACCGACACCCCATACCGTTCGGAGATCTCCGAGAGGGTCTCGCCCTGACGGATGGTGACCCGGCCGCCCTGGGGCGTTGCGGTCGTGCCATTGCCTCGGTTGCCGCCCCCTCCTCGCTGGGTTGCCCCTGGAACGGTGAGTCGCTGGCCCGCCACGATCTTGTTGGCATCCCTGATGCCATTGAGCTGCATCAGACGTTCGGTGGAGATGCCGGCCCGGGCGGCGATTTCCGAGAGCGTCTGTCCTGGTTGGACCACCACCTGAGCGGCCAGGCCCGGTGAGGGCAGACACAGGGCGAGGACCAGGGCTGCCAGCTGGCGGCGCATGGGGATGGGAGCTGCTGGCAGAAACGATAGGGGCCGCTCCCGTTCCGATCCAGTCCCCGGGACGATCAGGGCTGCTGATCGGGGTGCGGGTTCAGAGGTTGCCCAGGAGGCGCTTCAGCAGCGGCAGGGTCCCGGCGTAGGGGGGATAGCGAAGCGGAAGATCCAGCCAGAAGGGCCGCCGCAGAACGCTGCGGTGATGGGAGAGGCTGTCGAAACCGGCCTGGCCGTGATATGCCCCGATGCCGCTGGCGCCGACGCCGCCGAAGGCCAGGGCCGGTATCCCGGCCTGGAAGACGACATCGTTGATGGCGACGCTGCCGGAGCTGCTCCCGTTCAACAGGACGCGTCCGGCGTCATGGCTTCGGCTGAAGAGGTAGAGCGCCAGCGGTTTCGGCTTGCGCCGGATCTGCTCCAGGGCCTCCTCGAGGCTGTTGATCGTCAGCAATGGCAGCAGAGGACCGAACAGCTCCTCCTGCATCAGGGGGTCGTCCTCCGCGGTGACCTCGACCACGGTGAGTCCGATCCGCTTGCGCTGCACGTCGTGGTCTCCCCCGATCAGCACCTGTCCCCGTTGGTGGGCCCCCTGCAGCAGCTGGAGCAGGCGCTCGAACTGGGCCTCGTTGACGATCCGGCCCCGGTCGGCGCTGCCGACGGGATCGCCGCCGAAGAAGGCCAGGAGTTCCGACCGCATGGCGGCCACCAGCGCTTCCCGGATCGGGGCTTCCACCAGCAGGTGGTCGGGGGCGATGCAGGTCTGGCCGCTGTTCAGGGATTTCCCCCACACCAGTCGCCTTGCGGTCACGGCCACGTCGGCGTCAGCCAGCACGATTGCCGGACTCTTCCCACCCAGTTCGAGGGTGACAGGAGTCAGATGACGCGCCGCAGCGGCCATCACCAGGCGCCCGACCCGTTCCCCTCCCGTGAACACGATGTGGTCGAATCGCTGCTCCAACAGTTGGGCGGCCACGGCGCCATTGCCCTGCACCACCTGCACGATCGCGGGAGGAAAGGCGGCGCTGATCAGTTCGGCGATCAGGGTGGCGGTGGCCGGGGCGTGCTCCGAGGGTTTGAGTACGGCTGTATTGCCCGCAGCCAGGGCACTCACCAGGGGATGGAGGCAGAGCTGGAGCGGGTAATTCCAGGGACCGATGATCAGCACACAACCCAGAGGGGTCGCCACGGTTGCCGCCCTGCCCGGTTGCAGGTGCAGCGGCACGGTCACCGGCCGGGGGGCCATCCACCGCCTCAACTGCCGTCTGGTGAGGGCCAGCTCCTGACGAATGGCCACCAATTCGAAGAAGGCCTCCACCGGTGGCTTGTCCAGGTCGGCGGCGAGGGCGGCCAGGACCGCCTCCTCCCGACTGTTGAGGGCCTGCTCAAGCCGATCGAGCTGCTCTAGCCGCCAGGCCAGGGGTCGGGTTTCGCCGCAATCCACCGCTCGGCGCATCGCGGCGGCACTGGGTGTGGGGTCGACGGGGGCGGGCTGGAGGGACATGGGCTCGACCGCTGCAGGGGCTCCAGCATGGAACTGGTGGGGGCCGGCCCTGCTCGAGCGAGACCGCTCGGGGTGGGGCGTGGACGGCCGGCATGGAAGCGGCCGACTGGACGTGGCGTCGGTTCTTGAGACGCTTCCCAGTGCCATGCTGCGCCTGCGCCCGCCCTGATCGGAGCCGATCCCGGCGGCGGGCGGGGTTTCTGGGGCCACTGAAGCCTTCGGCGAGGAGCCCTGGCTGGTCTGGAAGCCCTTGACGAGACTTGAACTCGTGACCTCTCCCTTACCAAGGGAGTGCTCTACCGCTGAGCTACAAGGGCATGTGGAAGGTGGGCCGGGTTGGATTTGAACCAACGTAGGCAGAGCCAGCGGATTTACAGTCCGCC
>JBEINY010000075.1:0-10122 GCA_040377855.1 Prochloraceae cyanobacterium | reverse complement strand
GGCGGATCTTCCCGGCGGTGGCACCCAGCTGTTCATCGGCCTGCATCTGATCCATGAGGTCACCAGTCCCCAGGCCTTCGCAGCCCTGAAGGATCTCGGCCTCGGCGTGCGCCATCCCGAGCGCACCGTTGCCACCGTCGATCACATCGTTCCCACCCTCTCCCAGGCGCGTCCCTTCGCCGATCCTCTGGCGGAGGAGATGCTCGCCACCCTGGAGCGCAACTGTCAGGAGCATGGAATCCTGCTGCATGGTCTTGGCAGCGGGCGTCAGGGCATCGTCCATGTGATCGCCCCGGAGCTGGGCCTCACCCAGCCCGGCATGACCGTGGCCTGCGGCGACTCCCACACCTCCACCCACGGGGCCTTCGGGGCGATCGCCTTTGGCATCGGCACCAGCCAGGTGCGCGATGTGCTCGCAAGCCAGAGCCTGGCGATGGGCAAGCTCAAGGTGCGTCGGATCTGGGTGGACGGCCGGCTCCAGACCGGCGTGTATGCCAAGGATCTGGTACTGCATGTGATCCGAACCCTCGGTGTCAAGGGTGGCGTGGGCTATGCCTATGAATTCGCCGGCCCGGCCATCGAGGCCCTCTCGATGGAGGAGCGGATGACCCTCTGCAACATGGCGATCGAGGGCGGCGCCCGGTGCGGCTACGTCAACCCGGACGACACCACCTTCGCCTTCCTGCAGGGCCGCGTTCAGGCTCCGGGCGGTGGGGCCTGGGAGCGGGCAGTGACCTGGTGGCGGAGTCTCGCCAGCGGCCCGGATGCCGTCTTCGATGACGAGGTGCGTTTTGATGCCGCCGCCATCGCTCCGACGGTCACCTGGGGCATCACCCCAGGCCAGGGCATCGGCATCGATGAGGCGATTCCCACCCTCGAACAGACCGAAGCCGATGAGCGTCCGATCGCCGAAGAGGCCTATCGCTACATGGATCTCACCCCTGGCACCCCGATCGAGGGCCTGCCGGTCGATGTCTGCTTCATCGGCAGCTGCACCAACGGTCGACTGAGTGATCTGCGGGCCGCGGCGGCCGTGGCCCGCGGACGAAAGGTGGCCGATGGCATCAAGGCCTTCGTCGTGCCCGGATCGGAGCAGGTGGCTGCCGCCGCTGAGGCGGAAGGACTCGATCAGATCTTCCTTCAGGCGGGATTTGAATGGCGGGAACCCGGTTGTTCGATGTGCCTGGCGATGAATCCTGATCGCCTGGAGGGGCGTCAGATCAGTGCCAGTTCCAGCAACCGCAACTTCAAGGGGCGTCAGGGATCGGCCTCCGGCCGCACCCTGTTGATGAGCCCGGCGATGGTGGCAGCGGCCGCCATTCACGGGCGGGTCACGGATGTGCGCCCATTGCTCGCCCCCCTCTGAGCCGTCTGGGTCGGGGCTGCCTGGGCCTGCTGGCGCAGCCAGCCTCCCGGAAGCCCCATCGTGCAGATCCCTCGACCTTCTCTGTTCCCTGTTGTTGTCTCCATGTCGGCGTCGTCCAGCAACCCCCTGTTCCCGTTTGGTCCGGTGCGTCGTGTTGAAGGCACCACCGTGGTTCTGCGCGGCGATGACATCGACACCGATCGGATCATTCCGGCCCGGTTCCTCAAGTGCGTCACCTTCGATGCCCTTGGGCCCGCGGCCTTCGCCGACGATCGGGCTGAGCTCGCGCAGGCTTCCGCCGGTCCCCATCCCTTCGATCGCCCTGAACATCAGGGGGCGAGCATCCTGCTGGTGAATCGCAACTTCGGCTGTGGTTCCAGTCGTGAGCATGCTCCTCAGGCCCTGATGCGGTGGGGGATCAGGGCCGTGATCGGTGAAAGTTTCGCTGAGATCTTCTACGGCAATTGCCTCGCCCTCGGCATCCCTTGCCTCACCTCAGATCACGACACCATGCTCGATCTGCAGCAGGTGGCGTTGACGGCGCCGTCGGTGGCTTTTGCCGTGGATCTGGAGCGTCTCGAGGTGTCCGCTCCCCTCCCAGGCGGCCAACGCCGCTGGATTCCTGAGCTTGCCCCCGGTCCCCTCTCGATGTTCCTCAGCGGTCAGTGGGATGCCACCGGCCAGCTGCTGGCCCAGGATCAGGCCCTTCGTCAGACCGTCGATCGGCTGCCTTACCTGCGCAGTTTCGCTGCCTGAGTCGGGTTCCCTGCCTCGTCGAGGAGCCCTTTCGCCCAGGTCCTTTCAGGGCGACGTTCAGAGCAGGCGCCGGGCCGGTGAGGTGGGGAGCATGGGTTCGTAGGGGATGAAGGGGAGGCCGGTGCCCTCGAAGTTGAAGTCGTTCAACTTGATGCGAACCCCACCCAGTTGTTCATAGGGGCTGTAATAAACGCCGATTTCATAGGCGCGGCGTTGCCAGCGCACTTCCACATAGGAATTGGTGACGGCGCCATAGCTGCCGGAATTCGGATCCACGTTGAAGCCCACCCCACCGCTGAACACCAGGGGACCGACGATCTGCTGGGTGAGGCCGAAATTCAAGGTGCCGAGATCCACCGCCCGGTCGAAGCCCAGGGGGCTGAGACCCTGGCGCAGGGTGCCGCCGCCGGTGATCGTGAACTGGGTGTAATCCAGAAATTCCTTCTGGAAATGGCCGAGGGTGATGGTGGGACCGCCGGTGAGGCTGAGGGTGTTCTGGTTCGTGCCGTTGCCGTAGGTGGCCACCGTGCCGGTGACGTTGGCGGCCAGGCTGATCCCCGGGGTGATCGGGACGGCGGAATAGCGATAGGCCTGATCGCGGGTCGGTGCCAGGGCCTTGCCGGTCCAGAGGGGAAGGCTGGCGTTCAGGGAGGCGATCAGGTTGCCACGCCAGAGGGAGGCGAGATCGGTGGGGGTGTTGGTGGCTGAGTAGGCGGTGGCCTGGAAATTGCCCGCCCCCAGTTTCCAGAAATAGTTGCTCTGGATCTTGCCCCATGCCGGCAGGGTGCCGGTGTCCTCCAGGGAGACGCCGTAGGCCGCATAGACATCCTGTTCTCCGAGGGTGCCGTTCCAGGTGCGGTAGCGATAGGCCCCGAAGACCCGCAGGGTGCTCGGACCGAGCAGGGGCAGATTGACGCTGCGGCTGAAGTCACCCCAGCTGCGGGTGCCGGCCGGAATGTGCTCGGGGTTGAAGGTGGTCATGTCCAGCGTTCCGTCGAACTGGAAGCCGGCCAGCGGCGTTTTCAGGTTGGCCACCAGGCCGAACAGGTCGGAGGTCTGGGTGGGCTGGCTCACGGCCGGCGCATCCGGGGCCTGGCCTGGTAAGGGGTAGCTGTTGGTGACCCCGTCGATGGCCCGCTGGATCAGGAACTGGGGTTGCACATCAAAGGTTCCGCTGGTGCCGAAGCGCAGGGTCGGCAGTTGGTAGCCCACAAAGGCACCGTTGCGATCACGGCTGTCGGTGTTCAGCGCCCAGCGGCTGCTCACCTCTTGTCGCCTGATCTTGGTGCGGCTGACGATGGGGATCGGCAGACGTTCATCGAGCACCAGCAGGTTGCGCCGGGCCCGGATGATCGTTTCCCGTTTGCTGTTCTGGGTCACGACCACATCCTCCGAATCCATCCACGATTGGGCCGGCGTGAAGGGGTCGTTGGTCAGGCCGGCCCGATCGGCCCGCAGGGCCGTGGGCGTGATCTCCATCCGCCGGGCCTGGAACCGCCAGCGGCTGACCGTGCCTCGCACCAGGTCCTTGTTATCCACGGTGACTTGGGTCTGGAGTTGACCCGGACGAACGGTGCCGAACTGATTGACGGTGCTCGGGGTGGTGATCTGTTGGGGGAAGCCCACCCGCCGTTCGGCCGTCAGGCTCTGCTGGAAGGTGACGTTGCTGACCCGCTGGTCCAATCGGGCGATCGCCTGCTCCCGCTCCTGTTCCTGGCGGCGGGCCACGGTCCAGATGTCGCCTTGGGGGGTGGCTGCTGGGCTGGTTCTGGCCTGGGTGGCAGCAGCGTCCTGGCCAGGGGGGGTGGCGGGAGCCTCGCCGAAGGCGGTCGTTTCCAGGGCCTCGTTCAGGTTGTCGCGGCGTTGGTCTGCGGCCGGGGGCGCTCCGGGGCACCCCTGCGCCGGCGGGACCTGGGCCCGGAGGCGGGCGGGCTGGGCCTGGCCGAAGCGATAACGAAGCCCGAGCAGGTAGGCGTTGCTGCCCTCTCTCACGCCGCTGTAGGTGCCGTAGGCGCCGGAGCGGTGATGGATCCGTCCCACCGCCGACCATTGCGGTGACATCAGGGCCTCCACTTCAAAGGCGAGGTAGTTGAGGAAGGTGGCGTAGTTCTCCCGGTAGGTGCGTTCATAGTTGCTGGGTGAGCTCAGCAGGCTCACCCCTTCCACCGCGAAGATGTTGAGCCAGGGTTGCAGCCAGATCCTCAGGCCGATTCCTCCGGTGACTTCCGCGAAGCTCTGGGAGGGGGTGTCAGCAAACGGCACCGCCTGGTTGTAGGCACCCCCCGGCTGGCTGAGGGCACCGTGACCCATCAGGGTCGAGTCGAATTCAATTGAGAAGGGTCCACCGTCGAGAAGCCGTCGTTGCAGTCCAACTCCGGCGAGATATTCCGGCCGCAGTCTTCCCTGGAATTTGAAAGTATCGCCGAAATTGGAATCGATCATCTGGCCGCCCCAGACGGTCGCCGCCCAGGGGTATGGGCGCCATTGCGGCTCCGGGGGCAGCAGCGGTGAACAGGCCAACGACTGCGGTGCCGTCAGGGGTGCGGTTGGAAAGGCTTCGAGATTGAAGTCGGAAGCGCTGCCGTCGAGATCGAGGATTCCATAGACATCCTCGATCTCACCAAGGCCTTCGCTGAGGTTGTAGCGAAGTCGGCTGGCCTGGAGATACTGCTGACCGCGCTGGAAGCGGATTCTCCCAGTGGCCAGAAGGGTGCGGCTGCCGGCGTCGTAGTCCAGACGGTCGGCCAGCAGGCGGCCACCGGCCAGATAGATCATCACGTTGCCGCTGGCCACGAAGCGCTGCGTCTGGGCGTCAAACTCCTGGCTGTTGGCGCTCAGGACCAGCTCCTCAGGCAACACGCCAAGGCTGGAGGGATCGACTCCCGCCAGTCCTGCCGGCAGGCTCAAGGGAATCCCGGCTGGGAGGCCCGAAGGCTGCCCGATTGACTGGCCCCCTGGTGGGGCCGTACTGGCCGTAGGAGCGGATGGGGTGCCTGCCGAAGGGGCAGACGATGGAACCGGTTGAACCGGTGAGGAAGCAACGGCAGCCTGGAGATCGCTGGCGACAGAATCCTCAGGGGCGCTCTGGGCGGCTGCGGGCAGAACCGGAACCAGCAGCAGGCCTCCCAGGATGGGAGCCGCCAAAAACCTGCGGTTCACTCGGACGGAGCGGGACGGCAACCTGGTTCCCAACGGTTGGCTCGTCCCTTTGACGACAGTGGCGGAGATCCTGCCATGGGAGGCGTGGTCAGGCGCCTGGGCAGGGACGGTTGCAGGAGCGGGGGTGGAGCGGACGGATCAATCTTCCAGGTCCTTGCGGCTGGGGGTCCGGCTGGGATCGCTGGCGAGGAAGCCGAACACGAAGATCCCGATGAAGAAAAAGACGACGGAATAAACCGAGATCTTGAGGGCAAGCATGATCTGTCCGGCTGGTGACAGGGAGTGACGGCGCCGGTAAGGGCCTGATCGACCCGGCGGCAGCCGCATCATCCTATGGGTACTGGAAGGCCAGCCAAGATGCCCAAGGCCCTGGAGGCGGTACTTCGCCCGTGGATTGAAACGTTTCAGTCACGTTCAAGGCTGGATCTGCAGTCACTCTGGGGGTGCTTCCAGCCTGATGGCAGCTGGGGTTCGGCCCTTGATCACCCCTGGGGAGCGCGGCATCGACCCGACTGGGCGGCCCGCGGCCTGATCATCAGCGCCCGGGGTGGCCACTGGCAGCATCTGCGCCTCACCCTTCGTTGTCCGCCTGCCTGGCGGGAGCGTCATCGCCACAGCCCTTTCCCCAACGCCCGCCTGGTCCTGCTCTGGTGGGCCGACCGGGTGGAGCTGCGGGTCGACGGTGTGCCGGTCCACCAGGGTGATCTCTTCGACAGCGCCTGTCGCTGGTCCTTGCCGGAGCACTGGTGGAGCGGCGATCCCCTCCACCTGGAGCTGCTGCTGCGCAGCCCCCTCCACGACGATGCCGCCCTCATCCACAGCCTGGTGGAGCTGGATCCGCCCTCGGGCGACGACCCCGACGGCCTGGCCGTGGCCACGGCCCTGGCCCTTCTCCAGGAGCGCCTGCTCGCCCAACCGGAGGAACGGCGGGGTGCTGCCGTCGATGCCCTGGCCGGTGGGCTGGCGTCGCTGGTGCCGGGGGATGCCGTTGGCCTCCGCACGACCCTCGACCGCCTGCGCGGGCAGGGGCTGCTGCCGGGTCCCGAGGGGCGTTTTCAGGTGCTGGGCCACGCCCACCTGGATCTGGCCTGGCTCTGGCCTGTGGCCGACACCTGGGAGGCGGCGGAGCGCACCTTCACCTCGGCGCTGAACCTGATGGAGCGCTTTGAGGAGCTCCATTTCGGCCATTCCACCCCTGCCCTGTACGCCTGGCTCGAGGAGCGCAGGCCGGCCCTGTTCGCGCGACTCCGAGCGGCGATGCGAGCCGGGCGCTGGGAGCCCCTCTGTGGTCCCTGGGTGGAGAGCGATTGCCTGCTGGTCAGCACCCTGTCCTTGCTGCGGCAGTTTCAGGAGGGGCAGTACTACAGCCAAGAGCGCTTCCCGGAGTGGGAGCACCGCCTCTGCTGGCTTCCCGACAGCTTCGGGTTCGGGGCCGGGCTGCCGGCGGTGGCGGCGGCCACCGGGGTGCGGTGGTTCTGCACCCACAAGCTCGCCTGGAACGCCCGTAACCCCTTCCCCCATCAGCTGTTCCGCTGGCGCAGCCGCTGTGGTCAGGAGGTGCTGGCCCTGATGAATGGGCCGATCGGGGTGTCAGGGGATCCGCTGGCGATGGAGCGCCATCGCCTCGCCTGGCAGCGCCGCACCGGCCTGGAGGAGGCCCTGTGGCTGCCGGGCGTCGGTGACCATGGCGGTGGCCCGACGGCCGAGATGCTCGAGCAGTTGCGCCAGTGGCAGCAGCGGCCCGAGGCGGCCCCCCAGCAGCACGGCACCCTGCGGGACCACCTGCAGCGGCTGGAGCCCCTGGCTGGCCGCTGGCCGGTGTGGCGGGATGAGCTCTATCTGGAGCTGCACCGGGGCTGCGCCACCACCCGGCCCGACCAGAAGCGCCATAACCGCACCCTGGAGCGCCTGTTGCGCGAGGCCGAGCTGGCGTCTGCCCTGCACCCGTTCATGGCCTCGGCCCCACCCCCGGCGGCTCCCCTGCCCTGGCGCACCCTGCTGTTTCAGCAGTTCCACGACATCCTGCCGGGCACCTCGATACCCGAGGTGTTCGACCAAGCCGAACCGGAATGGCGCCAGGCCCGCCGCCAGGCCTCCCGGGCCCGGGATCGGGCCCTGCAGGGTTGGTTGGCCCGATCCGCCCCGAGCCATGGCGCCGGCGATCCCTGGGGCCTGGTGCAGTTGCAGCCCCTGCGGCGAGCTGCTCCCTGCCTTCGCCTGCCGGCCGGTGCCTGGACCTTCGGGGATCGGCACCTGGCCAGCCAGCCCGCTCCTGGGGGCGGCCAGTGGGTGCAGCTCCCGGACCTGGCCGGGGTGGCGGCCTGGCCCCTGCAGCGCCATCGGCATCTCCACGACCGGTCGGCTTTGCCGCCGGAGGCGGCGGTGGTTGATCCGGTGCAATGGCAGCCGGTGCGCGATGGGCGTGGACCGGCCTGGCGGGTCAGCAATGGCCGCCTGATGGCCCTGATGACGGCCGATGGGCTGGAGCAGCTCTGGGATGGCGATGGGGTCCCCCAGCTGGCGGCGCCCCTTGAGCTGTCCCTGTTCCGCGATCAGGGGGAGTACTGGGACGCCTGGGATCTGGCGGCCGATCATCGTGAGCACCCCCTCCCCGTGATCTGGGATGGGGGCATGGAGATCGTTGCGGCAGGCCCCTTGCTGGTGCAGGCCAGGCGCCGCGGACGTTGCGGCTCCAGTCGCTTCCGGCTTGATCTGACCCTGAAGGCGGCCAGTCCCTGGCTTGAGGTCTGCCTGGCGATCGACTGGCGCCAGCACCATCAGCTGCTGCGGCTGGAGTGCCCGCTGGCCCAGGCCTCCCTGCGCACCGCCTGCGATACCACCGGGGGTGTGATCGAACGCCCCGCCGAGGTCCTGCTGCCCCGGGAGCGGAGTCGCTGGGAAGTGACGACGATCAGTTGGACCGCCAGTCAGGCCCGCCGCGGTGGGCTGGCCATGCTGCTCGACGGACCCCAGGGGGTCGGGGGAGCGGTCGATCGCCTCGGCGTTTCCCTGCTGCGCTCCCCCACCTGGCCGGATCCCCAGGCCGACAACGGCTGGCAGCGGATGCGGGTTGCCCTGATGCCCTGCAGGTCCGGCTGGCGACAGGACGGGGTGAGTGCTGCAGCCCAGGCTTTCCGTGAGCCGCTCTGGTGCCGTCCGCTGGCACCGGATCAGGCCGACCGCCTCCCCTGGCCCGCGGGCTCGTCAGGGGCGGGCTGGGTTGGCCTGGAGGCCCTGCCGGTCGGGGTGCAGTTGTTGCGCCTGGTTCAGGACCCCGACCAGCCCGGCGTGGTGCGGATCGCCCTCCAGAACCTCACGCCGATCAGACAATCCGTCTGCTTCGGCGGGGGGTGGCAACAGCCGGAGCAACTCGATGGGCTGGATCAGATCATCGAGCCGGTCGCTGGCGGCTCCGGGGGACGTAGGAACGCCATGAAGACGAACGCCATAGAAACGTTGCCGAGGGCCAATCTGGCCCCCTGGGCGCTGGGGTTCTGGCGGCTTCGCCGTCAGTCGTCGTGATCGTCGAAGGGGTCGGTCAGTCCCTTCGATGGTGGGCCGAAGGCCGTGTAGACGCCGAAGCCGGTCAGACCGAGAAGCACCACCAGCACGGCGATGGCCACGGAGAGGGCGGGGGTCGGGGAGGCGTCCATGGGGCGGTCCGGCGGGAGCAGGGTGGATGGAGTCGGAGCCGCTGGAGTCGGGTCCGGGGAACCCTTCCGTCACAACTCTCGACAGCGACGAACGGAGGGGCCGCCGGGGCCCTTACAGTAACGAGAGCGATTCCATGCCTGAGAGGATCCAGCTGACCATGGCTCAACGCACCCGCCTGGGAGACCTGCTCCGCCCGCTGAACTCCGAATACGGCAAGGTCGTGCCCGGATGGGGCACCACGCCCGTGATGGGCATCTTCATGGCCCTCTTCCTGGTGTTCCTGCTGGTCATCCTCCAGCTGTACAACAAGTCGCTGATCCTCGAAGGCATCAACGTCAACTGGAACGGCTTCGGCGGCTGATCGCCGCTTCGGAGCCGTCCTGCCGCTTCCCTCTGCCATGAACGTGTTCGGAATCGGCCTCCCGGAGTTGGCGGTGATCGCCGCCATCGGGCTTTTGGTGTTCGGTCCTAAGCGTTTGCCGGAGCTCGGCAAGACCCTTGGGCGCACCATTCGCGGCTTTCAGTCGGCGTCCCAGGAGTTCGAGCAGGAATTCCGTACCGCCATTGCCCCCCTGGAAGAGGCCACCCGACCCGGGGCCCTCTCCCCAGGCACCGGTGGCCCAGTCCAGGCCAGGGCCATGGCCCCTGAGGCCTCCGAAGATCCCTCCGAGGTCGCCGTGGTCGATGGGGTTCCCGCCTCCGTGCCTGTCGTTGATCAGGCCTGATCAGCCTCTCGATGCCGACAACGCACTCTTCCCCGGCCCTCGGGGCTGGAGCTGAGGAGTTTCTCTGTTGTCTCCCACCAGCGCCAGGGCTGTGATGGTGATCGACGCCTCCATCTGAATCCTGGCTTTCTGAATCCTGGCTCAAGGGCAGCCTGGGAAACATCCGGGCCGCCACTCCGGTTTCACTCCAGGACTGGGCGCAGACGCCCCGATCCTTTGGGGAGAACCGTTCGATCTAGGGCGACTGAACCGATCACGACCTGAACCTGACCCCCGGCGTTGGCTGAATCGACGTTTTCAGGATCAACGTTTTGCTGAGTTCATGCTCTGACGCCGGTTGGGGCATTGTCTGACGCAGGGATTGCCTGTTGCCCAGATTGTTTGTGGCACAGATTGCCTGTGGCACGCTTTGCCAGTGGCACGGTTTGTCTTTGGCATGCTTTGTCTTTGGCACGCTTTGCC
>JBEINY010000110.1:0-5886 GCA_040377855.1 Prochloraceae cyanobacterium | reverse complement strand
TTGATCGCCATCCTCGCCAGGCTGCTGCTGCTCGGGAGGTGGTGGTGGCGTCAGGGGCCTGTTCCTTCGGCGTCGTCAGCCCCTTCCCCGCCCATCGCCGGTGGCGCCGGTCTGGATCAGCGGTTGTGGACGCAGTAGCTGCCGGAGCTGAACCAGCCGAGCGGACAGCTGCTCCCCAGTTTCGGGATCGCTTCACGGTTGCTGCCGGGGCTGCTGAGGCAGTAATTCCCGGAGCTGTAGAAGCCGAGGGGGCAGCTGCCGCCGACCTTTTCCAGGGCCCCTCGCACCTGGCCCGAGCGGTTGGGCACGCAGTAATCGCCGGAGCTGTAATACCCGAGGGGGCAGCTTCCAAGCCTGGGCAGTGGCCGCACCGGTTGCTGTGCCAGGGCTCCGGCGCCGGCACCTAGGGCGATTGGCAAGCAACACAGCAGGATCCAGCGCATCCGTTGAACGAGGCTGATGCCAGCCTGATGCCGGCGGCCTGACTTGCCCAGGTCATCGCAGCACGCCCGGCATGCTTCCCCCTCCAGTTCCGCCGATGATCTCCCGTTCCATCGTTCATGGGGCCCTGGTGCTGGCGGCCCTGGGGGGTGGCAGCCAGGCGGGGGCCCAGGAGCCCTGGCGCCTAGCGTCCGTGCTTTCGATCGGCGATGGCGACACCATCAAGGTGGTTCACGATGGCCAGAGGCTCACGGTGCGGCTGGCCTGCATCGACGCTCCGGAAATGGCCCAGAGCCCAGACGGTCTCAAGGCCCGCCGGCAGCTGCAACGGCTGCTCTCCCCAGGCCAGGGGGTGCAGCTGGCGATCAAGACGATCGATCGCTTCGGCCGCAGCGTTGCTGAAGTGGTCACCAGCCCTGCCGCTGCGGGTGGGCCGGCCGGCCGGGGCCAGGTCGAGGAGATCAACGTCGGCCTGGCGATGGTGGCCGCAGGCCAGGCCTTTGTGGATGGGCGCTATCTCAGCGCCTGTGATCAGCGGGCCTATCGGCAGGCCGAGGATCGGGCGCGGGGCCGTCACCTCGGCATCTGGCAGCTGCCGGGTGGCATCACCCCCCCCTGGGAGTTCCGCCACCAACGGCCCCGGTCCTGAGCGGAGGCCACCGGCTCGCCAGGTCAGCGCATGAACAGCATCTCCTGGTAGGTGGGCAGCGGCCAGCTGCCGTCGTCCACGAGTCCTTCCAGGGCATCCACCGTGCCCCGCACCGCCAGCATCAGCGGCAGCAAGGTGTGGGCGCCGTGGTTGAGATGGCCATTGGTGTCATGGATCTCCTGATGGAGGGCGTTCTCGAGGGAGGCCGTCTGCTGGAGCATCGTGTTGGAGAGCCCGGCGATCTGGGTGGCCATGGAGCGGTCGGGGCTCAGCCCCATCGCCTCCTGGGCCTGCAGGCTCTTGATCAGGCGGCTGAGGTAGCCACTGACGGCCGGATAGATCTGGGTGCGCACCATCCGCAGCATCAGCCGGGTTTCCACCTCGATCGCCAGGATGTACTGCTCGGCGTACACCGAGAAGCGGCTTTCCAGTTCCAGGGGGCTGAGCACCCCTTGGCGCTCCAGGAGCTCACGAATTTCGGGCCGCTGCAGCACCGGCAGGGCCTCGGCGCTGGTGGGCAGGTTTTCGAGGCCGCGCTCTTCCACCGCCATGCGATGCCAGGCGCTGGAGTAGCCGTCGCCGCCGAAGATCACGGCGCCGTGCTGCTCCATCGCACGGCGCATCACCTGGAGGCTGGCGGCTTCGAGGCTGCTGCCAGCCTGCAGTTCACGCTCCAGTTCATCGGCGATCCACTCGATCGAATCAGCCAGGATGGTGTTCAGGGCCACCAGCGGACCGGCCACCGACTGGCCGGAGCCCACGGCCCGGAATTCGAAGCGGTTGCCGGTGAAGGCAAACGGCGACGTGCGGTTGCGGTCGCCCGGATCCTTGGCCAGATCGGGCAGGGTGTCCACCCCCAGAGACAGGATGCCGGCTTCCGGTGAGCCCGTCAGATCGCCATTGAGGATCTGCTGGAACACCGCCTCCAGCTGGCTGCCTAGGTACACCGAGATGATCGCCGGCGGGGCTTCGTTGGCCCCGAGGCGATGGTCGTTGCTGGCGGTGGCGATCACGGCCCGCATCAGGGGACCGAAGCGATGGACGCCGCGGATGACCGCAGCGCAGAAGAGCAGGAACTGGAGGTTGGCGTGGGGGGTCTTGCCGGGATCGAGCAGGTTGCCCTGGGTGGCGTTCCCCACCGACCAGTTGACGTGCTTCCCGCTGCCGTTGACCCCGGCGAACGGTTTTTCGTGCAGCAGGCAGGTGAAGCCGTGGCGCTTGGCGGTGCTCTTGAGCACCGTCATCGTCAGTTGCTGGTGGTCGGTGGCGACGTTGGCGGCCTCATGGAACGGAGCGATCTCGAACTGGCCGGGAGCGACTTCGTTGTGGCGGGTCTTGGCCGGAACACCCAGCTTGTAGAGCTGGCGCTCCACGTCCTGCATGAACACCTGCACCCGCTCCGGGATGGCGCCGAAGTAGTGGTCGTCGAACTGTTGGCCCTTGGCTGGCGGTGCTCCGAACAGGGAGCGGCCGGCGAGCTGCAGGTCGGGGCGGAGGGCCACGAAGGCCGAATCCACCAGGAAGTACTCCTGTTCAGCGCCGCAGCTGGAGTTCACCGGAGCGATGTCGGTGTTCCCCAGCAGCCGCAGCAACCGCTGGGCCTGGCGGTTCATGGCCGCATTGGAGCGCAGCAGGGGTGTTTTCTTGTCGAGGGCCTCTCCGGTCCAGGACACGAAGACCGTGGGGATGCAGAGGGTCAGCCCATTGGGCGTCTCCATCAGGTAGGCCGGGCTGGTCACATCCCAGGCGGTGTAGCCGCGGGCCTCGAAGGTGGAGCGGATGCCGCCGTTGGGGAAGGAGGAGCCATCCGGTTCCCCCTGCACCAGCAGCTTGCCGCTGAATTCAGCGATCACCTGACCGTCGCCCTGGGGCGAGATGAAGCCGTCGTGCTTCTCGGCGCTGAGGTTGGTGAGGGGATAGAAGACGTGGGCGTAGTAGAGGGCGCCCCGGCCCATGGCCCAGTCCTTCATCGCCTGGGCGACCACGTCGGCCACCGACAGATCAAGCTTGCCGCCCTCGCGGATCGTGGCCTGGATCGAGCGGAAGATCGGCTTCGGCAGGGCCGCTTTCATCGCCGCCAGGGTGAACACATCACTGGCCCAGAGATCATCGAGGCTCTGGGGGGTCACCGATGGTGCAGCGGGCCGGTGCTGAATGCTTTGGATGGCCTGCAGGCGTTGGCTGGATGGCATGGGGGGTCTCGCGGGTAGTCCCTGGTTCACTGATAACAGTCTTACCGGGGCGAAGGTTGGGTTCCCTGTTGCCCTTGATGCCAAATCACCAGGAGGGCCAGGTTCGGCATCGCAATCGGGTCTGTCGTTGATGGTGGGGTGATGTCGCTCAGGAGCGCAGCGATGCGGCTTACCCCATCCGCTGGCCTGCTTTTCGGAGATTTTGTCGGCAGCAGGATCAGGGTTCCATCTTCAATGCCGCACATTGGCGGCAGCACCCTTCATTCCTGCCCGTGGCCGGGGGCATCATGAAGTTCAGCGCGTCGATGGAGAGATACCGATGTCTCGCACCCAGCCCATGCTCAGCGAAACCCTGCTGGAAGCGATGCAGAGGCATCTCTTCTACAGCCAGGCCAAGAGCCCATCCCTGGCCACACCCCGGGATCACTATCTGGCGCTCGCCCTCGCGGTTCGCGATCGTCTGCTCCAGAGCTGGGTCGACACGGCGGCCACCTACACCCACCAGTCGGTGCGGACGGCGGCCTACCTGTCGGCTGAATACCTGATGGGTCCCCACCTTGAAAACAACCTGGTCAACCTCGGCCTGAGGCAAGAGGCGGAGGAGGCCTGTGGTGCCCTCGGCCTGGATCTGACTGAACTGATCTCCCAGGAGCCGGAACCCGGCCTGGGCAATGGCGGTCTGGGCCGCCTGGCCGCCTGTTATCAGGAATCCCTGGCCACGCTGGAGCTGCCGGCGATCGGTTACGGCATCCGCTACGAATTCGGGATTTTCCACCAGCAGATCACGGCCGACGGCCAACGGGAAAGCACCGACCACTGGCTGGCCCATGGGAATCCCTGGGAGGTGATCCGCCCGGAGTGGAGCTTTCCGGTCACCATCGGCGGCAAGATCGTGATCGGCGTTGCCCATGACACGCCGATCCTGGGCTATGGCGTGCACACCGCCAACACCCTGCGGCTGTGGTCAGCCCAGGCGGAGGAGACGTTTGATTTCGCGTCCTTCAATGCCGGTGATTACACCCGGGCGGTGTTGGACAAGGTGCAGTCGGAAACCTTGTCGAAAGTGCTGTACCCCAATGACAGCCTGGATCAGGGCAAGCGTCTTCGTCTGTCGCAGCAGATCTTTTTCGTCAGCTGTTCGCTCCAGGACATGTTCCGGATCCTCAAGGGTCAGGGCATGGCCGCCACCCAGTTTCACGAGAAGTTCGCCGTTCAGCTCAACGACACCCATCCGGCGATCGCCGTGGCTGAGTTGATGCGGCTGCTGATGGATGAGCACGACGTCGACTGGGATTCCGCCTGGACGATCACCACCGCCAGCATCAGCTACACGAACCACACCCTGCTGCCGGAGGCCCTCGAGACCTGGGGGCTGGAGTTGTTCGCCGAGCTGTTGCCGCGTCACCTCGACATCATTTATGAGATCAATGCCCGCTTCCTGCGGACGATGCGCATCCGCTTTCCGGGCAATCCCGAGCTGTTGTCGCGCATTTCCCTGATCCAGGAAGGCCCCCAGCGCAAGGTGCGCATGGCCAATCTGGCGGTGGTCGGCAGCCACCACGTCAATGGAGTGGCAGAGCTGCATAGCGATCTGCTGACCCGTCAGCTGTTCAGGGATCTCGCCGAGATCTGGCCTGAGCGCTTCACCAACGTCACCAACGGGGTCACCCCGCGCCGCTGGCTGGCGGTGGCCAATCCCCCCCTGGCCTCCCTGCTCGATCAGTCGATCGGCACCGACTGGCGCCGCGACCTCAATGCCCTGGAGAACCTGGCTCCCCTCGCCGACGATGGTGGCTTCCTGGACCGCTGGCACAGGGTGCGGGAAACGGGCAAGCAGAGATTGGCGCGGCACATCCACAGCCAGCTCGGGGTGCTGGTGGATCCGGCGTCCCTGTTTGATGTGCAGGTCAAGCGCATCCATGAATACAAGCGCCAGCACCTGGCGGCCGTGCAGCTGGTGGAGCGTTTCCTGCGGATCCGTGCCGGTGAGGACCTGGCGCCCCGCACCGTGATCTTCGGTGGCAAGGCGGCGCCTGGCTATGCGATGGCGAAGCTGATCATTCGCCTGATCGTCGGCATCGCCGATGTGGTGAACATGGACCCGGCCATGGAGGGGCGGTTGCGGGTCGTGTTCCTGCCCAACTTCAGCGTCAGCCTGGGCCAGCTGGTGTATCCGGCCGTGGATCTCTCGGAGCAGATCTCAACGGCCGGGATGGAGGCGTCTGGCACCGGCAACATGAAGATGGCCATCAACGGGGCCCTCACGATCGGCACCCTGGATGGCGCCAACATCGAGATCCGCGAGCGGGTGGGGGCGGAGAACTTCTTCCTGTTCGGCCATACCGCCGAAGGGATCGAAGCCTTGGCCCGCAGTGCCTACAGCCCTGAGAGCTGGTTGGCCGGCGAACCCCTCACCCAGGAGGCCCTGGCCCTGATCGGCTCTGGCCACTTCAGTGAGGGCGACCGGGAGCTGTTCCAGCCCCTGCTGAACAACCTTCGCCACCAGGATCCGTTCCGGGTGCTGGCCGACATCGGTGATTACCGCCGGGCCCAGAACGCCGTCGATCAGGCCTGGATGGAACCCGAGCGCTGGCGCCGCATGTC
>JBEINY010000007.1:0-42269 GCA_040377855.1 Prochloraceae cyanobacterium | reverse complement strand
GCCTGCAGGTCTTCTATTACTACATCGACATCGGACCGCTCTCATCCATTCACAGGGCGATTGCCATCTTTGCATCCTTTGATTCATTCATCTTAACTCACATTTCGCGCATCACCATTCCCGTCTTTGTCCCCACCCTGGCCTATCTGCTGACTTGCCGAGTGCGGCCACACTGGTGCAGAAGATATCTGGACATCATTGGCACCTATGTCATCATCAGGATGGCCATACAGCTACTGGGGCTAAACATCCTTGTCTTTGACGCTGTCAGCTCACGGTTCACTCTGATCACGCAACTCTTGTTATTCCTGCCCTATTCACTGCTCATCTGGGGGTGGATCTATTGGCGACTGGACATGGCTGGAAGGGCGGGAGAACGTCACTTTTTCCGCCTAGACCTTGAGGGGAAAACGCCGAGACCGATTGACTACTTTGTGGCATCATTCTCGTCAGTTTTTTCGGCATCCATTAGTGCCATCAAGGGAAATTCTGCACGCGCAAGGATTTTAATTCTTGCCCATGGCTTCTTGATCTATGACGTCATGGGATTGACGCTTACCCGAGCCGTCTCTCTGGTCCAGGGGAGGTGATGCCAAGCCCTTCGCTCAGCGAGCAGGATGTTCCCAAACTGGATATAGCCCTGCCGCTAAATCTCTGCCTTGCAGGCGGCTGCCCTGAGCCGTTGCTCTCCACCCGCACGACCAAGCCCGAGTTTGGCGCTTGATGCAGCAGGTTCAGGAGTTCCTATTCGGCACCGCCCTGCAGGAGTGGTAGACAACGCTTGGGCCTGTTCATGGGCATGGGCCTGTGCATGGGCATGGGCATAAGGGGACGTGCCTCCGCTGGTGTGTGCAACGGTCCTTTGCCGCCCAGCTGAGGGAAGCACTTGGGTTTTTTTGCAAACAACTTGCAATCACAAAAAAGTGGTCTCAAATCGCCGAGACCCATTGCAATCACTTAAAAAATCCCAAGGCGGCACCCAGATTCGAACTGGGGATAAAGGATTTGCAATCCTCTGCCTTACCACTTGGCCATGCCGCCGGCCAGGGAGCAAACTCCCCTTAAGTCAGCTTACCAGCCGCCGGATGCCAGCTGCTCTTCTGGTCCTGAGCAATGGCCATGGCGAAGACCTCATCGCCATGCGGGTGCTGCGGGCCCTGAAAGGTGTGCGTCCCAATCTTCTGGTGGCGGTGCTCCCCCTGGTGGGCGAAGGCCATGCCTACCGCCAGGCAGAAGCGGAAGGCTGGCTGGAGCAGATCGGACCACGCCAGGCACTCCCCAGTGGGGGCTTCAGCAACCAGAGCCTGGACGGACTGCTGCGCGACCTCCTGGCCGGGCTGCCCGTGCTGAGCTGGCAGCAGTGGCGGCTGATCCGCCGGTGGGGGCGCACCGGACAACCGATCCTGGCGGTGGGTGACCTCCTGCCCCTTCTGCTGGCCTGGTCGTCGCGCAGCCCCTTCGCCTTCATCGGCACCCCCAAGAGCGACCACACCTGGGCCACTCCCCATCCCGCCCCGACCCTGTTCACCCGGGCGGCCGACCGCTACCACCGCTGCAAGGGCAGCGAATGGGATCCCTGGGAGTGGGGCCTGATGGGCAGTCGGCGCTGTCGGCTGGTAGCGATGCGCGATGCCCTCACCGCCGAAGGCCTCAGGACCCATGGGGTGGCCGCCGAAGCGCCGGGCAACCCAATGATGGATGGCTTCCGAATCGAGCCGCTGCCCCCCAGCCTCCATGGGCGTCGACGGCTGCTGCTGCTGGCCGGCAGCCGCACGCCTGAGTGCATCCACAACCTCAAGCGCCTGCTGCAGGCCTGTGGCGCACTGCCGGAAGAGTCGACGAGAGTGCTGCTGCTGGCCACCGGACGGGAACCCTCCGCCGAAGCGATCGCCGCCGTGGCCGCGGCCGCTGGATTCCAACCCCGTTCAATCCCCGCAGGGAGTCGCGCCCAGGGGGCCTGGGAACGGCAAAACCAATGGCTGCTGCATGGTCCAGGCCAATTCGAGACCTGGGCTCCCTGGAGCGAACTGGGCCTCGCCACGGCCGGCACCGCCACGGAGCAGCTGGTGGGCCTGGGAATTCCAGCCCTCTCCCTGCCGGGTCCCGGCCCCCAGTTCAAGGCAGGCTTCGCCTGGCGCCAGAGCCGACTTCTCAACGGAGCGGTCACCCCCTGCCCCAGCGTCAGCCTCCTGGCAGCCCGTGCCAGCACCCTGCTGAACGATCATCCGACCTCTCATCGTCTTGGCGAACGGGGCCAGGCCCGGATGGGACCAGCCGGCGGCAGCGAAGCCCTGGCCCGGCGGCTGAGCGACAGCCTGTTGATGCCGGCGGGCTGATCGAAGGCAGCCGGCATCAGCGGGCTGTCGCTCTCCGGATCCGCGTCGACCCTGGGCACGATGATGACGCCACCCCCCGCTGCCGACGCCCATGGCGCCCCTGGAAGATCGCGCCTACACCCAGGCCTGCAGCCGCCTGGCCACCTTGCTGAGCATCAGCATCGCAGCGGCGCGGCGCAAGGTGGAGCTGGCGGCCGTGCGTGAGGGCATCCGCGACCGCCAGGGCAAGGTGGCCGTGGCCGAGCGGCTTGTCGAGGCCGCCACCAACAGCGGTGAATCCCATGGAGCCCTGCTCGACGGGCTGCTGGAGGCCGTGGCCAGCGAGATGAACTTCATGGACGAAGACTGAGTTGCGATCAGGAGCAGCTCGCTGCGGTGCTTCGGCGGGCCATCGATCGAGCGATTCGGCCTGAAGCCGTGATGGCCGAAAGCCCCTGATCCCACAAGGCCCAATCTCAAAAACCCTGACTCAAACAAAGCCTTTCCCCTCGCAGGCCCTTGATCCTGAAGACGCGTGAATCTGAAGGATATCGATGCTGAAGGTCGTGAGTCCTGATCGCGATTGATCACCATCAGGACTCGATCTCTTGCACTCCGAGGCCACCATCGACGGGCAACAGGCCTCAGTGCTCGAACACATTCTGGAAGCGGCTGCGATCCAGATCGGCCATCAGGGAAACGGTCTGGAAGCACCGCTGGGCGATGCTCCAGCGATCCTCGCGCTGGAGCATCGCCTCAAGACGGTCGCGGGCGGCCAGGAGGTAGCGCACATCATTGGCCGCGTAGGCCAGCTGGGTTTCGGAGAGCTCCTCCACCCGGCCCCAGTCGCTGCTCTGCGCCTGCTTGTCGAGCTCTACGCCCACCAGTTCGCTGAGCACCTCCTTCAGGCCATGGCGAGGGCTGTAGGTGCGTGCCAGGCGGCTGGCGATCTTGGTGCAGAACACCGGCGTGACGCCGATGGCGAGGTTTTCCGCCAGGGCCGCCACATCGAAGCGGGCGAAATGGAACACCTTCTCGATCGCCGGGTTTTCCAGCAAGGCCTTCAACCCTGGTGCTTCGGCCTGGCCTCGCCCCAGGCGGATGCAGCACACCTGATCGGCGTCGTCACAAAGCTGCACCAGGCAAAGGCGATCGCGCCCATGCACCAGCCCCATGGCTTCTGTGTCCACGGCCAGGGCCCTGGCCGTGCCATAGCGCTCAATCCACTCGGCATCCAGATCCCCATCGAAGACGGCAAAACGACTGGGCGGGTGGATTGGAGCTGCCATGGGCTGCCGGGGGAAGGGCGGGATGGTTCCATCGTGAAGGACCACATCACCCCTGAAGGCCCGCAGCTCACCCCGCGACCCCGCCCTCGGCCATCATCAAGGGCAGCATCCTTTTCACCAGCCTCCGCCGATGCCCACCCTGGGATCCACCCTGCTGTTGACCCTTCTCCTGGCCATCGGGCTGGTGTTCTTCCTGCGGGCCGCCAGCAAGGACCGCACCACCGTGGTTGAAGTGCACTCGCCGCGGCCGGCCCTGGAGGTGCTGGATGGCCTGCGGGAGTGGCTCCTGGCCCGCGGCTGGCAGGCGGAAGGTGGCGATCCCGAGCAGCGCCTGCTGCGCTTCCGGGGCCATGTGCAGGCCAGCATCCCCCTGGCGGTGCTGCTGTCCCTGCTGGCCGCCGTCGGAGCAGGCTGCCTGGGGCTCGTGCTGCGCCAGCTCCTGCCCCCCCTGCAGGGATGGCCCCTGCTGCTGGTGCTGTTGGGTCCGCTGGCGGGAGTGCTCTATCGGCGCCGCGCCGCTCGATCGGAGCTGCTGGAGCTGCGTCTGACCAGCGACGATCAGCAGAGCGGCAGCAGCCTGAAGGTGCGGGCCCACCGCGACGAACTGATTGCGATGGAACAGGAGCTCGGCGCACGGCTGCAACTGGCCAGCGATGGCGCCCTGCTCAGTTCACCGATCTGAGCAGGGGGCCATCGGCCAGGCATCTGCCCAGACAGCTGATCCTGTGGCGGTTGGTGCTGCGTCCTGACACCGCCGGTGCCAATGTGCCCCTGCCTTCGGCCGCTCCCGTGCCCTCGCCCTTTCCCCAGCGGTCTCCTGCCCTGCCGATGGCCCTGGTGCTGGCCCTAGGCATCGTCGCGGCACCGGCCCGAGCCCTGGACCCCCCCAGCCCGCTTCCCAATGATCCGATCACGGGCGTGCGCTCGCGGCTCACAAAAGATTGGATCGGCCTGCAGCCCCTGCCCGCCTCGATTCCGATCCTGGTGATGGCCGGCCATGCCGACAGCCAGGGGATCGGCGGGGCCGGCACCCGAGGGGCTGCGGTGGCACGCCAGGGCCAGCGGCCCATGGACCCATCCATGACCGATGAACTCTTCTGGAATCTCCGCCTGGCCCAGGCGGTGGTGGCCCTCGGGCAGGCCCGGGGCCTGGTGATCAGCTTCTACGACCCACCGCAGCGCCGGATCGCCGATCCCAACGATCCAAGAACCACCTGGAGCGTGGGGCTGGCCCACGTGGCGGCGGGGGGATACGCCCTCGAGATCCATCACGACGCCTACGGCGCCGATGGAATCGGATCGGGCCTGATCCCTCCCATGCGCCAACCCCTGAGCCGCCTCGACGAAAGCCTGGCAGAAGCTTTCGGGGCCTATCCATTCCGCTTTCGTGATGGCCTCGGTGCCCCGAAACGCGGCATCGCCATCCTGGAAATCGGCAAGCTGGAGGCCCCACTGGAGCCGGCCCTGCGCGATCCAATCCGGGGCAACGGGGTGATCACCCTGCTGGCCCAGCGGATCGTGGATGCGCTGCAGCGGGGCCTGGCGCCAACGGCAGACCAGGCACCCGTGGCCGGCCAGACCACCCCCAGGCCCCCAGGGGCCGAGACAGGGGTGGTCGCGGGGGCCGAGGAACTTGGTCTGGTCAGCCCAGGGCCTGGTGGGGCCGGCAACGATCCTCCAGGGAGTCGTCCCCAAGCCAGTTCTGGGGGCGGGTGAACAGATCCGTGAGCAGGGCCTCACGGCTGCCGGGCTCGGTTTGGTAGCCGTATTCCCAGCGCACCAGCGGCGGCAGCGACATCAGGATCGATTCGGTGCGGCCATTGGTTTGCAGACCGAAGATCGTGCCGCGGTCAAACACCAGATTGAACTCGACATAACGGCCCCGGCGGTAGAGCTGGAACTGCCGCTCCCGCTCGCCGTAGGGAGTGGGCTGACGCTTCTCGACGATCGGCCCGTAGCTGGGCAAGAAAGCGTTGCCGCAGGCACTGGCCAACGCGAAGAGTTGCTCCCAGCTCTGGCTTACGGCACCGGCGGCCGCCCCTGCCGCCGCCGCGATACCGGCCGGCTCTTGGCCCTTGTAGAGCTGGCCGCGGGGATCCTGATAGTCGTAGAAGATGCCGCCGACGCCGCGGGTTTCAGAGCGATGCTTCAGGAAGAAGTACTCGTCGCACCAGGGCTTGAACACCGGGTAGAAGGCCGGGTTGACGCTGTCACAGGCGCCCTTGAGCGTGCGATGGAAGTGCTTGGCATCCTCCAAAAAGGGGTAGTAAGGGGTGAGGTCGGCGCCGCCACCGAACCACCACACGGGCCCCGCCTCGAAATAGCGGTAATTGAGGTGAACGGTGGGGATGTAAGGGTTGCGGGGATGCAGCACCATCGAGGTGCCGGTGGCGAACCAGCGGTGGCCCCGGGCCTCGGGCCGCTGACTCAGGATCGAGGGAGGCAGTTCGGACCCCTCCACCTCCGAGAAATTGACGCCGCCCTGCTCGAACACCCGGCCGTTCTTCATCACCCGGGAGCGGCCGCCACCGCCCTCCGGGCGCACCCAGCTCTCCTCCTCGAACTGACCGACCCCATCCAGCCGCTGGAGTCCCTCACAGATCGAGTCCTGGAGCCCCATCAGCAGGGACTTGGCCCGGGCGCGGGAATCGGCCGGAGGAGCCTCCAGGGAGGGGGCAGGCACCGACGGCATGCCCCCGGCATCGACGGAACCGACACCCAGCAGGCGGCGACGGGCGCGGGAAAAGAGGTTGGGGAGCGAGGCCGCCACTGGAGAGCACGCCCGTAGGACGCAGGAAACCAGATCACCATTCCAGCCCAGTGGCCCCGAACACAAGCCTTCGAGAGCCTCTGTCACGGCATCGATCGGGGCATGGACGGCCAGCGACCTTGCCTGGACCTCTTCATGGCGGGGTTCAGCGATCCATGGATCCACCACCGCCGGCCCCGGGGAGGCCCCCAGGGATTAGTGGCGTGATCGCTCCAGCTCAGACGCCGGCCGAGGTATCCGGGAGAGCCCCCCTAGGATCCAGCTCCCATTGATGCCCTAGCCGGATGGCCACCGCTGATCAGGCCCGTGATGCCCTGGCGGCACTCAAGGATGCCGGGAGCGGGCGCAGCCTGATGGAACTCGGCTGGATTGACCAGGTGCGGGTCGTCGGGGAACGGGCCCTGTTGCGGCTGCAGCTGCCCGGCTTCGCCACGAGCCAGCGGGATCGCATCGCCGGCGAGGCTCGCCTGGCCCTGCTGGCCCTGACCGGGCTCAGCGACGTGCAGATCGAGGTCGGTGCTCCACCGGACGGCGCCCCGATCGGGGCCGCGGGCCACGGCCAGGGGGCCCAGCTGCCCGACCTCAAACCCATCCCCGGGGTCCGCCAGGTGATCGCTGTGAGCAGCGGCAAGGGGGGAGTGGGGAAGAGCACGGTGGCCGTGAACCTGGCCTGTGCCCTTGCACGCACGGGTCTGCGCGTCGGCCTGCTCGATGCTGATATCTACGGCCCCAATGCCCCGACGATGCTCGGGGTCGCCGACCGGACCCCCGAGGTGAGCGGCCAGGGTGCCACCCAGGTGCTGACACCGATCGAGACCTGCGGTCTGGCGATGGTGTCGATGGGGCTGCTGATCGATGACGACCAGCCCGTGATCTGGCGCGGCCCGATGCTGAACGGGATCATCCGCCAGTTCCTCTACCAGGTGGCCTGGGGCGAGAGGGACGTGCTGATCGTCGACCTGCCCCCGGGCACCGGAGATGCCCAGCTCACCATTGCCCAGGCCGTGCCGATGGCCGGCGTGGTGATCGTGACCACACCCCAGATGGTGTCGCTCCAGGACGCCCGCCGCGGCCTGGCGATGTTCCGCCAGATGGGGGTGTCGGTGCTGGGCGTGGTCGAAAACATGAGCGCCTTCATTCCACCGGATGCCCCGGAGCGGCGCTACGCCATCTTCGGGAGCGGTGGTGGTCAGCAGCTGGCCCAGGAGGCCGATGTGCCCCTGCTGGCCCAGCTGCCCCTCGAACTGGGCGTTGTCGAGGGGGGGGATCGGGGCCTGCCCGTGGTGCTCTCCGCGCCGGATTCGGCCACCGCAACGGCCTTTTCAGCCCTGGCCAGAGACCTGGCTGCACGCTGCCTAAGCGGGACCTGAGCCGATGGCGATCCTGCCCAGGCGCCGTGGAGCCAAAGCCGGCGGCTGGCGCCGCCGGAAGGCCTGGTCCTGGTTCGCCGACCGGGATCTGCTGCTGTGGGGTATCCCCTTGGGGATGACCTTCATCGCCGGCATCCTGATCGCCAGCACCCAACGCCAGGCGGAATACGCCGACTGGTATCAGCACTGGATCACCGCTGCCATCGGCCTTGGCCTCGGACTGCTGACGGCCCAGCTTCCGCTCGAGCGCCTCAACCAGTGGCTGCGTCCGATCTACGGGCTCACGGTGGTGAGCCTGCTCGCCGTGCGCTTCGTGGGCACCTCCGCCCTCGGAGCCCAGCGGTGGATCAACATCGCCGGCTTCCATGTGCAGCCGTCTGAATTCGCCAAGCTGGCTGCAATCCTGCTGCTGGCCGGCGTGCTCGCCCGCTATCCGGTGGAGCGGCCGGTGGATCTGGTCCGGCCGTGCGGCTTCATTGCCCTGCCCTGGATCCTGGTGTTCATCCAGCCCGATCTCGGCACCTCGCTGGTGTTCGGAGCCGTTCTGCTGGTGATGCTGTTCTGGTCGGGCATGCCCCTGAGCTGGCTGGTGCTGATGCTTTCCCCTCTGGTGAGCGCGATCGTGGCCGGGACCCTGCCGATCCTGCTCGTCATCTGGATCCCGGCGATGGGGGTCCTGGCCTGGAAATCGCTGCCCTGGAAGCAGACCGGCGCCGCCGTGATCATCGGAATCGAGGGCCTCTTCTCCGTGCTGACTCCCTACCTGTGGATGCATGGCCTCAAGGAATACCAGCGGGACCGCCTGGTGCTCTTCCTCGATCCCTCCAAGGATCCCCTTGGAGGCGGCTACCACCTGCTGCAGAGCCAGGTGGGCATCGGCTCAGGCGGGCTGTGGGGCACAGGCCTCCTCCATGGCCACCTCACCAAGCTGAGGTTCATCCCGGAACAGCACACCGATTTCATTTTCAGTGCCCTGGGTGAAGAAACGGGATTCCTGGGATCGGTGCTGTTGGTGGTCGCTTTTGCGGTATTGATGTGGCGTCTGCTGCAGATCGCCAACCAGGCCGCCACGGACTTCGAATCCCTGGTGGTGTTGGGCATCGGCGCCATGCTGATGTTTCAGGTGGTCGTGAACATCTCGATGACCATCGGGCTCGGGCCTGTCACGGGCATCCCCCTGCCATGGATGAGCTACGGCCGCTCGGCGATGGTGGTCAACTTCGTCTCCCTGGGGCTGTGCGCCTCGGTCGCCCGCCGCAGTCCCAGTACCCGCAGCCAGGCCGCTCGCCAGGCCGGTGGCTCGGCCAAGATCACCGGAGGGTGAGCATGGAGCCCTGTCCAGAGTCCACCGCCCGCTCGGACACTCCATTGGCGGAATCAGCCGAGACCCTCCCCCCAAGGCTCGATCAGCTGAGGCGCCTGCTGGCCCAGGGTGTCCCGCCGGGTCAGGCCGATGAAGACGGGGTGCGCCGGCAGTGGTGGGCAGCCCTGGCCATCCTCCAGGACCACTTTCTGCCGGTGGGCGCCGAGCTCCGGGGTCTGTGGCTGGCGGCCCCCCTGCCGGCCCTCCACGAGCCCCGTCTGCTCAACCGCCTACAGGGATGGGTGTGGGCTCCGCCCCAGCTCGAGGGGCTTCTGGATCCTGGGGCACCGCTGCTGCCTGCCGGAGATACCAGCCCGACCCATAGCCCGTACCGACGGCTGCCCCTGGCCGATGACGACGGCACGGACCCCTTGCTGCTCGTGATCACCCCGATGCTGCAGGTGGCCCTGACCCTGCATGGCCCCCCCGAGGCCCGAAGCCTGGTGGTGCGCTTCGATCCCCCCACCCTGTCGGCCGCCCTGGCCCTGGTGGATCAACGGCTCCAACAGGAGGCCCCGGAGGACGCCCTGGCCCTGCGGGCTTCCCTGCAGGACCTGGGCAGCCTTCACAGCGACGACCAGATCGCCGGTCGGTTCTGGCCCCGGCTGGCGGAACGGCTGGCGAGCATGGCGCCCAGCGTGACCCTCCAACCCCTGGTGCACGGGGGCGGCGGCGAGGGCCCCCAGCGGGATGCGATCAGCAGCGAACTGGCCCTGCTCGAGGCCCTCACCCATGAAGTGCGAACCCCCCTGGCCACGATCCGCACCCTCATCCGTTCCCTCCTGCGCCGGTCCGACCTGCCGGCCCTGGTGCGCCAGCGCCTTGAGCAGATCGACGGTGAATGCAGCGAACAGATCGACCGGTTCGGCCTGATCTTCCACGCGGCCGAACTGCAACGCCGGCCTGCCAACGACGCGGGGACGGGAGCCAGCGACCTGGCCCGCACCGACCTGAGTGCCCTGCTGGAGCAATTACGCCCAAGCTGGGAGCGCCAGCTGGAACGGCGGGGCCTGCGCCTTGAATTGCAACTGGCGGCCGGACTGCCGGCGGTGCTCAGCAACCCGAGCCGGCTGGAGACGATGCTGGGGGGGCTGATGGATCGGTTCAGCCGCAGCCTGCCGGGGGGCGCGTGCGTGTTGATCAGCCTCAACCCCGCCGGTGCGCGCCTCAAGCTCCGGCTGAGCAGCGAAGCCGCCCCTGGGGCCCACGGGGATGGATCGACGGATGAGCAGCGGCCAGACATCACAACAGTCGGGCCGGTGTTGAGCTGGAACCCAACCACCGGCAGCCTTCAGCTCAGCCGCCAAGCCACCCAGCGCCTGTTCCACAGCCTCGGAGGACGGCTGACCGAACGACACGGCAATGGCCTGACGGTGTTCTTTCCCCTCGCCTGATCACCCCGCGCAAGCCCAGTTCAGCCCCGGCTGAGCCTGCGGTTTGTTGACGGGTGTGAAGAGTGGGACGGCGACCGCAGCGTCGCCAAATCACGGTGCTAGCTTCCAGCCGAAGCGTTCGTGGTTCTGCCCTGCAGTCCCTCGCACCCCTTCCCGGTTCTGTTCCCACGGGTCACCGGCCCTTCCCCCCAGGTCTTCCCAGGTAAAGCCATGACAGCAACGGCGCTGAGCGGTCAACTCCCGAAGCACATCGGCAGCACGGGCGGCCTCCTGAATTCCGCTGAGACCGAAGAGAAATACGCCATCACCTGGTCCAGCTCCAGCGAGCAGGTCTTCGAACTCCCTACCGGTGGTGCAGCTGTGATGCATTCCGGCGAGAACCTGATGTATTTCGCCCGCAAGGAGCAGTGCCTGGCCCTCGGCACCCAGCTGCGCACCAAGTTCAAGCCCAGGATCGAGGATTACAAGATCTATCGCATCTATCCCGGCGGAGACACTGAGTTCCTGCACCCCAAGGACGGCATCTTCCCTGAGAAGGTGAACGAAGGCCGGGCCATGGTCGGCCACAATGCCCGTCGCATCGGCGCCAACCCCGACCCCAGCAGCCTCAAGTTCACCGGCCGGAACACCTTCGACTCCTGAATCGAAGCTTCCGGAGGGTCTGGACTTAGAAAGGCGGGGCCAGGCGCCCCGCTTTTTTATGGCCTGTTCATCGACCTGATGCCTCCCGCGTTTCCTCCGTCCGACTTCCTGGAAGCCGTGGCCGCCGGGGCCACCTTCGTGCCGGTCACCAAGCGCTGGCCCGCCGACCTGGAGACCCCCCTCACCACCTGGCTGAAGGTGGGGTCGGCCAGTGATCACGGCGTCCTGCTCGAATCAGTGGAGGGAGGCGAGCAGGTGGGCCGCTGGAGCTTCGTGGTCTGCGATCCCCTCTGGACCCTGACCTGTCGTGGCGAGGCGGCTGAGCTGGCCTGGAGAGATGGCCGCAGCCAGCCGCTCCAGGGGGACCCCCTGGTCCTGCTGGATCAGTGCCTGGAGCCGATCCGGCCAGGCCCCCTGCCCGACCTGCCCCCGGTCGGCCAGCTGTTCGGCTTCTGGAGCTATGAGCTGATCCGCTGGATCGAACCCCGGGTGCCCGTGCATGCCACGGCGGCCAGCGATCCCCCCGATGGCTGCTGGATGCTGGCGGACAGTCTGCTGATCTTCGACCAGGTCAAACGTCAGATCACGGCGGTGGCCTACGCCGACCTCAGTGCCGGGGCGGAGCCTGCCGAGGCCTACGACCTGGCCCGGCAGCGGATCGAAGACCTTGAACAGCGCATGCACGGCGCCCTGCCACCGGGAGTGACACCCCTGGCCTGGCAGGAGGGCCAGGAACTCAACCTGCCCCTGCGCAGCAACCGCAGCCGGGAAGACTTCGAGGCGGCCGTCGACCAAGCCCGTGAACACATCGCCGCCGGGGATGTGTTCCAGCTGGTGCTCAGCCAGCGGCTGGAAACCAGCATCGATCGGGATCCCTTTGACCTCTACCGCAGCCTGCGGATGGTCAATCCCTCCCCCTACATGGCCTTCTTCAATTTCGGGGGCTGGTATCTGATCGGATCCAGTCCGGAGGTGATGGTGAAAGCCGACCCCCGCCGCGATGGCCGCATCAGGGCCTCCCTGCGCCCGATCGCCGGCACCCGACCCCGCGGCCTCGACAACGACCGGGATCGCGCCCTGGAAGCCGAACTGCTGGCCGATCCCAAGGAGCGGGCCGAGCACGTGATGCTCGTCGATCTCGGCCGCAATGACCTGGGCCGCGTCTGCGAAGCCGGCACGGTCACGGTGGAGGAGCTGATGGTGATCGAGCGCTACTCCCACGTCATGCACATCGTGAGTGAGGTGCAGGGTCTGCTGGCCGAAGGCCAGACCATCTGGGATCTGCTCAAGGCCTGCTTCCCCGCCGGCACCGTCAGCGGCGCCCCCAAGATCCGGGCCATGCAGCTGATTCACGACCTCGAACCCGATGCCCGGGGCCCCTAGTCCGGGGTCTACGGTGCGGTCGACCTGGCCGGAGCCCTGAACACGGCGATCACGATCCGCACGATGGTGGTGCTACCCGGTGAAGACGGACAGTGGCGTGTCCAGGTGCAGGCCGGGGCAGGCATCGTCGCCGATTCGATCCCCGAGGCCGAGTACCAGGAGACCCTCAACAAGGCCAGAGGCATGCTCAAGGCCCTGGCCTGCCTGCAGCCGCCGACCAGCCCCAGCGGGAGTGCACCATGAGCGGCCCCCTGTTGCTGAAGGGGTTCGAGGTGGAACTGTTCACAGGCCGGGGCGACGGCACGGTGGTCGGTTGTTCAGCCGCGGCCGCCAAGGCCCTCGCCGGCTTCATGACCGAACCGGACCAGCGCAACCTGGAATACATCACCCCGCCCGACGCCGACTACGACCGGCAGCTGGCCCTGCTGCTCGAACCACGACACCGGCTCCGCCCCTGGCTGCGGGAGCGCGGCCTCACCCTCCTGCCCGGCAGCACCCTCAGCCTGGGGGACAGCAGCCACTTCGAGCGCTCCGACCCCGGGAACCCCTACCACGGCTACATCGAAGCGACCTACGGCACCCGCGTCGTCACCGCCAGCGTGCACATCAACCTCGGCATCGAGGCCATGGATGATCTGTTCTCAGGCCTGCGGCTGATCCGCTGTGAGGCAGCCCTGCTGCTGGCCCTGAGCGCTTGCTCCCCATTCCTGGATGGCCGGGTCACCGGGGCCCATTCCCAGCGCTGGCTGCAGTTCCCCCTGACACCAGCCCAGGTGCCCCTGTTCCGGGATCACGGTCATTTCATCGCCTGGATGGAGGAGCAGCTCGCCCTGGGCACGATGCAAAACGTGCGTCACCTCTGGACCTCCGTGCGTCCGAACGGTGAGCATCGCCCCCATGACCTCAACCGGCTCGAGATCAGGATCTGCGATCTGATCGCCGACCCTGAACTGCTGCTGGCGATCACCGCCTTCTCGGAGCTGCGGCTGCACCAGCTGCTCGCCGATCGGCACCACCACGACCCGATGCTGGCCTCATCGCTGCCGCTCGAGGAGCTGGCCGCCCTGGCCGATGGCAACGACCGGGCCGTCGCCGGCTGCAGCCTCGATGCCGAGCTGCGTCACTGGCGCGATGGCCGCTCCATTCGGGCCCGGGACTGGATCGCCGCCACCCTCTCCGAGCTGATGCCCCTGGCCAGGCAGCTGGGACTCGAGGGTCGGCTGACCCCGATCACCACCGTGCTGAGGGAGGGCAACCAGGCGATGCGCTGGCTGGCACGCCATGGGGCTGGCCACAGCATCGCCGCGATCATGACAACGGAAGCGAAGGAGCTGCAGCAGCGGGAAGAGGTGCTGTTGGAGGCCCTCGCGACAGACGGGCACCGCCCTTTGGGATGATCATGGATCCTTCCAATGCCGTACCCGCCTCCATGCGGCAGCAGCAGCCTGGCCGGCCTTCTGATTTCCCCGTGCCCCCGAGCCCGATCCAGCCAGCACCCCAGGTGACCAGGCTCCTGGCGGAGCGGCTGGAATTGGTGGAGGAGCTCTGGGAAACCGTTCTCCGCAGTGAATGCCCCCCAGGGCAGGCCGAGCGGCTGCTGAGGCTGAAGCAACTGAGTGATCCGGTGGCCACCGACGCCACCGGCGCCGGCCCAGGCGAAGCAGGCGACACCACCGAAGCGATCGTGGCCCTGATCCGGGCCATGGACCTGGCCGAAGCGATCGCCGCTGCCAGGGCCTTCTCCCTGTATTTCCAGCTGGTCAACATCCTCGAGCAGCACATCGAAGAGGACAGCTACCTCGCCAGCCTGCGGGCCCATCCCGACCACAACCCCGCCGACCCGTTCCAGCCGCCGCTGGCCAGTCAGACCGATCCAGCCACCTTCCGCCAGCTGTTCGAACGGCTCAGAAGCCTCAACGTTCCCCCCGCCCAGGTGGAAAACCTGCTGCGGGATCTCGATCTGCGGCTGGTCTTCACCGCCCACCCCACCGAGATCGTGCGGCACACGGTGCGCCACAAGCAACGGCGGGTGGCGGCCCTGATCCAGAAGCTGCAACAGGACGGCCAGGCCGTCGGTGATGACGCCCCTCTGCTGCGCCAGCAGCTGGAGGAGGAGATCCGCCTGTGGTGGCGCACCGACGAACTGCACCAGTTCAAGCCTTCGGTGCTCGATGAGGTCGACTACGCGCTGCACTACTTCCAACAGGTGCTGTTCGAGGCGCTGCCGATGCTGCGCAGCCGGATCCGCACCGCCCTGGGCCGCAGCTATCCGGATGTGGTGCCCCCGCGAGAAGACTTCTGCACCTTTGGCTCCTGGGTCGGAGCCGACCGGGATGGCAACCCCTCGGTGACGCCGGCGATCACCTGGCGGACCGCCTGTTATCAGCGCCAGCTGATGCTGGAGCGCTACATGCGCGCCATCTCAGATCTGCGCGATCAACTGAGCATCTCGATGCAGTGGAGCCAGGTGAGCCCGGCCCTGCTCGAGTCGCTGGAGATGGACCGCCTGCGGTTCCCTGAGATCTACGAGGCCAGGGCAGCCCGGTACCGGCTTGAGCCCTATCGCCTCAAGCTCAGCTACACCCTGGAGCGGCTGCAGCTCACCCACCGGCGCAATCAGCAGCTGGCCGAGGCCGGCTGGGAAGCCCCCCTCGAGAGCAGCCGAACCGCTGCCGCTGCCGCCGCGAACGGTCCCGGCTCCGGGGGCCAGTTGACTGCCCAGCCGACACCGGAGCTCCATTACGCGGCCGTGCAGGAGTTCCGCTCGGATCTGGAACTGATCCGGGACAGCCTCGAGAGCACCGGCCTCAGCTGCGAACCCCTGCAGACCCTGCTCTGCCAGGTGCACATCTTCGGGTTCACCCTCGCCAGCCTCGACATCCGCCAGGAGAGCACCCGCCACAGCGATGCCATCGATGAACTGACCCGGGAGCTGGAGCTGCCGGTGCCCTACGGGGCCATGGACGAAGGGCAGAGAATCGCCTGGTTGCTGGGCGAACTCCAGACCCGCCGGCCGCTGCTGCCCCCGGCAGGCCGCTGGAGCGCGACCACGGCGGAAACCTTCGCGGTGTTCCGGATGCTGAAGCGCCTGCAGCAGGAATTCAGCCCGCGCATCTGCAGCACCTACATCATCTCGATGAGCCACACGGTCTCCGACCTGCTGGAGGTGCTGCTACTGGCCAAGGAGGCCGGGCTGGTGAATCCGCGCAGCCGCCATTCCAGCCTGCTGGTGGTGCCCCTGTTTGAAACCGTCGAGGACCTCCAAGGTGCACCGGCGGTGATGGATCACCTGTTCAACGAAGACTTCTACCGAGAGCTCCTGGTCAACAGCAGCGACGGGGGCGGCCCGCTGCAGGAGCTGATGCTCGGATACTCCGACAGCAACAAGGATTCGGGGTTCCTTTCCAGCAACTGGGAGATCCATCGGGCCCAGATCGCGCTGCAGAAGCTGGCCACCCGCCACGGCATCGCCCTGCGCCTGTTCCATGGCCGCGGCGGATCGGTCGGCCGGGGCGGCGGGCCTGCCTACCAGGCGATCCTGGCCCAACCAAGCGGCACCCTGCAGGGTCGGATCAAGATCACCGAGCAGGGGGAGGTGCTTGCCTCCAAGTATTCGCTGCCGGAACTGGCGCTCTACAACCTCGAGACGGTGACCTCAGCCGTGCTCCAGAACAGCCTGATCAGCACGCCGGTGGATGACACCCCGAGCTGGAACACCCTGATGGAGCGCCTTGCCGCCCGCTCCCGCCACCACTACCGGCAGTTGGTGCACGACAACCCCGATCTGGTCTCCTTCTTTCAGCAGATCACGCCGATCGAAGAGATCAGCAAGCTCCAGATCTCGAGCCGGCCTGCCCGGCGCAAGAGCGGCGCCAAGGACCTCTCCGGCCTGCGGGCGATTCCGTGGGTGTTCGGCTGGACCCAGAGCCGGTTCCTGTTGCCGAGCTGGTTCGGGGTCGGGGCAGCCCTGCAGGAGGACGTGAACCAGGATCCCGCCCAGCTTGAGATGCTGCAGCTGCTCTACCAGCGCTGGCCCTTCTTCCGGATGCTGATCTCCAAGGTGGAGATGACGCTCTCCAAGGTGGATCTCGACCTGGCCCACCACTACGTCCGGTCCCTCGGACAACCGGACGATCGGGAGGCCTTCGAGGCGATCTTCGAGACGATCGCTTCCGAGTTCGTGCTCACCCGGGACCTCGTGCTGCAGATCACGGGCCACAGTCGCCTGCTCGATGGGGATCCGGCCCTGCAGCTCTCGGTGGACCTGCGCAACCGCACAATCATTCCCCTCGGCTACCTGCAGGTGGCCCTGCTGCGTCGCCTGCGGGATCAGAACCGCCAGCCGCCCGGTCGGGAGGCGGGCGGGGAAGCGGGCTCCGACGGCCGCACCTACAGCCGCAGCGAACTGCTGCGGGGGGCGCTGCTGACCATCAATGGCATTGCCGCCGGCATGCGCAACACGGGTTGATCCCACGGTGTCCCTCTTGATTCCCTTCCGCAACCAGAGTCAGGCGCCCGTGCTGCCGGATGGATACGTGCTGACCAGCGACCGTCCGCCATCGGCCGTCGACGTTCATCGACTGCTGGCGGCATCGGGGGAACCATTGCGCAGCGAGGAGCGCTGGCAACGGGCCCTGGCGCAGAGCACCTGGCACCTCAGCCTGCGCCGCGATGACGATCAACTGGTGGGTTTCGTGAGGGCCACCAGTGACCAGGCCCTGAACGCCAACCTCTGGGACCTGGCCGCGGACCGCCAGGACCCCCATCACGACACCCTGTTGCAGGTGCTGGTGCAATCGGCCCTGCACAGGCTGAAGCGCGACCTTTCCGGCTGCAGCATCTCCCTGGCCGCTCCCCCGGAAAGCCTTGCCATCCTGCGCCGCTGTGGATTCGTGATCGACCCGGGCGGCATCCGTGCGATGGGGCGCTGGATCCGTCCGAAGACCTGACCAAGACCAGCCAAACTCTTCTGTCGCCAGGGCTCCGGGGGCAGTCACCGGTTCAGCAGGCGTTGGCCCCCGGCAGGTCCTCACCGCTCAAAGCCGCGAGGGAGGGGCTGAAAGGGTCCGCTCTGTTCCGGCAGAAGCGGAGAAAACGAGCATGGAGGGACTCGAACCCCCGACACTCAGAACCGGAATCTGATGCTCTATCCAACTGAGCTACATGCCCTTGTCCGAGGTTGGTGCTGGTGAAGCCCCGCCCGGAAATCAGAACCAGCCAGGGCGAGGTCCCGATCGAGCTACCTTAGCCGCTCACCGCCCCGGTCCGATTCGGCTGCATCGCCTGGAGCTGCTGCATTTCCGCAATCTGCAGCGGCTAGAACTGGATCTGGAGGCTCCCAGGTTGCTGGTGATCGGCCGCAACGGCGAAGGCAAGTCCAACCTGCTGGAATCGGTGGAACTGCTGGGCAGCCTGCGCTCGCACCGCACCGGCAACGACCGTGACCTGGTGCATCACGACCAGAGCAGCGCCAGGGTGACGGCCCTGACCGTGGACGGAGACCGGCTCGACATGGACCTGCGGCGCAGCGGCGGCCGCCAGGTGCGCCGTAATGGCAAGACCCTGCAGCGTCAGTCGGACCTGCTGGGCAGCCTGCGCTGCGTGGGCTTCAGTGCGCTCGACCTGGACCTGGTGCGCGGCGAGCCAGCCCTGCGGCGCCACTGGCTGGACCGGGTGGTGCTGCAACTGGAGCCCGTCTACAGCGAACTGCTTAGTCGCTACCAGCGGCTGTTGCGGCAACGCAGCCAGCTGTTGCGCCGCGGCCTGCCCCTCCAACAACGGGATTCGCTGCTGGACACCTTCGATCTCCAGATGGCCGTGATCGCCACCCGCCTGCACCGCCGCCGCCGCCGGGCCCTGGCCCTGCTGGCCCCCCTGGCCACAGCCTGGCATCAGACGCTGAGCGATGGGCTGGAGACGCTGGCCATGGGCTACCGGAGCGGCAGCCTGCTGGAGGGGGAGGAAGACGAAACGCGCTGGCGGGAGGCCCTGCTGATTCAGCTGCAGGAGCAACGGAACGAAGAACTGCGCCTCGGTCAGTGCGCGGTGGGCCCCCATCGCGACGATGTGAGCCTGCTGCTGGATGGGCAGCCGGCCCGGCGCTACGGGTCCGCCGGCCAGCAGCGCACCCTGGTGCTGGCCCTGAAGCTGGCGGAACTGGACCTGGTGGGGGAGGTCTGCGGCCAACCGCCGCTGCTGCTGCTCGACGATGTGCTCGCCGAGCTTGACCCGGTACGCCAGGAGCGGCTGCTGGCGGCGGTGGGCCAGGGCCACCAGTGCCTGGTGAGCGCCACCCACCTGGGGGCCTTCACCGGGGGTTGGCAACGGGAGTCCCAGGTGGTGGAGGTGCAGCGGGGCCAACTCGTGGTAGCTCCCGCCCACCCCTGAGAGATCGAAGGGACTGGTGCCGGATCCGGGAAACCCCCTGCAACCATTCGCCTGAGGCAGGGGGTATGGTTGGGGGCTGTTTGTGTCAATCCTGATGACCCAGACCCTGCCCTGCCTCCACCCGAACCCGGGATGGGACGGTGCCGGCTCCACCAGCCCAGCGATCTCCAACACCACCGACACGGTGGGCAAGCACTGCATCCTCGAGCTCTATGAGTGCGATGCAGCCAAACTTGACGACGAAGCTTTTTTAAGGAACGCCATCACGACAGCAGCCAAGCGTGCTGGCGCGACCCTCCTCAATCTGATCACCCATCATTTTGATCCGCAGGGGGTAACCGGACTGGCCCTGCTGGCCGAATCCCACATCTCGATCCATACCTGGCCCGAATCGGGGTATGCGGCGGTGGATGTGTTCACCTGCGGTGATCACACCATGCCGGAGAAGGCCTGCGCAACGCTGGCCGAGGAACTGGGGGCCGGTCATCACCGGCTGAGCAGCTTCCGGCGCCTGACGCCCGACGCCATTGCCAGCGCCCCCCGAGAGCCGGTTCTCGCACCCCCGACGGCCAACTGACTCCACCGGCCGGTGAGCCACAAACCTCAGGGATCGGCCAGCCATCGCCCCCCGGAATACCGGGGGGCGATGTTGCCTTGATCTCCGGGGTTCCGTTGCTGTCCTGAATTCAGTGGGACCCGGGACTCTCTGGCCGCTGAACGCCTGATCAACCAGCCGCCCGCCAGGCCCCAGGACGGCTCACAAACGGATCGGCGCCGGGAGACTGCGGTTGAGCTTGCCGCTCACCAACCCCTCAAGATCGAGGGCAACGGCGGTGAAGCCAAGGGATCGAAACCGCTGCACCAACTCCAGACGCAACGCCTGGCCACCATCGTCCTGCCCGAGGCGAGCCAGCAGCCGCATCAGACCCTCGGCGCCAAACTCGATCCGGGCCGTATCGCCCTGGCTGCGCACCCGCAGCTCGGCAAAACCCTGCTGCCGCAGCCACTCCTCCGCGGCGGCCACCCGCTCCAGTCGCGTCCGACTGATCGGCTCTCCATAGGGAAACCGGGAAGCCAGGCAGGGCTGGGCCGGCTTGTCCCACCAGGGAAAGCCGAGGCTGCGGGACAGGGCACGCACACCAGCCTTGTCGATGCCGAGATCCGCCAGGGGCGAACACACACCCCGCTCCCTGGCGGCCTGCAGGCCTGGCCGATGGTCGCCCAGATCGTCATGGTTGACGCCATCCAGCACCTGGACCGGGGAGGCGCCAGATGCCAGCTTTTCGCCGGCCACCAGGGCCAGCAGAGCGTGCAGCTCGCGCTTGCAGGCGTAGCAGCGTTCCGCGGGGTTGCTGCGGTAGGCCGGATCGTCCAATTCCGCTGTCGGGATCTCTCGATGGCGGATACCCATCCACTGGGCTTGGGCCCGGGCCTCCGTGAGCAGATGGGGAGCGAGGGCGGGCGATACGCCGGTGACCGCCAAGGCGCGATCACCGAGTTGCTCAACGGCGATCGCCGCCACCAGGGCGCTGTCGACACCACCGGAATAGGCCACCACCACCGGCCCTGCGGCGGCGATCTGGCACCGCAGAGCCTCCAGACTGGCCTCGAGGGCTTCCGGCAGAGACTCCACCAGGGAGTAGGGCGAGACGACGGGCATCACACCGGAAGGGCTCGTTAGGATCCAACGTTAAAAGGACCCCGTCGGCAGTGCCCGCCAGCCCCTCTGCCACGACGTCCTCCCGATCCAGCTCCGGCAGCAGTGGACGCGGCATCGGCATCCGCACCGCCGCCCGCCGGGAGGAACGGGCCAACGGCCAGCTGCACGTCTACGACGGTGATGGCAAGGGCAAGAGCCAGGCTGCCCTCGGGGTGGTGTTACGCACGATCGGCCTGGGCATCTGTGAGCAGAAGCGCACCCGGGTGCTGCTGCTGCGGTTCCTGAAGGGACCCGGCCGCGCCTACGACGAGGATGCCGCCATCGAGGCCCTGCAGCAGGGCTTCCCCCATCTGATTGACCAGGTGCGCACCGGCCGGGGGGAGCACTTCAGTGCCGAGGAAGCCACTTCCTTCGATCGCCAGGAAGCGCTGCGGGGCTGGGACATCGCCCGGGGCGCGATCGCCAGCGCCCTTTACTCGGTGGTGGTCCTTGATGAGATCAACCCGGTGCTCGAGCTGGGGTTGCTGGATGTGGAGGATGTCGTGCGGACCCTGATGGGGCGACCCGCCGGCATGGAGGTGATCTGCACCGGCAGAGCGGCGCCCCGGGCCCTGGTGCAGCTCGCCGATCTGCATTCGGAAATGCGCGCCCATCGCCGCAGCGACCTGATCGATCTCGATGGCTACGAAAGCGCCGAGGGTCTCGACGGCATCGAGATCTACACCGGAGAAGGCAAGGGCAAGTCCACCAGCACCCTTGGCAAGGCCCTGCAGGCGATCGGTCGCGGCATCAGCCAGGACAAGAGCCACCGGGTGCTGATCCTGCAGTGGCTCAAGGGCGGCAGCGGCTACACCGAGGACGCCGCCATCGCGGCCCTGCGCGAGAGCTATCCCCACCTGGTCGATCACCTGCGCTCCGGCCGTGATGCGATCGTCTGGCGGGGTCAACAGCAGCCGATTGACTACGTGGAGGCGGAGCGAGCCTGGGAAATCGCCCGGGCGGCGATCTCAAGCGGTCTCTACAAAACGGTGATCCTCGATGAGATCAACCCGACCGTCGATCTGGAGCTGCTGCCCGTGGAGCCGATCGTGCAGACCCTCCTGCGCAAACCCTCGGAAACGGAAGTGATCCTCACCGGGCGCTGCAAGAACCCGCCGGCCTACTTCGACCTGGCGTCGGTGCATTCCGAAATGGTGTGCCACAAGCATTACGCCGAACGGGGCATCGACCTCAAGCGCGGCGTGGATTACTGAGGCCCCGGGGCCTCAGTACCGCGGCACGGAGGGATCCACCTCCTGGCTCCAGGCGTCGATGCCGCCAGCCACGTTGACCCCTTCGATGCCATGGCGCTTGAGGGCGATCAGGGCCTTAGCGCTGCGCCCCCCCAGTTTGCAGTGGGCATAGAGGACCTTGCCGGCGGCCAGCTGGCGGATGCGCTCCACGGCGGTGCCATTTTCAATCTGATCGAGGGGTATCAACTCAGCGCCGGGAATCACGGCGATATCGGCTTCGGGGGGGTTGCGCACATCAATCAACACCAGCCCACTGGTGTCACCGTCCAGCAAGGTCTTCAGCTCCGAAACACTGATGCTCTGAACGGCACCGGCCTCCTCCTGGCCCGGAGCGCTGCCGCCCACGCCGCAGAACTCCTGATAATCAATCAGTTTGTCGATCACCGGCCGCTCGGGGTTGGGGCGCAGTTTCAACTCCCGGAACTTCATGCCGAGGGCGTCAAACAGCAACAGCCGGCCGCTCAGGGTCGTGCCGATGCCGGTGATGATCTTCACGGCCTCGGTGGCCTGGATCACGCCGATGATCCCTGGCAACACCCCCACCACGCCACCCTCGGCGCAGGACGGCACCATGCCCGGCGGCGGCGGTTCCGGGAACAGATCCCGGTAATTGGGGCTCTCGGCATCGAGGTTGAACACGGTGGCCTGACCTTCAAACCGGAAGATCGAGCCGTACACATTCGGCTTGCCGAGCAGCACGCAGGCGTCGTTGACGAGGTAGCGGGTCGGAAAGTTATCCGTGCCGTCGCAGACCAGGTCGTAGGGACGGATGATCTCCAGTGCGTTGTCGCTGGTGAGGGCGGTCTCGTAGAGGTCAACCTGGCAGTGGGGGTTGATCTCGAGGATCCGGGCCTTGGCCGATTCAATCTTGGGCTTGCCCACCCAGCTGGTGCCGTGGATCACCTGACGTTGCAGGTTGCTGTGATCCACCACATCGAAATCGACGATGCCGATCCGACCGACCCCGGCCGCGGCCAGGTAGAGCAGCAGCGGTGATCCCAGGCCGCCCGTGCCCACACAAAGCACGGAGGAGGCCTTGAGCCGCTTCTGACCCTCCATCCCCACCTCGGGCAGGATCAGGTGCCTGGCAAAACGGGCCACCTCATCTGGGCTGAGCTGAACCCCTTGGGTATCGGGAGGAAGCATGGTCGAAGGTCAGTGCCACCGGCCTGGACACCAGACCGACGAGAACAATCATTCTCCACGTTCCCCCAACCGATCGCCTGGCAGCGCAAGGTTGGTGGCCAGCAGCAACGGGATCCGGATCGGATCCAGGCCTGGATCCTCCCCCAGCCACCAGGCCTGGAGGCCGGCGGCTTCGTCGCCGCGAGACGGCCGCCGCGCATCCCCGATCACCATCAGGGAGGGAGTCACGGCCATGGCGCAGTCGATGGCCGAGGGCACCAGGGATCCCAGGGGGTGGCTGTGGGCCGCCCCATGCACCTGCCACCCCCGCAGCCGTGCCCACTTCTGGGCCAGAAGCTGCTCCCGCGGGTCAAGGGCGAAACGCCGCAGCCGCTCCTCAGCAGGCTGCCAGGCATTGAGGCAGGGCCAGACCAGGGACACACGCCAGTGGTCTTCCAGGACCTGTCCGAGCAGCAGGGAGCACCCCTCCTCGGGCGCCGCCGTTGCCAGAACGGCCTGGAGAACCATCAGCTGTTGCGCACCAAACTGCAACGCCCCTGGCGGATTCGACGGCAGACGCAATACTTTGTTGACCTCCGAACCCATCAGCCGGGCATCGTCATGACGGACAGCAGCAGCGACGTTCTCGAGCAGACCCCCTCCACCCTGCCCGGTTCCGATGCCAGCGACGCCGCCAATGAAGTGAACTTCTCAGAGCGATACACCGAGATCATCGGCAAGATCAATGCGACCCTCGACCAGGTGGACTGGTCCCAGATGGGTCGCATCGGCAAGGCCGCCGGCGTGATCGCAGCGGTGATCGTGGCCCAGGTGTTGATCAAAGGGGTGCTCGACACCATCAACCTGCTGCCGGTGGTTCCAGGACTGCTCGAATTGCTGGGCCTGGTGGTGGTGGGCCAGTGGAGCTACACCAATCTCACCACCTCCGAAAAGCGCAACAAGCTCACCAGCCAGATCCAGAACCTGCGCAAGGAATACCTGGGCTGAACCTCCCCGGATGGGGTTGTCTTGCGCCCTCACACCGGCTGCCCCAGCAGCAGCCGGATCGTGTGCTGGGCCTGGCTCCAGTAGCCACCACCGAACAGGTTGGCGTGGTTGAGCTCGTGATACAGGTTGTAGAGCCGGCTCCGTTGCCGGTGGCCGGACGGACGGGGCCAGGTGGCGTCGTAACCCTCAAAGAACGCATCAGGGAACCCCCCGAAGAGGGCCGCCATCGCCAGATCCACCTCCCGATCCGCCCAGTGCACGGCCGGATCGAAGAGGGTGCCACGGCCATCGGCCAACAACCCGCCGTTGCCCGCCCAGAGATCCCCATGGACCAGGCACCGGGGGGGCTGATGGTCCCCAAGCAAGGCAGGAACCCGCGCCAGCAACGCCTCCGCCCCAGGGAAGGGTCGTCCCTGCCGGGCAGCCCAGGCCAACTGAGGGGCCAGGCGCCGTTCAGCGAAGAAGGGGCCCCATGCATCACACCAGTCGTTGTGCTGGGGGGCTGCGCCGATCCAGTTGTCACAGACCCAGCCGAAGCCGTCGCACCTGCCATCCACGACGGGCTGAGCAGCACTGCGGCGATGCAACTGGGCCAACGCCGCTCCGAACGCGCGCCAGCAGGGGTCGTTGTCCGGCCCCGACCGGCCCCCCTCCAGCGATAACCAGCTGAGCACCAGCACCGCCTGATCAGCCAGCTGGGCGAAGGCCCGCACGGCAGGAATCACCAGCGGCGCTGTGGGGTCCATGGCCGCTGCCAAGGCCCTCAGCCCCTCCACCTCCGCCTTGAGCAGGGGATGGCGATCCGCTCCACAGACCTTCAGAAACAGCCGCTCACCACCGGGCAGCAGCAGGGCCTGGCTCCTGGGGATGCTGCCGCCAGCGACGAGGGGGCCCAGCCTCACCTCCTGCTGCAGCAGCTCCCCAAGGGACTGGACCAGAACCCTGTCCTCTGCGGTCTGCCCCATCCCCGACCGACGATCCCTGGCTGCCAGCATGCCCAGCCGTGCGTCACCACCCCGATGAGCCCTGACCCCAGCCCCGCATCGCTCGAAGCCGGCGGCAGGGATGTGGTGGTGATCGGCGCCGGGGTGGCCGGCCTGACCGCCGCGGCCCTGCTGGCCGACGCAGGCCTTTCGGTGGTGCTGCTGGAGGCGCATCGCCAGAGCGGCGGCTGCGCCGGCACCTTCCGCCGCGGGCCCTACATCTTTGATGTGGGGGCCACCCAAGTGGCGGGGCTGGAGCCCGGGGGCAGCCACCATCGCCTCTGCCGGCACTTTGGGATTCCCATACCAGCAGCGCGGCCCCTGGATCCGGGTTGTGTGGTGCAGCTCGCCGACGGCTCGGCCCCGATCCAGCTCTGGCGCGACCCGGACCGTTGGCGGCAAGAGCAGCAACGCCAGTTTCCTGGCAGCCAGCGTTTCTGGGCCCTCTGCGCAGCCCTGCATCGCGCCAACTGGGCCTTTGCCGGCAAGGATCCGGTGCTCCCGCCCCGCAGCTTCTGGGATCTGGGACAGCTGCTCGGGGCGATCGGTCCAGCCCAGCTGGCCACAGGGGCCCTGGCCCTGGCCACGGTGGCCGACCTGCTGAGGCTGTGCGGCTGCGCCGGGGACCCACGGCTGCGGCGCTTCCTCGACCTGCAGCTCCGTCTGTACTCCCAACACGGCGTTGATCGCACCGCCGCCCTCTACGGCGCCACCGTGCTGGCCATGGCCCAGCACCCCCTGGGGCTGTGGCACCTCGAGGGCTCGATGCAGGCGCTCTGTGATGGCCTGGAGCAAGCCCTGGCCAGGGGAGGCGGTCAGCTGCGGCTCCGGCATCGGGTGACGGCCCTGGAGCGGAAGGACGGCGGCTGGCGGGTGACCGGCGTGGGGCCCAACAGCAGCCCCTTCCATCTCAAGGCCGGTTCCGTGGTGTGCACGCTGCCGCCCCAGACCCTGCCGGCACTGCTGGGGGACGCCCTGCCCCCGGGCTATCGCCGCCGCCTCGAGCAGCTGCCCACCCCCTCCGGTGCGCTGGTGTTCTACGGCGCGATCCAGCGATCGCTCTTGCCCAGCAACGTGCCTGCACACCTGCAGCTGGAAGCCGGCCGGCCAGGCTCCCTGTTCGTGTCGGTGAGCCAGGAAGGGGATGGTCGGGCTCCCTTGGGGGAGGCCACCGTGATCGCCAGTGTGTTCACCCCATCCGCCCCCTGGTTCGGGATCCCTGAGGCGACCTACCAACAGCAGAAGGCGTCAGCCCTGATCGATCTGCAGACCAGCCTGGAGGAGGGCCTGCAGCTGCCGACGGATTCATTCCTGCACCGGGAGTTGGCGACACCCCGGGGTTTCGCCGGCTGGACAGGACGCCCGTTCGGCATGGTCGGTGGGCTCGGGCAGAGTCCCGATCTGTTCGGTCCATTCGGCCTGGCAAGCCGGACCCCGCTGCCAGGGCTCTGGCTCTGCGGAGACAGCCTTCATCCCGGTGAGGGCACCGCCGGGGTCAGTCTCTCGGCCCTCATGGCCGTGCGCCAGCTCCTGGCCCAGAGGGGCAGCCCCCTGCAGCTGCGCTCCTAGGGCGGGCCATCCAGGAAGGGCGGCCTCAGGCCCTGGGTGCGCTCCAGCTTCTGCAGCAGACCATCCCAGTCGCCAGCGTCGACGCAGGCCTCCATCCCCTCGAGGGCCTGGCGGTAGTGGCCCAGGGCCTGACGCAGGGCCTCACGGTTGCAACGGGCCATCAGGGTGCCCAGCTCCGGATTGCCCCCCCCCACCCGGCTGGTGTCGGCGAAACCGCTTGAGGCCAAGGCACGCACCAGGCCGGCCAGCCCGGCGGAGGCTCCCGCGCTGCGCCCCCCCTGATCGGCCGCCTCGATCAGAGCGGCGCTGACCAGCACCGGCAGGTGGGAAATCAGAGCAACACTGCGGTCGTGGTCGGGGGCGGCGCAGCAGAGCCAGCGGGCCCCCAGCAAGTCGGCCAACTCCCGCACCGCCTGCAGGGCCTCAGGATCGGTGTGGTCATCCGGCGTCGCCACCCAGGGGCGACCGGCGAACAACCCCGCCAGACCCGCCTCGACGCCCGCCTCAGCCGTGCCGGCCATCGGATGGCTGGCAACGAAGCGGGGCACCAGTCCTCCCCAACGCGCCAGCACTGGGGCCTTCACCGAGCCGACATCGGTGACCACGGCCCCGGCCGGCAACGCCTCCACCAGGGACGCCGGCGGATCGAGGAGACGGTCGAGGGGCAAAGCCAGTACCACCAGGCCGCAATCACGGAGCACCGCGGGGTCGGTGTCGATCCGGGTGGCGAGGCCCCGGGCCCGGGCGCGCTCGGCGGTTTCAGGGCGATGCACCAGGGCCCGCACCTCCAGGGCCCGCGCCTGCAGATCAAGGCCGATCGAACCGCCGATCAACCCAAGACCCACCACGCCGACGGGCCGTTCTCGCCAGGGCGCTGTCATCGCTTGCCATCCGTTTCTGCCAGCTTCCTACGATTCCGCGATGCTGGAAGCCCGGGCCCATCAGCAGCTCAAGCACCTTCTGCAGCAGGAGGGGCTTCGGCGCTGGCCCCACCACTTCACCCTCAGTCGCCTGGTGGCCCGCAGCCTGCGCAGGGCCGACCACACCCTGATCCGCCTGGCCCCGGGCAGCGATCCGGGTTGGCTGATCAGCCTGCTGGTGCCCCTGGCCCTGGCGGAGGTGCCACTGGCCCTGATCTGCAGTGAACAGCTTCGGCAACGGCTGCTGCAGGTGGAATGGCCTCGGCTCACGGCTGCCGGCATGGCTCCACCGTGCTGGCAGGGCAGCAACCCTGCCCCGGCAGGATCGATCTGGCTGCTGAGTCCGGAGGAGCTGGTGCGCACCTGGCGGCAGGGCCTTCTGGAGGAGCGGCAACTGGTGTTCGCGGAGGCGGAGAACGCGGAGTCCCTGATGCGCGATGCGGCCGCCGTGGTGATTGAACCCAGCGACTGGGATGGGCTGAGGCGAAGCCAGCCGCAGGCTGCCGCCAGCCTGCTCGAGCTCCATGAACGGCTAAGCCGCAGGATCCTGGGACAACCCCTTGGATCGGAGCAGCGACTGGCGATCCGGGAAGAGGATGAGATGCCGTTGAGGGATCTGCTCACCCTGCTGGGCCCCCTGCCCGATCCCTGGGATCGCTGGCTTGGGGCCGCAGGCTGGGGCTGGACCAGCTGGGCGCGGGTTGATCCGACCCTGCTGCAATGGGAGCTGCACCGCCAGCCCCTCGAACCCTTCGAAGCCCTGGAGAGCCTGCTGACAGGCCGCGGCGTGATCCTGGCGGGCTCTCTCCCCCATGGCGGTGCAGGGGCTGCCGTCCGACCGCTGGGGGGCCAGGCCTTCCGGCCGGTGGTGAGCGTGTCGCTGGCGGATCCAGAGCTCGGGGACCCCCTGCCTCTCTATGCGCCGATGCGCCAACCCCTGCCCAACAGTCCCCACTACGGCCAGCATCTGCTGGAGCAGAGCCGACGGCTGGTGCTTGGTCAGGCCGGTCTGACGGTGGTGCTGCTCGACGATGCCGGGCTGCAGCGGGGGCTGGCCAGCGGTCTGGCCGCCGAATTCGGCAGCCGGGTGACGATGACCACCACGGCCCCGGAGGTCAATGGGGTGATCCTCTGCGACTGGGCGTGGTGGCTTAGCCACCAGCAGCGGCTGCCGCTGCCCTGCCAGATCGTGGTGGGACTGCTGCCGATCGCCAGCCTGGAGGACCCCTTGACCGCAGCCCGGGTTCAGCAGCTACGACGGCAGGGACGGGATTGGTTTCGGGAGCTGTTGCTGCCTGAGGCGCTCGGGCGCCTGGAGCGGGGGGTGGCGGGCCTGCGCCAGGGCAATGGTCGTCTGGCGGTGCTGGATGGACGGCTGCGGAGTCGCAGCTGGGGCCATCAGGTGCTGGCCTGCCTCGATCCCTGGAGCGATCTGAGCCGCCTGTTGCCCAGCTGAAGCGCAGGGGCCACAACTGCGGCCGTAGGCAGCAGCTCGGGGGCGCAAGGCCCCAGCCCCGCCGTGAGCCATCCTGCGGACAGCGCAGCGCGAAGCGAACAGCCCAGCGCGAATGGCACCCACCCTCCGACCATGACTCGATGAGCGCCCATCCGCCTGCCATTGCCGCCCTGGGCTACGGGGCGGCCAGCCTCACCACCTTGAGCTTCATCCCGCAGGTGCTGAAAACGATCCGCAGTGGCGACACCAGCGGGATCTCCCTGCGGATGTATGGGTTGTTCACTGCGGGCATCGCCATGTGGGGCCTCTATGGCCTGCTCACACGCGATGGCCCCTTGATCGTGGCGAATGCGATCACGTTCGTGGCTGCCGCCTTGATCCTCGACCGCAAATGGCGCGCCTGGTGGGGGGATCGACGCCGGCGTTGATCCCTGGCGCCGCCCCTCCCATGGCTGGCTGGCCAAGCCTGAAGCCATCCAGGGCATGCGCCAGAGCGTGTTGCTGAGGTTTCTCGCCCCTGGGCAAGCGATGACGGATCCAGTCTCTTGACGATCCCGGGCGCTACGAAGGATTACCGAGACATGAGGTTTCTGTCCGGTCCTGAGAACCGTACCGAGGTCTAAAGGAGGCCTCCCAGGACGGCCTGGAGACCCCCGCAAATCCGGCGATGACTGAGTCGCGAACAGGGTCACAAACGGGACCGCCAAGCATCACCACAAACCAGAGCGCGGCCAGCACAATCGTGAGCTGGAACATTAAATCAAGACGAGCATGTCAATACCCATCTCACCAAAAACTCATGCGAAGAAACCAGGTTATATATTGACGATTTTTGCGCATTCAATACCGCGCGACCGAAAATAGCATTCTCTCAAAAACTGTATTGAACAGAAACAGTTCAAGGTGCCTGGCCTGCTCCCAACCATCGGGGTTTCGGCCCGCGTGGACGATGGCACCCAACGGAAATCGGGCCGGACAGACCATGGCCAAGGCCATCGGGAATGGAGCTCATCCATTCGCAAAACCCGCTCCTCAAGCTGATGGATCGGAAGCTGGCCATCAAAGGCAGCAGATCACCACTCCGACGGGTTAATGACTCTCGAAAAGGCATCAACAATGCTGGCAAGCAGGGGATCTGGAGCAGACCAAACCACGCGGACCCTGCAGAGCCAATCAGCCCAGCGGGCAGCGACTCATTACCGAACGAGCCTTTTGAAAAAGGTGCCTCTCCAAAAAGCCTGCATCGATCACGCCCTTCAAACAGCCCACCCAAGACTGGATGCCGTCCTGGATGACGGCTTGCTGAATGCCTCTAGCCTGCAGGACCTACAAGAACAGTCGTCATGGGAGAAGCGAAACGCAGGGCTGCCCAGGGTCTACCGCCCCGCCCCCCTCGCCAGGCCGCCAAGGCCAAGGACACGTCCCCGCGCTTTATCTCCTGGCTTCCCCTGACCAAAAACCAGGGGGATCAGTTCGTGCGCTTCACCACCCGGGGCGCCTGGGTAGGCATCGGATCGCTGGTGCTGTTCTGGCTCACGGTGCGCTTCATCGGACCGGCCCTTGGCTGGTGGAACCTGGCTGACGGCTGACGGAAACCAGACCGCCAGGACCAGGGCAGCCGCAGGAGCCACGGGAAATCCTAAGAAAACCTTAGAATCCATGCATCACTGTGGTGTGATCGATGTTTCTGCGTCTCGCCGAGCAATACCGATCCGTGGTCAATGATCTGGTCATGAGCCTGGAGGCCCTAGCCACCAGCCTTCGGGCCCGTGGACTGACCGCCAGCTGTTACACCTGCGGGGATGCGGGGGAAATCCTGGGCGCATCCTTCGTTGCCGGTGTCGGCGAGAACCACTTGGTTCGGTTCCTGGTCTCCGATTTCGGCATCAGCTGGGTCGAATCCCGTGATGGCCATGAACTGGTGAAACTGGAGGGCGCCGAGGCGATCCAGGAACTGCAACGGCTCTCCGCCAGCCTGCAGATCGGACTCCCAGGCACCACCCCCAAGCCGGACGCCGCCAAACCCCCAACCAGAACCACCAAGTCTGGGGCAGCAGACCGGCTGCCGGCCTGAGCAACAGCCCAGGCTGGCCACGGGCGGAAGCGGCGCTGATTCAGCTGCTTCTGCCGTAAAGAAAGTGGTATGGATTTCAAAGCTGTGGAGACTCAATTCGCAGAACAAACGGATGTAGCTGCGCAATCAATGAGAACCCGAGAATGACAACCTCAGAATAACAACTTCAGAATGACAACTTCAGAATGACAACCTCAATGTGACAACCGCACAACGCAAGACTGCCGCGAGCTGACGCGGCCAAGTCGCCACCTGAAGGTTCTGGCGGCCAGGGGAAACGGCTGCCAGAGCCTCATTCGCTCGCACGAGAGCCGACAGGTGCCGATCAGGGTCAGCCGGCGTCTGTCACGTCCTCGCCATCAGCACCGACAGCGGCGGTGGCGGCAAGTTTTGCGGCCTTCGCCGCCAAGGGCTTCATGGAGTTGGCGGTGACGTCTGCCCCTTCGGTGAGACGGCGGCGAACCAGACCCTCGATCTCATCCTTCTTCTCGAGGTTCTGCTCCAACCAGGTGATCGTGTTGTCACGGCCCTGGCCAATGTTGTCGCCGTCGTAGCTGTACCAAGCACCTTTCCGGGTGACCACCCCGGTTTCCTCCGCCATGTCGAGAACACAGCCGAGGGTGCTGATCCCACGGCCGAACAGGATGTCGAACTCGGCGATGCGGAAGGGGGGTGCCACCTTGTTTTTGGCCACCTTCACCTTGGCCCGGATCCCATATTCCTCGGTGCCGCGCTTGAGGGTCTGAATGCGGCGGATGTCGAGGCGCACCGAGGCATAGAACTTCAGCGCATTGCCGCCGGTGGTGGTTTCAGGATTCCCATAGGTGACGCCGATCTTCTGGCGGAGCTGGTTGAGGAAAATCACCGTGCAGCCCGATTTGCCGATGTTGCCGGTGATCTTGCGCATCGCCTGACTCATCAGCCGGGCCTGGCTACCGACAGCCAGATCCCCCATCTCACCTTCGATCTCCGCCCGCGGTGTCAGGGCCGCCACGGAGTCGACGACCACGATGTCAACGGCGGCGGAACGCACCAGCTGATCGACGATCTCCAGGGCCATCTCGCCGGTGTCCGGCTGGGAGACCAGCAGATTCTCGATGTCGACGCCCAAGGCAGCCGCATAGACCGGATCCAGGGCGTGTTCAGCGTCAACGAAGGCAGCCACCCCACCGCGCCGCTGCACCTCGGCAATCGCATGCAAGGTGAGGGTCGTCTTGCCGGAGCTCTCCGGTCCGTAAACCTCCACGACCCGTCCCTTGGGGTAGCCACCACCCAGGGCCAGGTCGAGGGTGAGGGCGCCGGTGGAGAAGGTTTCCACCCGCATGCGCGAGGCATCGCCGAGGCGCATGATCGACCCCTTGCCGAAATTACGCTCGATCTGATTGAGCACCAGGCCCAGGGCCTTGTCCCGCTCACCCGAGCGGACATCAACGACAGGCAGGGCCGAGGCGCTCGCCGAAGCTGCGCGCCCGGTGGAGGTGCCGGCGGAAGCCCCGGAGGACGACGAAACGGCTGATGACCTGGGATCGGCAGAAGCCTTTGAATCGGCAGAAGCCTTGGGATCAGCTGGCATGGTCAGGGACGACGAAGGAACGGAGCGGATAGGGGGAGGGAACTGGCTGCGATGTCGGGGGTGCCGATTGCCAGGGCCAACCCCCGCGGAGAAGTAGTTCCACCGGATGGGGCGCCCGTCTCAGGCCAGCTGTAGTACAGGCGTACCCTAACGGATCATGGCCAGTGCGCCAGGGGGGCAGCGAAGGTCTGGGGCTCCAGCCAATGGATCGAATCTGGCAGGTCGAAGCGATCGCCAGCCCCCAGGTAGCCCCAGGAGACCAGGAAGCAGCGCACCGCCTCCAGGCCGGGCGTGGCCACCACCGTCTCCAGGGTCGGTCGTCGATCCTCCACGAACCAGAGCGGTCGACCAAGGGAACGCAGCTGCAGCAGAACCTCGGGCTTGCTGCCCTGCTCATGGCCCTGAAGCGAGAGGGGTTCCAGACCGGCAGCCGCCAGGATCGCCGCCGCAAAGGCGCCGCCCTTGGTGGTGAGGACCGACCAGTCGGCGCCGTCCTGCTGCAGGCTCCGCAGACGCTCCTGCACCCCGGGATAGAAATGGTGACGCGCCAACCAGCGGGCCGAATCCCCATCGATCGCCTCGGAGCGCACCTGCTCGAGCACACCCTGGAGCCGGGCTGGTGACCAACCCCAACGGGCCAGGGCTTCATCAAGGCCCGGGCCATAGGCCCGGGCGAAACCGTCCAGATCCAGGTCTGGACGGGCCAGTTCTGCGGCCGCCAGCACCATCTCCCAGCCCTTGTGGATCAGCGGCCTCAATCGCCGGAACCCGTCGGGGATGGCTTCGGGCAGGCTTTGAAGCAGGGGATGGCGAGGGGAAAGTCGTTGGGCCGCCGCGCGGGCTGCCCACCAGTACTCCTCCATCCCATCCACCAGGACGCCGTCGAAGTCGAACACGACCAGCGGACCTGGGGAAACTGGAGCCAGAACAAATCCGTTCAGAACTGGGCCGCTAGGATTCGAACCTAGGAATGGCGGGACCAAAACCCGCTGCCTTACCGCTTGGCGACGGCCCAACGTTCCGGCATGGCGCCGGTCCATAGATAGTTACCCACAACGGGGGGACCTTCGTCAATCGCCCTGCAGCAGGATGCCGATCGGAGGGGCCGGGTCGTTACGGCTGGGGGCCAGACCCTCCCAGCAGCGACGCCCCCTCAACGGGGGAAGACCCGAAGTCTCTGCAGGGCACCGCGACCGAAGCTGGCGGAGCGCAGGCCATAGCGCTCCACCAACTCGGCCTGTTGGTCCCGGATCGCCGCCCCACGCGGCAGCAGCTCCACCGGGCGCCCGTCCGGCAGCACCACCCGCTCCACCGCCAGGCGGCATTCCTCCAGGGCCGCCAGGGCATCCTCCGGATCTGCCGGCGACAGAGGGGCCGGCATCGCAGCAGCGGCCCCCTGACGCCGATCCCGAGCCTGCCGGCTCAGCAGACGTTCGATGGCCCGTTGAACCTGGGCCGGAGCATCGGCCTTGATCACCAGGATCGGCACCCCCAGCTGTTGCGCCAGACGCCGGATGTGGGGCTCCCGTCCCAGCTGCTGACGCAGGCTGAGCACAGCATCGGCCTCCGGCACCGAGGAGACCCGCCGCACCGACCATTGGTGCTGGCGCACCACCTGCTCCACGAGCAGGGCACTGACCCCACAGCAGAACAACCGCAATGCGGGATCCGGTTCAGGAGAAGCGTCGGCAATCAGCCGATCGGGGTCGGCACGGGAAGCCGGGGAGGACTCAGCGGCAGATGCCAGGCGGGGGCTGGCGCCGGGAGCGGCAGGCCTGGAGCTGGTGAGCAAGCCAGGGGCCAGGGGATCGGGCACGGGCACGGGGGCCAGGGAGCGGCCTAGGGGCCGCCGCGGGGCCATCGCGTCCCGGGAATCCGGCGACACCCCTGGCTCCGGGGGCTCCTCCAGGCGCCACTGGCCGTCAGGCCCCAGCTCCCGGATCTGGGGCCTGACGCCCTGCCCCCGCAACAACTGATCAACCGTGCGGGCCACATCACGGTGCACCAGCCAGCGATGGCGGCTGTGCATCTCCACCGCCATGGGGAAGGTGGGCTCAGCCGCCCGTTCCAGCACCGTCTTCTGGGTGCGTCGGCGACGGGCCTCCTCATCCCCGAGGGTCACCGACTGGATACCCCCCAGCAGATCGCTGAGCGTGGGGTTCTTGAGCAGGTTGGCGAGCTCGTTGCCGTGGGCCGTGGCAACCAGCTGCACGCCCCGCTCGGCGATCGTGCGAGCTGCCTGGGCCTCGAGCTCCGTGCCGATCTCATCAATGACGATGACCTCGGGCATGTGGTTTTCCACCGCCTCGATCATCACCTGGTGCTGCAGCTCAGGACGGGCCACCTGCATGCGCCTTGCCCGACCGATCGCGGGATGGGGGATGTCCCCATCGCCGGCGATCTCATTGCTGGTATCGATCACGACCACACGCCGCTGCAGGTCATCCGCCAGCACCCGGGCGATCTCACGCAAGGCGGTGGTCTTGCCCACACCGGGTCGCCCCATCAACAGCAGGGACTGGCGGCTGTCGAGCAGATCGCGCACAAGCACGGCGGTGCCGAAGACCACCCGCCCGACCCGACAGGTGAGTCCCACAACCTCGCCGGTGCGGTTGCGAATGGCACTGATGCGATGCAGGGTTCGCTCGATGCCGGCCCGGTTGTCACCGCCGAAGGCCCCAAGACGACGGAGCACGGCGGCCAGGTCCTCACGCTCAACCGGCACCTGACCCAGATCGATGGCTCGACCGGCATAGCGGGCTTCCGGGACCCGACCCAGATCGAGCACCACTTCCAAAAGCTGGTCGCGGTCTTCAGCATTCGCCAGGGCCTGGCGCACCGGAGCAGGCAGCACCTCCAGCAGCCGGTCCAGATCGTCAGTGACCCGGTGGGGCAGCATCGCCGGTGAGCCGGTCACAGGCGCCGAAGGACCTTGGGGGGCAGGGACAGCGGATTCGATGGGGGGGTGAGGCCGCAGGGGCCGAGGGGCTGGCTGCGTTCTAGCGAGCTGGAGCCGGACTCCGGAGCAGCCAGGGATCCACGAGGGAAGCGGCAAGCGTCAGTCCCCGGGGCCAGAGATCCTCCGCATCCAAAAGGCGCGCGGAACGCCGGCGAGCCTGCAGCAGCAGATCCTGAAGGAGGCTGCGGGCTACCCCACCGAAAGCCACACCAGCCGCCGCCCGGGATGCGGCAGGCCGGCGATCCAGCAGCGGCAGGGTGCTGAGGTTGGTCCCTCCGGCTAGCTGCAGGGGACCAGGGGGGGCCAGGGAGCGGATGCGATCCAGCAACTGCACGGCGGCATGGGCCGTGCCAGCGCCCACATCACCACTCATCGGCCGCCCATCCAGCTGCCAGAGCGGCCTGAAACCGGCCTCACGCAACAGCCCATGGCGCCGCCAGAGACTGGCCGCCAAGGTCTCAATGGCGTCACCGGAGTCGAGGCCGCAGCTCACGGCTACCCGCCGTAGAGGAACCCCCGAAAGCTGCAGTTGGGCCACCCGTTCGGCGAAGTGATGACGGCGGCCGATACGGGTGTGGATCTCCACCGCATCGGGCTGAAGCTCCTGAAGGAGGGGGGCCACGGCCTCGCCGGCGAGCACATGCTCCCGTTCGCTGATCAGGCCGAGGGGGCAGGCGGGTAGGCAGCGCCCACAGCCATAACAGCGCTCCACCAGCACCCCCTGCCGGGGGGGAATCGCCAGCGCCGGGCAGACCCGCTCACAGGGGCGCGGGCAGCTGGCCGGACAATGGTTGGGATCAAACCAGGCCTTGCGGAAATGGGGATCGGCCCCATCACTGAGACTCACCATCAACCAGGGGGCTGCGGCACCCTGATCAGCCGCCCAGGCCATCCCCCGTCGGGTCGCGGCCACCACGGCACGGTCTGCGGCCACATCCAGGCAATGGGCGCCGGCGAGGGTGAACAGGCCGGCCAAATCCTCCAGGGCCTCCAGGTCCTGGTTGCTGGCTCCACCGATGATCTTCACCCAATGCCCCGTAGCAAGGGCGAGCTCAGGCCCAGGGCCCGATCGCTCAGGCGGCAAGGAGCTCCTGAAGGGGCTGCCAACGGAGGGCGCGGGCACCGCCCATCTCAACCACGATGCGCAACCTGGGCTCGCGGCGGGTGAGGGCCACCAGGGATCCAAGCTCAGCCGAGGAGAGCACCTGCCCCTCCAACAGCCAGAGCACGATCGGCCGGTCGGAAGCCAGCTGGGGACCGAGCTGGGGCATCACCTGCTGCACGTCGCCGACGGCAGCTGATCTGCCAACGCTCTGATGGCCGAGGTGGGGCGGTCGTACGCCATGCAGCTGGAAAAGGTAGGCCTCAGGATCACCGAGCCCTCGGGCCGAGGTCATCTGGGCCTGATACCCGGCGGCCCGAAGACGGCGCAACAACCTGGTTTCGGCCCCACCCTCGAGAGGGGCGAACAGGGCCAAGGCCCCACAGCTCTCGAGCTCCTGGCGAAAACCACGGCCGGTGAGCAGCAGGGGCATCAGGGCAATCAGATCTTTTAACAGTGTGGCAGTCCGGAGCCACTTCGGGGGCAACCGTGCCGGACCCGCCCTAGGAGATCTCTGCAGATTGAGGCCCGAGCCGCAGCGAGGCGGTCGAGACTCGCAGGGAACGGGATCCACAGGAAGGTGATGAGGTAGATTCTTCGCTTGCGCATTTGTTTCTGTGCCCGTCCGCTAGCCGGGCCTCCAGGTCTATGCGCAGGGTCGCCATTGGTGGCGTCCCTTCCCCGGCCAGTACGGCCAGGGCAGCCTCCGGGCTGTTCCGGTCGTCGGGAAACTGTTGATGAGCACCGGACATGCCTGTCATGCCCCGCCATCCCAAGTCCCAGCCTGCTGCCTCGACTCGCTAGCTCCACCGAACAGGATCCAGGGGGATCACCCCCAGCCTCCGAAGCCCTTCTGCCGCCGAGCCCCGTCTCCGGCTGCAGATCCTCGGAATCCCAGACGGTCTTCCAGCGATCTCCGATTCAGCATTTTCCGTGCCTTCGAGCCTTGCGGCCCGATTTGCGCGGTCGTCCTGCTGGCGTTGTTCCCCCTCCTATGTCCATCGGCATTCTTGGGAAGAAACTGGGCATGTCCCAGTTCTTCGATGAAGAAGGCAGGTCGATTCCGGTCACCCTGATCGAAGCCGGCCCCTGCCGCATCACCCAACTCAAAAGCTCCGCCAGCGACGGCTATGCCGCCGTTCAGGTCGGCTTCGGTGAAACCCGCGACAAGCTTGTGAACAAGCCTGCCAAGGGTCACCTCGCCAAGTCCGGCGACGAGCTGCTCCGCCACCTGCGCGAGTACCGCGTCGACAGCGTCGACGGTCTTGAGCTGGGTGCCGCCATCACCGTCACCGCCTTCGAAGCGGGTCAGAAGGTCGATGTGAGCGGCGACACGATCGGCCGTGGCTTCGCCGGTTATCAGAAGCGCCATGGCTTCAGCCGCGGTCCCATGACCCACGGCTCGAAGAACCACCGCGAACCGGGCTCCACCGGCGCCGGCACCACCCCAGGTCGTGTGTACCCCGGCAAGCGCATGGCCGGCCGCTACGGCGGCAAACAGATCACCACCCGCGGGCTCACGATCCTCAAGGTTGATTCTGAGCGCAACCTGCTGGTGGTGAAGGGCTCCGTCCCTGGAAAGCCCGGAGCATTGCTGAACATCCGCCCGGCCAAACGGGTGGGCGCCAAAGCCGGGAACTGAGGAGGAACGAGATGGCTAATTGTGAGATTCGTGATTGGCAGGGGAAGGCAGCCGGCAAGGCCAGCCTCGACCTGAAGGTCGCCAAGGAAAGCTCCGCCAAGGACCTGGTGCATCGCGCCGTCGTCAGGCAACTGGCCCATGCCCGCCAGGGCACCGCCAGCACCCTGACCCGCGCCGAGGTCGCCGGTGGTGGCCGCAAGCCCTACAAGCAGAAAGGCACTGGCCGGGCCCGTCAGGGTTCGATCCGCACCCCCCTCCGCCCCGGTGGCGGCGTGGTGTTCGGCCCGAAGCCCCGCAGCTACAACCTGGCGATGAACCGCAAGGAGCGTCGTCTGGCCCTGCGCACGGCGCTGATGAGCCGGATCGACGATCTGATTGTGGTGAAGGGCTTCGCCACGGGGCTGGAAACCCCCAAAACAAAGGAGATCATCGCCGCCCTGGGTCGCTTCGGCATCGAACCCGACACCAAGGTGCTGGTGGTTCTCGACAACCCTTCCGAGGTGATCCGCCGCTCGGTGCGGAACCTGGAGAAGGTCAAGCTGATCGCCGCCGATCAGCTCAACGTGTTCGATCTCCTCAACGCCAGGAAACTGGTGGTGGGTGAAGAGGCACTCGCGAAGATTCAGGAGGTCTACGGCGATGGCTGAACGTTTTTCCGGTCGGCTCGCGGATGTGATCCGTCGGCCGCTGATCACCGAGAAGGCCACCCGCGCCCTCGAGATCAACCAATACACCTTTGAGGTGGATCATCGGGCTGCCAAGCCTGATATCAAGGCCGCCGTTGAACAGCTGTTCAACGTGCGTGTCATCGGAGTGAGCACCATGAATCCCCCCCGTCGTACCCGTCGGGTGGGGCGCTTCGCCGGCAAACGTGCCCAGGTGAAGAAAGCGGTGGTGCGCCTGGCCGATGGCAATGCCATCCAGCTGTTCCCTGAGTCCTGAGGGGGTCTGAACCAACATGGCAATCCGTAAGTACCGCCCCTACACCCCCGGCACCCGCACGCTGGTTGTCAGCGACTTCAGTGAAGTCACTGGCAAGAAGCGCGAACGGGGCCTGGTGGTGGCGAAGCACCGCCTCAAGGGCCGCAACAACCGTGGTGTGATCACCTGCCGTCACCGCGGCGGTGGTCACAAGCGCCTCTACCGCGTCGTCGATTTCCGTCGCGACAAGCATGGCGTCGAAGCGCGCGTGGCCGAGATCCACTACGACCCCCACCGGAACGCTCGGCTGGCGCTGCTCTTCTACACCGATGGGGAAAAGCGCTACATCCTGGCTCCTGCCGGTGTGGTCGTGGGCCAGACCCTGGTGTCAGGCCCCGATTCTCCGATCGAGGTCGGTAACGCCCTTCCCCTGTCGGCCGTTCCGCTCGGCTCGAGTGTCCACAACGTGGAGCTCTATGCCGGTCGCGGAGGCCAGATGGTCCGCACCGCCGGCGCCAGCGCCCAGGTGATGGCCAAGGAAGGTGATTACGTCGCCCTCAAGCTGCCCTCCACCGAAGTTCGGCTGGTTCGTCGCGAGTGCTACGCCACCCTCGGCGAAGTCGGCAACGCCGAAGTTCGCAACACCAGCCTCGGCAAGGCCGGTCGCAAGCGCTGGCTCGGGCGTCGTCCCGAAGTCAGGGGCTCTGTGATGAACCCTTGCGACCACCCCCATGGTGGTGGCGAAGGTCGGGCACCGATTGGCCGTTCCGGGCCCGTCACCCCCTGGGGCAAGCCCGCCCTCGGCCTCAAGACCCGTAAGCGCAACAAACCCAGCAATCGGTTTGTGCTCCGGAAACGTCGCCGCACCTCCAAACGGAGCCGTGGCGGACGCGATTCCTGATGGTCAACACCGCATTGCCGTTCGCTTAATTTGCCATGGGACGTTCACTCAAAAAAGGTCCATTTGTTGCTGACAGTCTTCTCCGGAAGATTGAGAAGCAGAACACGGCCGGTGACAAGTCCGTGATCAAGACCTGGTCACGCGCTTCCACCATCCTGCCGATGATGATCGGCCACACCATTGCCGTTCACAACGGCAAATCCCATGTGCCCGTCTACGTGACGGAGCAGATGGTGGGCCACAAGCTCGGGGAATTCGCCCCCACCCGCACCTTCCGGGGCCACATCAAGGACAAGAAAGGAGGCCGTTGAGGACATGGCAAACACTTCCCCTGCCCAGGCCCTGGCCCACGGCCGCTACATCCGCGGTTCGGTGTCCAAGGTGCGTCGGGTTCTCGATCAGATCCGCGGCCGGACCTACCGGGATGCGCTGATCATGCTCGAGTTCATGCCTTATCGGTCCACCGGTCCGATCACAAAGGTGCTGCGCTCCGCGGTGGCCAATGCCGAAAACAACCTCGGCCTTGATCCCGCCACCCTGGTGATCAGCGTGGCCAGCGCCGACATGGGTCCTTCCCTGAAGCGCTTCCGGCCCCGTGCCCAGGGTCGCGCCTACGCGATCAAGAAACAAACCTGCCACATCAGCATTGCTGTGGCAGCGGCCAACACCTGACCCCCGAGGACACCGCCCGATGGGACACAAGATCCATCCAACCGGACTGCGCCTGGGGATCACCCAGGAGCATCGCTCCCGTTGGTACGCCCCCAGCAAGACCTATCCGACCCTCCTTCAGGAGGATGACCGGATTCGCAAGTTCATCCACAAGAAATACGGCGCCGCCGGCATCAGTGATGTGCTGATCGCCCGCAAGGCCGACCAGCTCGAGGTGGAACTGAAGACCGCACGCCCCGGGGTGTTGGTCGGCCGCCAGGGAAGCGGCATCGAGGAACTGCGTGCCGGAATCCAGAAGACCCTCGGGGATGCCAACCGCCAGGTGCGCATCAACGTGGTCGAAGTGGAACGCGTCGATGCCGATGCGTACCTGCTGGCTGAATACATCGCCCAGCAACTCGAAAAACGCGTGGCCTTCCGCCGCGTGATGCGCATGGCCGTGCAGCGTGCCCAGCGCGCTGGCGTGCTCGGCCTGAAGATTCAGGTGAGCGGCCGTCTCAACGGCGCCGAAATCGCCCGGACCGAATGGACCCGCGAAGGTCGCGTCCCCCTGCACACCCTGCGGGCAGACATCGACTACGCGACCAAGGTCGGCACTACCACCTATGGGGTGCTCGGCATCAAGGTCTGGGTGTTCAAGGGAGAGGTCCTGCCTGGTCAGCAGGAACAACTGCCTGTGGGGGCGGCGCCCAAGCGCCGGACCAGCCGGCGGCCCCAACAGTTTGAAGACCGCTCCAACGAGGAGTGATCCGGAGGCCTGAACCATGCTGAGTCCACGTCGCGTCAAATTCCGTAAGCAACAGCGAGGCCGCATGCGCGGCATCGCCACGCGCGGAAACACCATTGCCTTCGGGCAATTCGCCCTGCAGGCCCAGGAATGTGGCTGGATCACCTCCCGCCAGATTGAAGCCAGCCGCCGAGCCATGACCCGCTATGTGAAGCGGGGGGGCAAGATCTGGATCCGGATCTTCCCCGACAAACCTGTCACCATGCGTCCTGCCGAAACCCGCATGGGTTCCGGTAAAGGCAACCCGGAGTTCTGGGTGGCGGTGATCAAACCCGGTCGCATCCTCTTCGAGATGGGCGGTCCGGAAATCACCGAAGCGATTGCCCGGGCCGCCATGCGGCTCGCGCAGTACAAACTGCCCCTCAAGACCAAGTTTCTGAGCCTGGACGATCAGGTCTTGGAATCTGGTGACGACAACGAAGCCACTTCTGCCGTGGCTGAAACCGCCATCGCAGTGGAGTCCTGACCATGGCCCGTTCCGACATCGCCGAGGTGCGCAAGCTCACCGACAGCGACATCACCGAACAGATCAACGGCACCCGCCGTGAGATGTTCGACCTCCGCTTCCAGCAGGCCACCCGCCGCCTGGAACAGCCGCACCGCTTCAAGGCTGCCCGCATCAAGCTGGCCCAGCTTCTGACGGTGCAACAGGAGCGCAAGCGCTCCACCTCCTCCTGACCCCCCCCTCGTCCCCCATGGCACTCAAGGAAAG
>JBEINY010000129.1:0-3651 GCA_040377855.1 Prochloraceae cyanobacterium | reverse complement strand
TCCCCCTCGCTCACCAGCACCTGGTCGGCCTGCAGCTGCGCCAGCCAAACCTGCAGGCGCCGGCTGGCGGGCAGGGGACCGAGGCGCAGCACCTGGGGAGGGGCCGGCACGGAGCCCGATTCCAGGAGCAGGTCATAGCCGCCAATCAGGTCGAGCTCCGGGTCGCCCCGCAGGCAGGAGAGGGGATCGGCCAGCAGGGGCCAGCCCGTGGCCCGCTGCCAGCGCAGCAGGCTGGCCCGGTAGGCCTGCCAGGCCTGGGGATGGCCACGCCATGGTCCTGCCACGATGATTCCCGGCTGGCCCGGATCCAAGCGCCTGCCCCCCCGCTTCTGGGGGGTCTCGGTGAGGCCGAACGGCGGCGGGAACTCCTGGTCCGTCGCTGCCAGCCCATCGAGCAGGAGCTCCAGGCGCTCCACCAGGGCTCCATCGGCATGGAGGGGCTCCTCGTAGGCGAGGTTGAGATGCACGGCCCCCGGGGGCGACTGCAGACTTTCAGCCCAGGCCCGCCGGGCGAGGCCTCGGACCACCTCAGGCTCCAGCGATGCGATGCCATCCACGGCCGCCTGACAACTCCAGCGACAGGAGGCGAGCAGGAAATCCTCCTGATTGACGGCCTGGTTGGCACCGCAGCCCTTCAGGCGCGCTGGACGGTCGGCGGTCAGGAGCAGCAGCGGTAAACAGCCGTGATCGGCCTCGACGGCGGCGGGCAGCAGATTGGCGACGGCGGAACCGGAGGTGGTGACCACCGCGGTCGGCACCCCCTGGGCCCGGGCGATCCCCAGGGCCAGGAAGGCGCCGGAGCGCTCATCGAGGGTGGGATGGAGCCGCAGCAGCCCCCGGGCCTCCAGGAGGCCGGCGGCCACGGCCAGGGGCGCGGATCGGCTGCCCGGAGCGAGCACCAGATGGCGGAGACCAAGCCTCTGGAACTGCAGCAACAACACCAGGGAAGCCCGCAGATTGCGCTCCAGCGTCACGGCAGCATCTGGGCGAGGATGGGGATCCATCCTGCAGGGTGGGTGCAGATCCTTTCCCCGATGCGCGTCGAACCGAATTCCAGTCCCGCACCCACCACCCCGGACAGTCGCCAACACTGGCGTCGCCAGGTGCAGAGCCTTCTGGCCTGGGTGCTGGTTGCCCTGGCGCTGCGCTGGGCCGTGATCGAGCCGCGCTGGATTCCCTCCGGATCGATGCTGCCCACCCTGCAGCTGCAGGATCGGGTGCTTGTTGAGAAGGTCCGGCCGCGACTGGGGCTGAACCTGCCGGTGGGCACGGTGGTGGTGTTTCATCCACCCGACCGTCTGCTGGCTGCCGGTTACGACCCCGATTCCGCGTTGATCAAGCGCGTGGTGGGCACGGCAGGAGACCGGATCGAGGTGCGCGATGGCCGGCTCTGGCGCAATGGTGAGCCCCTGCAGACCGACTGGGGAAGCGAGGCGATGGCCTACTCCCTGGCCCCGGTTGACATCGCTGCGGGCGAGTTGCTGGTGCTGGGCGACAACCGCAATGCCAGTCTTGATTCCCACCTCTGGGGTCCTCTGCCGGTGGATCGGGTGATCGGGACTGCGATCGTCCGCTACTGGCCCCTGCAGCGGCTGGGCCCCCTGCGGCGGAATCCCCCCGAATCGCCTGCGTTAGGGTGAAACCTGTGTTGCAGCACACCGGCGATGTTCAACCCGGAGTTTCTGACGGCGGACAGTGATGCGGTCAGCGGCAATTCACTGATTCAGTACCTGCAGGATCAGTCGCCGGATGTGCTCCAAAGGGTTGCACGCTCGGCCGGGCCTGACATTCAAGACATCATTCGCCACAACGTTCAGGGTCTGCTGGGCATGCTGCCCGGCGAACAATTTGAGGTGAAGATCCAGGCGAGCCGCGACAACCTGGCGGGCCTCCTAGCGTCCGCCATGATGACCGGCTACTTCCTCCGCCAGATGGAGCAGAGGATGGAACTGGAATCCAGCCTCTTCGGCGAGGACGACCTGGACAGCGACCCCGGCGAGCTCAAGCTCTGAACCATCAAGGGGTTGAAGCCTCGATCTCCTCGCTGTCTGAGGCGCCGGAGGGAACCACACCCCAGCGCAACAGGGTCCCATCGATCGAGGCGAGAAAGCTCCAGGGGCCCGCGTTGGATGCCCATGCTCTGGCCTCCAGGTTTGCGGCCAGGGCAGCCAGCTCCTCCGGCGAGCAGGGCACCGGCGCGGCGTAATGGGCCGGCACCACCCAGCGCAGGCCTTCGAACTGCGCCAGTTGGCGCAACCAGGCCAGCAGCGGTTGTCGCTGCCTCGGAAACACCAACCGCTCCAGCACCGGCGCCACCTGCAACACCGGTCGTTCGTCCGGAAGGATTGTGTCGAGGTCTCTCTCCCAGCCGGGCTGCCAACGGAAGGGATAGAGGCCGAAGTAGGCGCGACCCTGCCGCAGCCCAGGCCTGAAGGCCTGGGCCAGCACGTCGCCCCAGGAAGGAACCGTCAAGCCTGAGGGGCGCAGAAACGAGGCGAACAGCAACAGCCGTCGCCAGCCACGGCGGCGGGCCTCCGCACTGTCCACCAGCGGTTCAGAACCGGCCTCGCGGGCATGGAACAGCAGCGGGGTCGGATCGAGATCAAACAGGGGTGGTGGGGTGGGATCCGGAGCCACCAGGGCATCCGTGAGCAGCAGGGCACCACTGTGGCGATCGAAACAGGCCGCCTCCGCAAAGCAGCCGATACCAAGATCCAGAGGGCCCAGCAACTGCCATTGCAACTGCTCCTGATGGGGCCAGCCGTCCACAGCCAGGATCCGGGTGCGGGAGGCGGGGAAACCGAGCCAGGCCTGGGGCAGGGCCACGGGAAAGCTCCACTGTCCGGGGGTGACCCAGAGGTCGGCGCCTGGAAAAGCCCGGGCCAGGGCCGGCATCGGCAGTTTGTGCTCCAGCCCCGATGAGGTGGCCAGAACGATGGAGCGCACAGGACCGTGGACGGCTTCCAGATCCCGCAGGGCCTCGAGGACCTCACCGGTGGGTGCCACGGCCCCATAGAGCAGCAGACCACCACTGATCCGAACCACGGTCATCCGAATCGGAACGGCCACATAGAACACCCCCTGCAGCTGCTCGAAACTCCAGAGCTGGCCGCTCAGCAGCTCCCTGACCACGGTGCGGCGGTTGCCGTAGGGATACAGGGGGAGCAGGGGCCACCAGGGCCAGTACCTCGATGAAGAGCCGTGGAGCGAGGCCTGGGTGAAGGCCTGGTTCGAAACCGTCGAGCGCTGCGTGAACACCAGGTCAGCCGGGAGGACGGGAGCTAGGACCCATCATCCCGTCCGCAACCTCGTCCCGTCCGGGCCACAAAAAAGGGCCCCGAGGGGCCCTTGGGTCGGGGATGGAAATCCAGACCTCAACCGATGGCCGGTGCGGTCAGGGCCACAGGGGTGACATCGGAGGCCGCGAGGTCGAGGGGGAAGTTGTGGGCATTGCGTTCGTGCATCACTTCCATGCCCAGGTTGGCCCGGTTCACCACATCGGCCCAGGTGTGGAGCACATGGCCGCGGCTGTCGAGGATCGACTGGTTGAAGTTGAAGCCGTTCAGGTTGAAGGCCATGGTGCTGACGCCCAGGGCGGTGAACCAGATGCCGACCACAGGCCAGGCGGCCAGGAAGAAGTGGAGGGAACGG
>JBEINY010000039.1:0-17802 GCA_040377855.1 Prochloraceae cyanobacterium | reverse complement strand
GTGGAGAGGGGATAGCGCCCCTCGTAGAGGGCATTGGCCCTGATCGCCGGGAAGGCGAATTCGGTGATGAAGGGTTCGATCAGGTCGCCCACGATCGACTGGCTGGCCCCGGAATCGAGGGCCTTGCGGCGAATGGGCTCGAGCTCATCGCCCTGGCCGAGGTCGGCGGCGAAGGTGATCACCTCGTCCACCCCCCATTCCTGTTTGAGGTAGGGAATGCAGACGCTGGTGTCGACTCCCCCGGAGTACGCCAGCACCACCTTCTTTGCCCGGCCCATCAACGCGGCTCCTGCGCACGATCGCTCGATTCTCCCCTGTCACCGTCGACCGGTGGCTGCAGCAGCAGCCAGGAGCCCAGCCCCAGGGACGGCAGCACCAGGGCCAGCAGGATCCAGCCGAGTCGCAGGGGGGGGGGATCGGGCCAGTGGTGGCCTGCGGCCTTCAGAAGCACACTGATCGCCAGGGCCACGGCCCAGGAGGCGCCGATCTTGAGGGCAGGGCCAGGGGGCTGCATCATGGGGGGTATGGTGGTTGATCGGTCCTTGACGGTCCAGCCAGTCGGCATGAGCACGCTTGCCAGTTCGCCTTCGGAGTCTTCATCCGATGCGACATCCAGTTCCCTAGACAGCATCAACCCTTCCCTGACCCGTTACCGGCGCAGTGAGCCGGCGCCGGTTCTGCCCCTGCGGGAGGAGCCCGACCTGCTGAGCTGGCTGGAGACCAGCGGCCGCCTCGTGGCTGATGCCGAAACCGCTGCCGCCGATGTGAGCACGGTGGAGGAGGAGGAGCTCTCCGCCCTGATGGGTGAGAAGGAGGATTACAACCCCGCCGACGAGCAGAGCGAAGAGGACTGGGAGGACTGAAGACCTCTCCCCTGATGTCTGTTCCTGCTGTTCTGAGGCGTTGTCTGCCCGGTTCCAGCCCTTGGGTCGCTGCCCTGGGGCTGGTGCTTGTTCTGGCCTGCGGCGTTTCCGATGCGGTGGTGCCAAATTCGCGGCTGACCCTGCCGCTGTTGATCAGTGCCCTGGTCAGCGCCCTGGTGGTGCAGTGGGGATTGCCGAGGCTGCGGGCCCTGAAGCTGGGGCAGGTGATCCGCGAGGACGGACCCCAGGCCCATCTGAGCAAGGCCGGAACCCCAACGATGGGTGGCCTGCTGGTGGTGCCGGTCGGGGTGCTGATCGGGGGCCTGATCAGCCCCACCGACGGCCGGCTGCCGGCCCTGGCGGCCATCACCCTGGCCTACATGGCGATCGGTGGCTTCGACGACTGGCGCAGCCTCACCCGCCGCACCAACACGGGCCTGAGTCCCCGCGGCAAGTTGCTGCTCCAGGCCCTGGCGGCGCTCATCTTCCTGATCTGGGCCTCGGCCGGCCATTGGTTGCCCGGTGAGCCCGGTGACATCGCCCTGCCCCTGGGCTGGGTGTTGCCGATCGGGCTGTTGATCTGGCCCCTGGGGTTGTTCGTGTTCCTGGCGGAAAGCAACGCCACCAACCTCACAGACGGCCTGGACGGCCTGGCCGCCGGGTGCGGCGCGATTGTGTTCACGGGTCTTGGTCTGCAGCTGATGCTGCGCGGCCACGGGGGTGATCCGGCCCTGGCCGCCTTCTGCCTGGCGATGGCTGGAACCTGGTTTGGGTTCCTCACCCACAACCGCCATCCGGCCCGGCTGTTCATGGGCGATACCGGCTCCCTGGCGATGGGCGCGGCCCTGGGTGGTGTCGCCCTGCTCTCCAACAGCCTCTGGCCCCTGTTGGTGATGGGTGGGGTGTTCCTGGCGGAATCGGTGTCGGTGATCCTGCAGGTGTGGGTGTTCAAGGCCACCAAGGGCCCTGACGGTCAGGGGCGGCGCCTGTTTCGCATGGCGCCCCTTCACCACCACTTCGAGCTGGGTGGTCTGCCGGAGCGGCGGGTGGTGCTGAGCTTCTGGGCAGCCTCGGGCCTGCTTGTGCTGCTGGGCCTGCTCCTGCTTCCCTGAGGGGAGCCCCTTCGCCCGAGCCGCGATGGCCTATTTCACCTGGAAGGAAACCGGCCTCACCGCCGACTGCGCCAGCCTGGAGGCCATGGCCTCCCGTTTCGAGGAGGCCGCAGCCCTGATGCGTCGCCTGGCGAGCGAGGGCTTTGCGGTCCAGCGCATGGCCGGCGGGCAGCGGATCATCCATCCCGACGCTTCGGTGTTCGAGGCCTACGGCTTCATCAGCGAGGAGTCGCCCGTGCGCCAGCTCACCCTTACCCCCGAGCTCGAGGACGGCCAGGGGGGGTGAGGGGGCTGGGTGCGCAGGCCAAGCCAGACGGTGCCGGATCTTGCTTGACGCTTGCACTGCAACTGTGCAACTATTGGGCCATGGATCACCGTGCCCCAGGGTTCCCGTTCCAGTCGAAGGGTCGTGCCGATTCCGGCGAAGGCGACCTGTCCGGCGCGGACGGCCCTGAGGGCAGCGGTGCGTCCTATGGGCTCGAGGAGCTGCTGGCGGTGGCCGGCGAGCGCCTCGGCGAGGAGATCACACCGCGCACCGTTCGCCTCTATGCCACCCAGGGGTTGATCGATCGCCCCGGCCGCGAGGGTCGCAGTGCCATCTACAGCGGGCGGCATCTGTTGCAACTGCTGCTGATCCGCTCCCTTGCCCGGCGCGGTCTCAGCCTCACCGCCATCGCCCCGGTGGTGGCCGGCAGCGATGCTGAGCTGCTCGACCAACTGCGCCAGCTCGAGGACCCTGCGGCTCCTGATCCCAGCCTCCGCCTCTCGAGCGTTGCTTCCACAGAGCAGCAGGAGGCCCTCGCCTATCTCGATGGCCTCTACAGCGAGCATCGCGACCCCAGCGATCCACCGTCTTCGCTGCTGTCGCTGCTCGGTGCTCCCCTGGCTTCCGGCTTGCTCAGCCAGAAGCTGCGCAGCAGGCTTTCGGCCCGCTCGGCCGGCCGCTCCAGCGCGGCCTCCAGCCGTTGGCATCGCTTCTCCCTAGCGCCTGGGGTGGAGCTTCATCTCAGCGATTCCGCCTCGATTCCACCGGCCGGCTCGCGCCGTGAGGCCTGGCTGCAGCGCCTGCTCGATCGGCTGCGGGAACAGCTCGACAGCGACGGCTGATCGCCGGCGCTCCCTCCCCTTTCAACGTTTTTCCACAATCCGATGACCCCCTCTCTGCACGTGCGGCCCCTGCGGCCGGCGGTGGCGGCTGATGGCGCCTCCACCCTCGATCTGCTGATCACGGTTCAGGCCCCCGAGCCGGCGGCCGACCCTCAGGCCAGCCCCCGGCCGCCGCTGAATCTGGCGCTGGTGATCGATCGCTCCGGTTCGATGGCCGGTCGCAAGCTCAGCGATGCCCGCAAGGCGGCCCGCTTCCTGGCCGCTGAACTGACCCAACGGGACCGTCTGGCGATCGTCACCTTCGACAGTGAGGTGAACGTGCTCGTGCCCTCGCAGCCGGTGCGTGATCCGTTGCGGTTCATCAGCGCCATCAACACGATCAGACCCGGTGGCTCCACGGCCCTGTTCGATGGCTGGCTGGCTGGCGCCACCGAGGTGGCGAACCAGCTCGACCCCCGGGCGCTCAACCGGGTGCTGCTGCTCTCCGATGGCCAGGCCAATCAAGGACTCACTGATCAGCGGCGGATCGCCAGGCGGGTTGAGGGGCTCACCCAGCGGGGCATCAGCACCAGCGCCTTTGGCCTCGGCAGCGGCTTTGATGAGGATCTGATGGGAGCGATCGCCAGCGCCGGTGATGGCACCCTGGCGTTCATCGAGAGTCCCGATCAGCTGGCCGATCTCTATGCCAGTGAGCTGCAGGGATTGGCGAGCACGTTGGCCCGCCGCGTCGGCATCACCATCGAAGCGAGCCACGGCGCCGAGGTGGTGGATGTGTTCAACGACCTGGAGCGGCTCGAGGATGGAAGCCTGCAATTGCCCAACCTGCAATCCGGCCAGGCGCTGACCGTGGGCCTGCGGCTGCAGCTGCCCGCCTGGCTGCCCAACCAGGAGATCGCCCGTGTCCGTCTGGGCTGGAACAGCCCCGGAGCCGATGGACGCCAGGAGCTCGAAGCCTCCTTCACCCTGCCGGTGATGGCAGCCGCCGACCTCCTGGGCCTGGAAGCCGATGCGGTCGTGGCCGAACAGCTGGCCGTGCTCAAGGCCAACCGCGTCCGCCGGCGGGCGATCGAGCAGCTCGATGACGGCGACATCGATGGCGCCGAAGACACCTTGTTCTCGGCCACGGCCCTGTTCTCCGAGATTCCCGAATCCGACCTCACCCGTCGCGAACTGCGGATGCTGGACGACAAACGAGCCCTGCTCCACCAGGACCGCAACCTCAGCCGCAAACGCCTCAGCCGCGAATCGTGGCGCTCCAGGCTCAACATCTGGAAAGGCGGTGATGAGAGCGCCTGAATCCTGGGCGCCGGTGGTGGCAAGCGCCTTTGGCACGCGCGACACGGCGATGTCCTGGTGGAAGCGGATCTGCCCGATGCCGCCTTTGTCGGCATCGGGAATGGCGGCGAAGTGATCACGCCAAAGCGATGGCTGGCGTCGGTGAAGCGGAATTGCAGCTTGCCGCGACGGCCACCACCCCCCAGCCAGATGCGGCGAGCAGCGGATCAATCCGTCCAGCGCGGGTTTCGGCCTCGTTCATGGGAGCACGGAAGCCACATGGTCGGGGAGCTCGGCGCAGCGCTGGTTCCAGACGGCGCGATCGAGCTGTTCCTGGTCCGGTTCTTCGTCGTAGCGGCGCAGCACGGCAAACAACGTGAAGCGACTGAGAGCCCTGAAGGGTTCGATGTCTGCACCCTGATCGCGCAGCATCTGGAAGAGCAGGCGGAGGTTGTGGGTGAAGGGAGGCTGCTCGGGCAACAGAAGCAGCAGCCAGGCTTTGAGGGCTTTTTCGCTGGCCTGCTGGATATAAAACCCCCAGCTGTCTTCCTCGACGACGGAGGGATCTGCCATCGCCCTGGCGGCCCGCAGATCGCGCTGGGCGATGTGCAGAAAAGCAGCGGGTGTTTCAGCTGGGGCCATCCACGGGCTGCGTTGGCTCCAGCCGCCGGCCATAGCGAAAGGCCTCCGCGATCACATTGGTGCGGCCATGGCGCCGCTCTTCCACTTCACTGGAGGAGAACAGCACCAGCTCAATCGGCAGCCGGTGATGGGCCAGCCGCCAGCCGAGGGCGTCTGTCTCCTCCAACCGCGAATGGCTGGCCAACCAGGTATCCGGCACCGTCACCAGCAGGTCGAGGTCGGAATCGGGCCGGGCGGTGCCGCGGGCGCGGGAGCCGAACAGGCGAACCTCGGCGCCCGGGATCGCCGCCTGGATCTCGGCCGCGATCGTGCGCAGCAGGGGCTCATCCACCGCGTAGTGGTAGCTGGAGGGGCGGGACGATGCGGCCATGGTCTCGGTCTGGTGCATCCATCACGGCAGCTCCAGCCACCCCCGCAGCGCCAGGTCCAGATCCGTCAGCACATCGGGTTCCAGCTGACCCACCACCTCTCCAAGCGCCTGGATTGGCACGGTGAACAGCTTGTCGATCATCAGCTGGGAGGGTATGCGCAGGCCGTTGCGCGGTGAGGGCTCGACGGCGATCCGCACCAGGGGCGCCAGCCTGAGGGTGCTGGTGAGGGGGCAGAGGGTGACGCTGGGATGGGCCTGGAGCCAGCGCTCGGCCTGCACGACAACGGCTGGCCTGGGCTTGCCCGAATAAACACCGGGGCTGGCCACGGTCACCACCGTGCCGCGACGTAGAGCGGCGGCCGTCATGCGGTCCAGTCGCTCCAGTCGGGCAGCTGCTCACTCCAGTGGGCTGGCTCGACCTGGGCAAGGTGCTCGGATTGGCGGCGGGCCTCGGCCGCATCGCCATGGCGGCTTAGGTACTGACTGATGGCCTCACGGATGCAGGCACTGCGCGTCTTGCCCAACTGCTGGGCCAGCTGATCCAGCCGTCGCTCCAGCTCGGGTTCAACGCGAACACCTAGTGCCATGGCCTCACCCGTAGAACGCTTTGTTCAACGCTAGCGCTGACCTGGCTGCCGGTCGCGTTGTGCACGAAACGGTGGATGTTCACCTCAGGCGCCTGGATGCCATGGCCATCGGCCCCGAAGACCAGCTGCATCAGGCGCAGTCGCAGCCTTGAGTTGGTCGTTGGTGTTCACCGAGCGGTACAACCGCCGAGCCGCTCATTCTCTGCAGCGCCATCCCAACAGGCGCGAGGTGTATCGCACAACGTTGCTCCTGCTGGAAGCGAATCCGTACCATCCGTCCTTGCGACTGCATGCCCTACGCGGTCGCCTTGAAGGGCTGCATTCGGTTGCAATTAACCTGAGCTATGGCATCACGCTTGACGTTCTGATTGAAGGCCAGACCCTGATTCCCATCGACATCGGCTCCCACGACGTGGTAACTAGGGCCTGATAGTCCCAGTGCATCGGAAGACATCTGAATGCTCATTCAGCCAGACGCTGCAGCTGGTGACGTGACCCCCTTTATCGGTCCAGGCCTTATGTGAGTGGGTGGGTGTGGTCATGCTGCAGCTCCCTGTTGAGCTGCCTCCAGGGGCGTACGCCCCTGGAGGGCCGAGTGCGGCCTGATCGAGTTGTACTCCCAGCGCCAGCGCTCGGCCAGGATCTGCGCCTCGGGAGCGGTGGTGAATAGCTCGGTGTTGAGAAACTCATCCCGAAACCGGCCATTGAACGATTCCGCGAATCCGTTCTCCCACGGCGATCCTGGCTCGATGTACGCCGTGCTGGTGGTGGTGCTGGCCTTACACCAGTCCCGTAGGGCCTGAGCATTGAACTCTGGCCCGTTGTCGTTTCGGATGAACGCTGGCGCCGGGTAGAGGCTCGTGAGCCCCTCCAGCACCGCCACCACATCCATGGCCTTGCAGCGCCTTCCCACCCGGATCGCCAGGCAGAGACGGCTGTGCTCGTCGATCCCATTCAGGAACTTGAGTCTGCGGCCATCAGCGGTGGCGTCGAACTGGAAGTCCATGGCCCACACCTGGTGGGGATGCTCGGCCCGGTGGCGGCGTACCGCCCCATCTGCAGGTCGTGCCTGCTTTCGCTTCTTGGGGGTCGGCCGTTGCAGACCCTCTTCCCGCCAAAGCCTTTGCACCCGCTTGTGGTTCACCGTCCAGCCCTCTCGCCGCAGCAGGCGGTAAGCCATGCGCCGGCCCCAGCGGATGTGGTCCGCGGCGATCTCCCGTAGGCGATTCCTGAGCTTGCCCTCCTCAATGTCGCCGACCTTGCCGCCATGGCGCTGGGTGCTGCGGTGCTGCCCCACCACCCGGCAAGCGAGGCGTTCAGAAGCCCGGTAACGCTCCTGCAGGACCGTGACAGCCCTGTCGCACCGCGAGGTGCGCTTTGCAGCGCAACGACGCTCCGGGCTCAGAAGTTTCCCGTCGCACCGCAAACGAGATCCTTGAGCATCGCCTTCTCCAGCTCGGCCTCCGCCAGAAGCTTCTTGAGTCGAGCGTTCTCCTTCTCCAGTTGTGTCAGCCGCCTGGCCTCCTCGGCCTGCATCCCGCCGTACTGCTGACGCCAGCGTTGGTAGGTCGGCTGCGTCACCTCGATGACGCGGCAGACCTACGCTACGGTCTTGCCCTGGCTGATCAGCTGTTCGGCTGTCTTGAGCCTGCGGATGATCTGCTCGGGTGTGTGCCTGGTGCGTTTCATGGTGAAGTCCCCGGGCCAGCCTGGCCTTATGAGGACTCTCATTCACCCTGGACTGGTCGCAGGGATCCACGTCATCTTAACATTGTTGAGGTTTATCCCCACGTCAGTAGGATCCAAAACATCGGTCCAGAGGGCGGTGCATTCTGTCCAGGGCCTGAATTTCATCGCCAACATCAACACGCCACTACGGTTGCTACCCAAAGCGAAACCCAATGGAACTTCTGCAACATTTGAACATTGGTGGGGAGAACTGGTTCTCCTATGCTGAGCTCTATGATCAGATTGTTCAAAGGGTACCGGACCCCGCTCATCTAGTGGAGGTTGGGTGCTGGAAAGGGCGTTCTGTAGCGCATCTTGCGGTGGCCGCCTATAATACTGGCAAAGCAATTAAGATTGACGCTGTTGATACATGGCTTGGATCGGCAGAGCACATTGGATATGAATGCTTGGAGAATGATGGCCTCTACAAAATATTTCTTGAGAATATCGCCCCCATACGTCATTTGATTCGACCAGTTCGAATGCTGTCTGTGGATGCTGCTGATGGATACATGGATGGATCATTGGATTTTGTGTTTTTAGATGCCTCCCACGATTATGTTAGTGTAAAGTCTGATATCCTGGCGTGGAAGCCTAAAATTAAGAAGGGTGGGATAATGGCTGGCCACGACTATCGGGAAGGCTGGGTTGGGGTGGATCAGGCGGTCAATGAAATCTTTGGCGAGCGGGAGGGGTTCTGTTCCTGTTGGATGGTTGACTTATGAGATTTTTGAGTAGAGATAGCTGAACTTGTCAATCCCTTCGGGATTCCCGTAAGCAGAGTTGGGGTAGGGCCTGAAGGGCTGGTCGCAGCTCAGGCCCGTATCAGGAATGCACCAAGGCGTAGCGCGTGCTGAGCTCTTCGCTGGCTCCTGGTGCCAGCTCGATCCTGCGATCCCCACACAACAGGGATTGACGAGGGCCGCTCCAGGGTTCCATGCAGACCACGTAGGCGTACAGGAGCAGCACCACCATCATCCGGGGCTCGTAGGCCGTCTCACCACACGGGTCCCTCTGCCGGTAGACGGCGTGGATCGCCTCCAGATCCAGCTCAGCGGCCAGATTGAGAAGGAAGAACGCCAGTGATTCTCCGGCAACCAATCCACAGGTGATGGCGGCAGCCGCAGTGTCTGCTCGGGGTTCCAGGGGCGGAATGACTTTGCCTAGATCCATTGGTGTTACTAGGTTTGGGCAAATGTCAGGGCGTCTGTGGAGAGGCCTCTCCCTGATCTCTGTATGACACGCTCCTAGGGTTCGAACATCCCGCCTTCTGCATCTGGGTGTTGGATGGCATCATCTTTCGTAAGTTGAAGCTCATTTCAGGAACTGATGAATATTGAACTCAGCTCGGATAGAGCCAAGTTGGCGGTCGAGAAGCTGTTCATACTCCAGGAAGGGCAGCCGCTTGGCCTATTTGCGAGTTCTTGACCAAATCCTTACAAGCTCGGGCAACAATCCAGGCAGGACCTTTGGAACGGATACAAACAGCCAAAGCCTACCCTTTCCCGGATCATGTCGGCATACGTTATGTCAACGGCCGGAGAGTCTTTCATTTTTAGATAAGCGACAAATGTGCATTCAGTTGTCCACCAGAAAAGGGGCAAGATCTTTGGCTCGTCGTACATGCCCGTATCACAGCCAAAAATACTGGCCCACGTCGTGGCCGCGTAGAATCTCAGAAAAATCGGCTGGTTGTGAATCAGGCGGGGTGATTTGAGGGTTCAGTGCGTAATACTCTTCGAGGCCTTCTCGAAGTGTCTGTCTAGTATCCCTCCGTTCGTGCTGTGCAAGCTCCACAGCAGCCATTCTTAAGTTTCAGTATTGGAATTCAGGGATATGCTTGGCAGCCCAGCCCATTTCAGGCAATAGGCACTGTGACTGAGTTGGTTCATTCAAGAATTTGCTCTGTTCATCCAACTCTTTTTTGGCAGGTTCCGTGAACCACGCTTGCCTCGTGATCGCCTTCCGTGAACCATGTCAGCCTGGTTGCCGTAGTCGTCCATAAAAGCCAACTCCAGCATAGGGTTCTCTCCCAGGCTTGCCCCTTTGCAGGTCTGGTTCACGGGTCCGAGAACCATGGTCTGCCTGTAAGAAACCGAGGCCATCCGCCCGATCCCAGCCGGCAGTCGCCAGCACCCGAAGCCCGGGCGTGCTCCCCCATCTCCCAATCCCCCACTTCTGGCCGCTCCACCCCACCCTTGCCAGGACGGGACGAGCACAGAGCAGCTGTGCGTTCTTGGGAAATGCTCGTGCATCCTTGTTGGCGCTATGGACCGGCATGGCAGCAGGTCACTCCTGTGCTGTCGCCGCTGCGGGAGCTATCTCGATGACGATCATCTCCAGGCAATCGATGCCTACTACGGGTAGAAATTTGTAAGTACCTTGGACAGGTCTATCCATCACCTCATCAGGCTTGAGATCGAGAAGCGCCTGTTGTTCAGACGACGTCAACTCAAGCGCTTCCCATGGCTCTCCACGCGCCATGGCCGGAGTCTGGAAGCGGTCAAGCGCTGGCTGATCCGCCGTCGGCTCTGGAGTTCAACATTGCGTTGGCCCAGGCTCCCATCTCTGCCTGATCTCCTACATGGATTGATCGCACTCACGATTCGCTCGCTCAATCGTTACCGCCTGCAGAAGCCTTCAGCGGATTCATGGCAGACCTCCCTGGAACGGATCCGTCGTTCCATCAATGATGAGCTGAGCCCCTGAGGCCACAAGCAGTGCAGGACTCGCTCTGCAGCGAGCCCGGCCCGCGTCTGGTGCCCCTGGATGGCCCCCTGGCCACGCTCACTTCCGCCTGAGGTAGCCCACCACCCAGACGATGATGAAACCGAGGGACGACAGCCCGAGGTAGATCAGCACCCACTGCTGCACCGTGGCCAGATCCCAGCCGAACAGGAGGCCGTCGGCGGCATCGCCGGCGGTGCTGAAGCCAAGGGGCAGGGCAGGGGGCGGCAGGGGCACGGCCTCGGCGGGCAGGTGGGCCTTCTCTAGCAGGACATTGCTCGCGAGGATGATCGGGATCGGCAGGCGGCCGACACCCCGCCCCGATTTGTTCCTGCTCGCCTGCGCCATGAGCCCGTCCCCGCTGTCGCCCGCACCGGCCGAAGCCCCCTTCCCCCGCACGGTGCTGCTGCTGGGCAGTGGTGAACTGGGCAAGGAGGTGGCGATCGCCGCCCAGCGCCTTGGTTGTCGGGTGGTGGCGGTGGATCGCTACGCCGGCGCCCCGGCGATGCAGGTGGCGGATGTCGCCGAGGTGATCGCCATGACCGATCCGGAGGCCCTGAAGGCCGTGGTGCGGCGCCACCGCCCCGATGTGGTCATTCCTGAGATCGAGGCCCTGGCGGTGGATGCCCTGGCGGAGCTGGAGGCCGAAGGGATCACCGTGATCCCCACGGCCCGGGCCACGGCCGTGACCATGAACCGCGACCGCATCCGTGATCTGGCCGCCCATGAGCTTGGCCTGCGCACGGCCCGCTTTGCCTATGCCGAAAGCGCCGAGGAGCTGGCGGCGGCCGCCGCACCCCTGGGCTGGCCCGTGGTGGTCAAGCCGGTGATGAGCTCCAGCGGCAAGGGCCAGAGCGTGGTCCACTCCCCCGCGGAGATCCCGGCGGCCTGGCAGGCGGCCCAGGCCGGTGCCCGGGGCCTCGGCACCCGCGTGATCGTCGAGGAGTTTCTGCGGTTTGATCTGGAGATCACCCTGCTGACGGTGAAGCCCTGGCAGGGTCCGACGCTCTTCTGCCCCCCGATCGGCCACATCCAGGCCCGCGGCGACTACCAGTGCAGCTGGCAGCCGGCCCAGATCACGCCTGCCCAGCTGGCGTCCGCCCAGGCGATGGCGCGCAAGGTCACCGATCACCTCGGCGGTGCGGGTCTGTTCGGCGTCGAATTCTTCCTGTGCGGTGAACCGGGGCAGGAGGAGGTGGTGTTCTCGGAGCTTTCACCCCGGCCCCACGACACCGGCCTGGTGACGCTGGTGGGCCAGAACCTCAGTGAATTCAGCCTCCACCTGCGGGCCGTGCTTGGCCTGCCGATCCCGGCGATCCGCTCCCTCGGTCCGGCCGCCAGTCGGGTGATCCTGGCCAGCGAGGCCGCCGCGCAGGTGCGCTTTGACGGTGTCGCGGCCGCCCTCCAGGAGGACGAGACGGAGCTGCTGCTGTTCGGCAAAACCGAAGCCCGGCCCTGGCGTCGAATGGGGGTGGCCCTGGCCCGCGGCGCCACCGAGGCGGAAGCCCGCCGCCGCGCCGATGCGGCAGCCGCCTGCGTGCAGGTGGGATCAGCGGTCTGAGCCCCCTGGTGGAGCGGGGTCTGGCCCCTTATGGTGCGCCCAGCATCCGTGTCCATGTCCCAGGCCCAACCCAACCGCCGCCGTGCCCGGGCCGACCGGAAGCCGGTCTCCGATCTGGAACCCCGTCGCCAGCCGCGACGCAACGGTCCATCGGACCGGCTGCAGGATCCCAACAGGGACCGTCGCCAGGGACCCGATGATTCAGCCGATCCCCGCAGGGGAGGTCGTGGTGGTGGTGGTGCCGGAGGTGGAGGTGGAGGTGGACAGAGGCCGCCGGCGAGGAAGCCCGCCGGACGGCCCCGCAAGGGCCCCTCGCGACCGTTGCTGCCCTTTGCCCTCGGCCTGGCGCTCGGCTATGGCCTCAGCGGTCCCCTGCCGAAGCTGGTGGGACCGGCCCTGGCCGGCATCTTCCATGGATCCGGCAACCTGACGAGCCTGGTGCCGCCCCTCTGGCTCGGCCAGGGGCGCATCGTGATCCTCGGCACCGACAAGGTGGCCGCCAACACCGATGTGATGCTCAGCGTCCAGCTGGGCAATGGCAAGACCACCCTCACCCAGGTGCCGCGGGACACCTTCGTTGAATCGGATCGCTACGGCGTGCTGAAGGCGAATGCCCTTTACGCCACGGGTGGCATCGAGGCGGTCAAGCAGGAGCTCGGGCAGCTGCTGGGTGCACCCCAGGACCATTACGTGATCGTCAATCTGGATGCCGTGCAGCATGCCGCCGATGCCCTGGGTGGGGTGGAGGTGGATGTGCCCAAACGGATGGCCTATGTGGACAGAACCCAGGGTCTGGTGATTGATCTCTATCCCGGCAGGCAGGTGCTGCGGGGCCGAGACCTGGAGGGTTTCCTCCGGTTCCGCCACGATGAACTCGGCGATATCGGCCGTATGGAGCGCCAGAAACTGGTGCTGCATGCCCTCTTCCGCAAGCTTGCTGATCCCGGAACCCTTGCCCGGGTTCCCCAGCTGCTCGCCATTGCCGGGCAGGACATCAAGACGGATCTCTCTCCCCTCGAATTCGGTCGGCTGATGACAGCCATGGCCGGCACCACCCTGACGATGGAGCGGCTGCCGGGACGGCCCTTCTGGCACCAGGAGCTCAGCTACTGGATGCCCGCCAGCAACACGGTGCATGCCCATGAGACCGGGGAGCTCAGCCCCCCCTGAGGGGGGAGACCGGATCAGGGGGATGCCTTGGTGCCAGGTGTTGGGCTGGATCCAGCTGCTGGCATGCTCAGCACCTGAGGGCTGACATCCACCAGCACCAGCTCATCGTCCTGCCAGCGGGTGGCCGGGAGCTGGTTTTGGCTCACCCATTCCAGCAACAGAGCGCGCAGGGGGCCGGCGCCCTCCTTGGCCGTGCGCCGGAGGTTGAAGTGGTCGCCTTTGTCGACCAGCACCAGGCGCTGCGTCGGGTTGTCGTGGGCGCGGAAGGGCATGATCGCCTCAGGTCCGGAGGGTGCCACCCAGTCGTTGGTGCCGCTCACGACCAAGGTGCGGGCATTGAGGTTTCCCTTGTCCCTGGTTGGGGCGAACAGCAGGCTCACCACCGGGCTGACGGCGATCACGGACTTGATCCTGGGATCCGCCAGACTTGCCTGATCGGCGGATTGCAGGAAGCTGCACTGCAGGATCCAGCTCAGGTTGCGGTCCGGGTCATTGAGGTCGTTGCAGCGCTGCCGCAGCAGGACGTCGGAGGGGCGTGCCCCTCCGAGCTGCAGGGCCGTGGTGGCCCCCCAGGAATGGCCGATCACGGTCACCCGGTCGGTGTTCACCTTCTGCAGGCCCGGGATGCGGCCAGCCGCCACCGCATCGAGACTTGCGATCACATCCAGGGGTCTGGCCCGCAGTTCCTCCGCGGAGGGGGGTGGTGCCTGGCCGGCGAGCATGGCCTGCTGCTGCAGCTGATCACTGCCGGGGTGCCGGGGCAGGATCACGGTGTAGCCGTGGGAGGCCAGGTGGTTGGCCCAACCCTCAAAGTTCTCAGGGCTGTCCCAGAGCCCATGGGAGATCACCACCAGCTGGCCATTGGCGCCGGCCTGGGGCCGCAGCACCACCACCTGCAGGGGCTCGCTGCGATGCTTCACCATCAGGTCCACCTGGGAACGCCCCACCGGATCGTTGCCGGGGCTGAGGATCGGTGCCGGGCCAACCCCAGGGGCACTGCCCCTGGGGTTGGCCACGAGCTCCTGCCCCTGCCGCTGCTGGCGCAGCAGCCGCTGGATTCGCAGGAAGGCCTCATCAATGCGAATCCTGGCCCGCTGGCCCGGGATGGCCTCCAGGAAACTGCGCAGGCTGGTCGGTCCCTGCTTGGCGGATTGCTGAACTGCCGTGAGCAGCTGCTGATCCGACAGCCTGGTCGGCAGGCCGTCGACCCGGATCAGGGACGACAGCATCAGGAGCACCTGTTCGGCCAGGGCGTTGCCGAGCAGCTCCGTGGTCACCCTCTGGCGCCCGAGGGGGAGCGGGTCGTTGAACAGGGTGACCATCTGGCGCGCCAGGCTGCCGTCGGTGGCCTGGTTCAGCTGGGCGAGGTCACTCGTGCCGAGCCAGAGGGTGTCCGGATTGCGGAGTTCATCGACCCGCACCACGAAGTCGCTCTCGAGCAGGGGGATTGAGATCACCACCTCTTCGATCGCCTGCGCCGGAGTCGGGAGGACGGCCTGGCCCAGCAGCAGGGTCAGGCCGGCAATCAGGGAACGAAGCCTCAGGCTGGAGAAACGCATGGGGACGCGGTCGTTGATGGCGGGGCATTCAGAGCAGTGTCGTCAGTCGCTGCAGGTGGGCGGCGATGGCGCTGCTGCTGGTGATGGTGGCATCACTCGCCAGGGCACCGTCCGTGAGACGGTCACCGGCGAAGGTGCCGTCGTTGTAGCGGATCACCATCAGCCCGTCGGTGAGGGCGTCGAACCGTCCATTGCCATCGAGATCCAGCAGCCCTGAGCGGACCCCATCCTGCAGATAGGCGCCGATCGCTTCGGCGCTGCGACGCCGGGCATGGGTACCGATCAGGTGGCGGATCAGGTCCGGGCCCGGACCGTACCCGAAGGCATACCGCAGCAGCAGGGCCCCGTCGCTGCTGTTGTCGATCCGCCCGTCCCCATCGATGTCGAGGGTCCAGGGCGTGCGCTGCACCGCGATCGGATCGCCGGCAAAGCCGCGGCCCGCCACGGGGGTCCCCGCCGAAAGCCCGATCAGGGTGTCGGTGAAGGAGATGGTCGGACGGAAGCTGGCCGTGACCAGGGGCGTCGCCCCATCACGGTCCGGGACGTTCAAGGTGCCCTCCTCCCAGCGCAGCACAACCCGCTTGTCGGTGGCGGGGTTGCGGTCGCCATCCTCCTGGTCATCCTCGATCCGGACGGTCTGGGTCGGGGGGCTGATCACCTGGGAGAGCCCGGCGAAGTCCAGGGCCCGGCTGTCGAAGTGCAGGGCGAGCTCGAGGCCGTCTGCGCGGGGGGTGCCCGTTGTTTCGCCGGTTCTGGTGTAGGTGAGCGGGATGGCGATCGGCTCCAGGCCGCCACTGGCGATGGCGCGGGGGCCCTCGACCACCTGCACGGTGGTGACCGGCTGGCTGCCGGCGCGGATGGCCACGATCGCCTGGTCGTCTTCCCCCGGGCGACCGTTGCCGGCGAGCGAATCACGGTCGGGATCCGCCTGATCCACCACCTCCGCTGCCGCCAGCCAGAGTCCTTCCCGCCGCACCCGGGTCAACAGCCGCAGGGTGGTGCTGGCCCCCAGCCCGAGGCTGCCCACATCCCAGAGCCCATCGGAGGGGTTGTAGCTGCCCCGTTCCGCCTGCACCGATTCGAGCACCAGGCCCTCGGGGCAGGGGATGGCGACCAGCGGTCCGGCCGCATCTCCGGGACCCTGGTTGGTGAGGGTTGCGCTCAGAACCAGGCTCTCCCCCAGGGCCGGATTGCGGTTGCTGGCCGTCAGGGAGAGCTGGAGGTCGGCGGCGGGCGGCAGGCTTGGTTGGATCGTGTAGGTCGTGCTGGCCCCGTTGGTGAGTGGATCGCCGTCGGCCTGGCTGCTGCTCACCTCCGAGAGGGCCGTCAGCTTGCCCGCCACCATGGAGCTCAGGGACAGCCTCACGGTGCGTTGCTCTCCGGGTTGCAAGGTGCCAAGGGCAAAGCGCATCACCCCGTCGGCGATCTCATGGATCTCAGCGCCCGAGACACCCTTCACCAGCATCCCGGAGGGGATCACCTCCGTGAGCATCACGTTGTCGGCGGCGGCCGTGCCCCGATTGACCACGGTGCGCAGGCTGTCGAAGGACCTGTTCAATCCCTGGGCTCCGGGGGCCTGGTCGCCCGTGATCACCAGATCCGGTTGACGGGGTGGGTCCACCCGCACGGTCAGCTCCGAGGTCAGGGGGCTGAGGGCCGGGCTGCCCCCATCGGCCGCTGCCCAGGCCCGGATGCGATGGCTCGGGGCTGCGCTTCCTTCCGGCATCTGGAGGCGGAGGCGGAGGCTGCGCCGTTCCCCGGCGGCCAGGGAGCCCAGGACGATCGACACGCCGGGATCGGCCAGGACAGCCATCACCGCATCCCCAGGGCCCCCTCCGAGGCCAGTCGGGTCGGTGCCCGTGGGCTCGACCCCACCCAGCACCACACCGGCCGGCAGCTCGAGCAGCAGGGAGGCGTCGTTGCAGGGGGCTGGGGCTGGATTGTCCGCGGTGAGGGTGACGCTGATCCATCCACCCGGAGCGATCGGGGCCTCCGGGGCGCTGAGGCTGACCCGCAGGGGCGTGCCGACCTGGGGGGGCAGGGTCAGCTCCAGGGTCTGGTCCAGCGGGATCGGATCGTGCTCCCCGTCTTCGATCTCGGCCGTCAATTGATAGAGCCCGGCCTGGAGGGCGGAGCTGTTCCATACCAGGCTGCCGCTGCCATCCCGCTCCGGCAGGCCCTCGGCGATCACACCGCTCTGCTGATCCGCCGGACGGCTCCAGCGCAGCCGGATCAGGGCGCTCGAATCGGGATCGAAGGCATCCCAGGCCAGGCGCACCTCGCGGCCGGTGGCGTTGCGCTCCCGGGGGAGAAGCTCGGCGCTGAACTGGGTCAGCCGCGGCGCGATCGGCTGGCGCCAGAGGGTGATGTCGCCAGCCTCCAGGGCGGGCCGATTCAGGAGCAGGGCAAGGCTGCAGGCCTGCTCAGGGCCGCTGCCATCGGGATCCAGGCAGAGCCTGCCGCTCTCGCTGTCGTAGATGAGGCGGTCCTCCGCCAGTTCTGCGCGGCTGCCGAGTCGCAGGCTGCCGGCATTGACGAGAAGCCGATCCCCCTGGCTGCGATCGAAATCTTCGATCACCACCAGGCCCTCGCCCGGGGTGTTGATCAGGAAGCTGTCGGCTCCGGTGCCGCCCTCCAGGTGGCTGCTGCCCGTGCCGGCGATCAGAAGGTCGTTGCCCTGGCCCCCGACCAGGTGGTCGTCACCGCCGAGGCCATCCAGGATGTCGGCGCCGTCATGGCCCTGGAGCTGCTCCCCTCCGGGGCTTCCCAGCAGCAGGGCATCCCCGCTCTCGGGTTCTAGAGCGCCGCTGGCTGTCCAGACGGGGTCGATCCAGCGGCTGGTGGCCTCCCAGGCTCCCGGGGCGGAGGAGGCGGAGGCGGAGGCGGCAGCCATCATCAAGGAGGGCTTGTTCTCCGCCGGGGCCTGGCGTTCGGGTCCGTTCAGCCAGTGCACCATCGCTTGCCAGGCCTGCGCCCCCCAGCGGCCGGAGGCGGTCCAGGCAGCGCTGCTCCAATGGGTGGTGGCGGCCCAGGCCCTGTCGCTCCAATGCTGGGTGGCCCTCCAGGCCTCCTGGTGCCAGAGGCGGGTGGCCGACCAGGCC
>JBEINY010000116.1:0-4855 GCA_040377855.1 Prochloraceae cyanobacterium | reverse complement strand
GCTGTACAGGTTCAGTTCGGAACCCAGCAGCATCAGGGCCAGCAGTCCTCCCACCGCCGCCGACGGCAGGCTGGTGAGGATCGTCAGGGGATGGATTGGGTCCTCATAAAGGATGCCCAGCACCCCGTAGATCACCAGCACCGCGGCCCCCAGCAGCAGGGGCAGGCCGGTCAGCGACTCCTCGAACAGCTTGGCCGTTCCCTGAAACGACCCCCGGATTGACGCGGGCAGGTCCCTGGCGGCCAGGTTGCGGATCCGATCGGTGACGGTGTCGAGGGAGGTGCCGGGCCTCAGGTTGAAGGAGAAGGTCACGGCCGGCAGCTGGCCGCTGTGGTTGATGGCCACGATCCCATCGGTCTCCTCGAAGTCGGCGATCGTGTCGAGGGGCACAAGCGTGCCCCGGTCATTGCGGATCGAGAGCCGCCCCAGGTCGCTGGGGTCGTCCTGGACCGCCATCTCCACCCCAGCGATCACGGCGTATTGCCCGTCCGCCCGGTAGATCGTCGAGACCTGGTTGTCGCCGTAGGCCTGGCGCAGGGCGTTCTGAAGCCGGGTGGCATTAACCCCCAGGGCCGCCGCCCGTTCCTGGTCGACGTGGATCGCCAGGGTTGGATTGTTTGGCAGCAGGTCGCTGTTGACATCCGTCAGCCCCGGCAGGGCCTTGAGGTGGGTCTCGAAGGTGGGCGCCGCAGCCAGCAGGGCGGCGGGATCGCTGCCGCTGATCGTGAACTGGTACTGAGCCTTGCCTGAGCTGGTGCCGATGTTCACGGCAGGGGGCAGTTTCACGAAGGCGCGGATGCCTGGAACGCTGTTCAACTGGCGTCGCAGCTGGCGCTGAACCGTCTGGGCATCCTCGCTGCGCTCGCTCCTCGGTTTGAGCTTCACAAACAGGCGACCGGCATTGGCGGAAGCATTGGGGCCACCGGAGCCGACCGTGCTGTTCACCCCCTCGACGGCGGGATGGCGGGATGCCCGACGGGTCACGTCCTCCTGCAGGCGAGCCATCTCTGCAAAGGAGGTGCCCTCGGCGGCCTGGGTGATCACCGTCAGCTGGCCGGTGTCGACATCGGGGATGAAGCCCTTTGGCACCACCAGAAGCAGCACCAGGCCCAGCACCAGCAGGCCCGCCGAGGCGGCCTGAATGGGCTTCGGTCGTTGCAGGGCCGCCGCCAGGGTGCGGCCGTAGAAGCCCTTCAACCGTTCGAAAGCCCGCTCAAAGCGCTGCAGCACGAGGGGCCCCTGGGCTGTGCTGCCGGGGGCAGGCAGCAGCCGGGCCGCCAGCATCGGCGTCAGGGTGAGGGCCACCAGGCCCGAGAACACAATCGCCAGGCTGAGGGTGACGGCAAATTCCCGGAACAGCCGACCGAGCAGTCCCCCGAGAAACAGGATCGGAATGAAGACTGCCACCAGGGAAACGGTCATGGACACAATCGTGGGTCCGATCTCCCGGGAGCCCCGGAGGGCGGCCTGCCAGCGGCTGTCCCCCTCCTCCTGACGCTGCACGATCGCCTCCACCATCACGATCGCGTCATCAACGACGAAGCCCACACTGAGGGTGAGCGCCATCAGCGAGATGGTGTCGAGCGAATAGCCCAGCCCTTTCATGGCCCCAAAGGTTGCCACCAGGGAGATCACGATCGCCAGGGCAGGCAACAGGGTGGAGATGCCGGTGCCCAGAAACAGGGCCACCACCCCCACCACCAGGGCGATGGTCAGCAACAGGGTCAGTTCAACATCGTGAATGGCTTCTTTGATCGCTTCGGAGCGATCGAAGAGCACCTCCATGCGGATCGCGCCAGGGATCTGCCCTTCAAGCTCCGGCAGGTCGCGGCGGATCGCCTCAGCGATCGACACGGTGTTGCTGCCGGGCTGGCGCAGGATCGCCACCACAATGGAGCGGCTGCCGTTGAACCAGCTCGCCAGCCGTTCGTTCTCGACCCCGTCGCTCACCTTGGCCACATCCTCGAGCCGCACCGGTGAGCCCTGACGCATGGCGATCACCAGGTGGCGATAGGGCTCCGCCCGATCCATCCGGGTGGTGTCCTCGAGGCTGTAGGTCCGTTCGGGCCCGTACAGGTTGCCGGTGGGCACATTGGCATTGCCGGCCTTGATGGCCGCTCCGATTTCATCGAGGCCGATGCCCTTGGCGCTGAGGGCCTGGGGATCGATCCGGATGCGCACCGCATCGTTCTGGGCCCCATAGATCTGAACCTGCGATACGCCCTCCAGGCGGGACAGCCGCTGGGCGATGTCGACCTGGGCGACCCTGGTCACCTCGGTCAGGGGCAACAGGTCCGAGCTGAGCACCAGATAGAGGATCGGTTGTTCCGTCGGGTTCACCTTGCGCACGGCGGGCGCGCGGGGCATCTCCGGTGGCAGCAGCCGCGAGGCCTGGCTGATGGCGGTCTGTACGTCCTGGGCCGCGGCGTCGATATCCCGGTTGAGATCGAACTGCAGGTTGATCTGGGTGCTTCCCTGGGCGCTGGAGGAGCTCATCGTGCTCAGCCCGGCGATGCTGGAGAACTGCTGTTCGAGGGGGGTGGCCACGGCCGTGGCCATGGTCTCCGGGTTGGCGCCTGGCAGGGAGGCGCTCACCTGGAGGGTGGGAACGTCGATGCTGGGCAGATCACTGATCGGCAGTTGCAGAAAACCCACCGCACCCCAGATCACCAGGGCCACCATCAGCACCAGGGTCGCCACCGGGCGCCGGATCAGGGGGGAGAGATCCATCGGGGTGCTCAGGGAGCCGGTGGCCGTGGCGGCTGGCCAGGGGCGGATCCCTGATCCCCAGCCGGGCCGCCGGTGCTCACTTCAGCGTCAGGGCTGAGGGCGAACTGCCCCTTGGTAATGACGATCTCGCCGGCGCTGAGACCGCTCAGGATTGCAACCAGACCACCGGCACTGGGCCCGATCTCCACCGGCCGCGGCCGGGCCCGTCCCTTGACCGCCAGCCAGAGGAAGGGCCCCTTCTGGCCCCGTTGAACGCTGATCTCCGGCACGAGCACCACCTGGTGCAGGGTGTTGAGCCTCAGCTCCCCCTTGACGAACTGTCCGGGGATCAGCCGATTGTCGCGGTTGCTGAAGCTGGCCTTGATTGCCGTGGTGCCCGTGCTGGCATCGATGGCGTTGTCGATGGTGCGCACCTCACCGCTCTGGCCATCACTGAGCCGCAGCTGCATGCCCGGGCGCACCTTGGCCAGCAGGTCCTGCGGCACCGAGAAGCGGACATTGATCGGCTCGAATTGATTGACCACCAGCAGGGTCTGGCCCTGCCCCTCCCGCAGCACGTTGCCGATGGTGACCTTGAGCTGACCGGTGCGGCCCTGGATCGGCGAGCGGATGGTGGTGCGATCGAGGTTGAGCCGGGCCACCGCCTCGGCCGCCCGGGCCGCCGTCAGGTCGGCCCGGGCACTGACGACGGCACTGCGGCTGCTGCTGGCACTGGCCGCCAGGGCCTCGGCTTCACTGCGGAACTGGTCGGCCTGGTCCTGACTGACGGCACCGAGGTTGCGCAGGCGGGCGTAGCGGCCGGCCCGGACAGAGGCGGCCCGGGCTTCGGTCTGGCTGCGGCGCGCCTGGGCCTGGGCCTCGAGCAGCCGGGCCCGGGCCTTCTCGCTGTTGGCGCGGGCCTGGCCGAGGGCGGCCAGAAAGGGGGCCCGATCCAGCCCGAGCAGGGGGGTGCCGGCTTGCACCTCCTGACCCTCCCGGTAGTAGACCTGCTGCAACACTCCGCCCACCTGGGCCTGGATCGCGGCTGAGGCCAGGGCGGTCACTTCGCCGGTCACGGGGTAGGAAACAGGCAGGTCGCCGACTCGGGCGCTGCTCACGGCCACGGCCACGGGGGGACGGCGGCGGCCCTCATCCCCTCGGGGCCACAGTCCCCTGGCCAGGGCTACCACCACGATTCCTCCCAGCAGGAGGCCCAGGTTCCGGCGGTTCCATAGGGATTTCACGGTTGCAAAGTAGCGCCCAGGCCCGGGTTGCCCCCGGTGTCAGGGAGCACCGGCCGGGGTTGCCGCTGCTCCCGGGCGGTCTCGTAAAAGAACAGGTCGACGCCTTCGATGCCCTGGCCCCGCACAAGCGCGATGTCCCGCTCGGTGCTGCTGAACGGGCGGATCCGACCCTTGAGACCGGCGAGCAGGCCGATCCGCACCGGCACCCGGGCCATGGCCTGACGAATGGAGGGCTGGGCCAACTCCCTCGCCAGGGCGGCCGGTGAATCCCGGTACAGCTGGACCACCACCTCATCCACCAGCCCCTCCTGGACCCAAGCCAGCCAGTCGGCCAGGTACATCCGGTAGGAGAAGGCCTGGGGATTGGGGGAGATCGACAGTGCCACCCCGGGGCACTCCCGTGCCATGGCAACTCTGATCTGACGCAGCAGGGCCGTGATCCGATCGGCCCGCCAGGCCCGCCAGGCAGGATCATCCGGGTCGGGGTCAGGGTCGGCAGCGCCTGCCAAGGTGCTGCGCCACTGCCCCAAGGTCAGGGGGTCATAGCCGAAGTCCGCCGGATAGCCGAGGTGATCATCGAACTGGATCACATCCACCGGCAGGCGGGTGCAGGCATCCACCACCAGGGCCACCAACCCCTCCTGCACGGCCGGCGCGGCGGGATTCAGCCATACCCTTCGGATTCTGCCCCCTTCCAGCCAGTGGGTCTCTCCGCTGCGGGTGCGCAACAGCAGGTCGTCCCTGCCGTTCAACCAGGACGCTCCTGCGGGCGCCATCAGGCCGAATTCAAACCATCCGACCGTGCGCAATCCGGCCCGTCGCAGTCCCTGGAGCAGGGTGGCGCTGTGGTCTGCCGCCGGCAGTTCCGGATCCAGGGGCAGGCCCAGGGGGTTGCGGGGGGC